>NZ_JBXAHO010000004.1:0-296825 GCF_058795195.1 Pseudomonas sp. GW823-FHT06B06 | reverse complement strand
GCCGAGGGAGTTCAGGCGCTTGGCAGCAACATCAATTTAACGGGGAGTTGGTGTCCAGTTTGGTAGGGGCAAGTCCATAATTGATATTGGTCATATACACATAATTCTTATGCTCCTTATACGTTAACTGATAGGAATGGCTTATCTCTGCAGGTGCATACGACTGGTTCGAAGCGCTGGCATTGGCATTCGTCTATTGCTGCTGACGGGCGTGCGCACAGGAGAGCTACGGGCGGCGACGCCAGACTAATTCGACTTCGACAAGGGGGTCTGGCTGGTGCCGCCGGAGGGTGTGAAGCAACTCCGGAGTCGTGTGCGAACACAGGGGAATGAGATCCCACCTTATGTGATTCCGCTTTCTGCTCAAGCGATTGCAATTGTGCAGCGGCTGATGCGGTTAAGGGGGCGCGGTGCAGTATCTGCTGGTTCACCGATTCAAACCGCAGGAAATGATCAGTGAAAATACCCTTAACACCGCCATTAGCCGGATGGGTTACAAAGGGAGGCTCACCGGTCATGGCATCAGGGCCACCATCTCAACGGCGCTCAACGAGGTTGGTTTTGTCGAAGAATGGATTGAGGCGCAGCTTTCGCACGCTGATGCGAACAACCATGCGGAATACGTCGAGCCGAGACGTAGGATGATGCAATATTGGGCGGATTTGTTAGATGCACTAGAGGTCGGCGTCCCATGGCCTGTGCCCAAGGCTTACATGCCGCAGGTTGGGTTGCCCTAACTGGACGCCTCCTCCAGCACCAAACATCTCGACTGGTGAACTCATTCAGTCTATGGGGCTTTGCGTGCATTGTGTCCTTCGGAGCAGGTGATGGCTTGTCAGGTAGACGTTCCGGCAGGGTAAATTCACGCTCCGATGGAGCGCTACGGTAGCCTAATTGGCTCTGGCGCTGACCCGCTAGTGATGGCCATCGAAAGCACTAATGGATCTGTATCAGGGGGGATGGCAGGTAGCTACCGTCTCTATCACGACCATCACGTTTCCAAGAAGCGTTTGAGCAAAATCAGGCTTACCAGTATGAATATTAGCCAGCATACGCGGGTTAGCCCGTTAAGCTTGGAGTTGGCGGACTTAGACGAAGTTGAAAGCTTTATTCGTGAGTCTTCAATTTTTTCTTGAATCTCTTCTACGCCCACGACGATGTCATCGTACTTTTTGGTGGAGCGCTCGAACTCCTCTGCAAGCAGGTTGATGTGGCTGATTACGTTGTTGTTTAACGAAGTGATCATCCAGGTTGAAATGATCAGCCCCACGAGTATGACGAGATAATCCCATGCGGTCGTAGCAGGTTTTAAAATAGCACCAGCTGCCACTATGCCACCTGGCACAGCAAACGCCTTCGTCTGCTGGGCCATGATGGCTTCTTGGACCTTACCTAAAAAACTAACGCAATCACTTTCAATCTCAGTGAGAATTTTGTTGACTGAGAATTTGCTTACATAAACCTTATAGCGCTCATTGTATTTCTTGTAGAAGGTCGAGATGGACACCATTATCATGCGGATGTTGTAGTCTTTCTCATCCTTCAAGAATTCCGTCAGCGTTTCTCGCATAACGTGACGTCTTTCTTCGCAGTGAACGTCCTCGTCTGCCATCACAGCTGCATGCATCGTTTGAGCGTGCTTCATGCCTTTTTCGTCGACTTTGATGGCCATTAGCTCATCGCATGCCATCAGGTACGAGACTTCCAGCTTTGTAAGAAGTGACTCTTTAGAGCTGAAGAAAATATACTTGAGGATCTGGCTGTCGTCGCCTTCGCTATGGCAAAGCGTTTTGAGTGTTTCTCTAACTAAAAAGTACAGGTCTAACAGTCGGGAAACCGACGCATGCTGATCCTCGTTCATGCCGATGATTTGCACGTGTCCAGGCTTTGCGCTGCGCGTTCGTAGCGCATGCCACATTGCCTCGGCGTTGGCAAAGAAGGGCACGTAGCCCTCGTCCCATGCTGAGGGCTTCAGCAGGAAAAGCTCATGCCCAATCAGATCCAGATTGTCAGGACTGTGGCAGCCATAAGTTTTGAGGAACTCATGGGCGTCCTTTATATCCAGCGACTCCGTATCGAATATGAGCTGATCATCATCCAACGAGATACGATCAAGCATCTTGGGATCCTGACGATGGATCCTCAGCATTTATGCCCTTAAGCCTGTTTGATACGTCGCTTGGGAGCTTCACCTTTAGGTACACGAAGTCCTTGTCGACGCTAAGGTCGGCAGTGCTGTCACCAACGGCCACGGCGTCTAGTTTCAAGCGCCCCGCGAACTCTCCGGACGGCAGCTTAACATCTACATATCCCATGCTTTTAGCAGCGACACCAGAGGGCTGGAATTCTTCGCTCACCTTAAAGCGCTCAGAGTTTTCTGAGATAAATTTCATGAGGCCGCCAAGGTGAGGCGAGCCTGGTTGCAGGCATTTGTTGATAACGTGCTGGATTTCGGAAAGGTGTACACGTTCGCCTGCTTTGCTTTCGATATAGTTAACGACGCGATTGTGAATTGTGCGCCGTTCCGAGGAGGGCAGATCACCTGCTTCGTCAGTAAGGTATGCACCCAGAGCGTTTTTTAGGTTGTCAACGCAGACTTTTCCTGGCATTGAATCAGAGCAACCCAGTGCAACGTTGAAGAATTCGCTTTTAGAATTTCCTTTAATAAAATAGAGGTAGGAATCACCTGTATTTTCGGGGAAGCCTTTTCTGAATTCCGTCAGGTCCATGCAAGAGGCTTGGCGGAAATCTTGAAGGTTCAGACTTTCCGTACCTTTCGGATTAAGGTTGGTGTCATCGTCAAAATCATATCCGCCTTTTTTGCCAAGCATGACAATCAAGAGGTGATCGACCTGTCGGTAGTCTTGATAGTGTGAAAATACAACGTAACCCTCATTGAGAGAGCGACGTGCCGGGTCGTTTGCCTCGTGGCACAGCCGTTCCATAACGCCAGTGACAAGCGCGTGGAAATCGAGGTTGCTAGAATATTTTGAGAAATTATCGGCAGCAGCGAGCATGTTCGGGTCCACGTATCCGTAGATCCTTCCGCTTCTGGAAAACTTCTTGCCAATGAGATTGACGAAGTCAACACATACTGGGGACGCTAGGTCCCAGTCGCTGCCTTTATTACTATCGTAGAACGATAGGCCGCCGAGTTTTTTCTTGAAAAACTTCGCGGCACATGCGTTCAACACAACAAGCGATTTCACCTCAGAGCTTTTAATCTCTGCATCTGTATTAGCATCAGGTGAACTGTGTGTCTGATCGTCCATGCCATGCTCGTCCGTAGTGACTATGAGTGCCGAGCGCTTCTGACGTCAGCTGAGAGTCATTGATGGTAGCACAGTGATGGTACAGGGGCCTGGCATCAACGTAGGTCAGTTGGATTGGAGTGATTTGCTGGGCGCATCCGTTATCGCTCACTGAGAGAGGGCGACCATTAGCTAATTTGCCAAGGATGTGCGGGGGACAGCCATCGGGCTATCGGGTGGTTAAACGTTGTGATTAGGGTTGCTCGCGAATCTGCATCCAGTCGAAAAAGTCTTCGGAGGCGAAGCCGACGCTACAGTTCGCATCGAACCGTTCGTTGATTCTGACAAGAGACATCCGCTGAGCTTCGTCTGGTGTGGTCGGAAAAAAAGCCCCGCCAGGTTCGCTGTGCATGAAAAAATCGCCGAGCTTTGCCCCGCAGTGTTCGCAGTGATTCATCAGGTAACGGCTGCCAACCGTTTTGCTGTAGGCGTGCTTGAACTTGTTGGTAAAGCGATGGATCTGCTTCGTGACCTGCGGGGAGAGGCAGTCCACGTTGGAGACCGTTCCACGATACCCATGTCGCTTCCACTCACCGAGGTTGCTCGTGAGCGCGAAACCTTCGTCTTCATCTTCCGCGTACACGAATTCTTCGTGCTCTTCTGGCAGCTTGAACGAAAATACGCGGGTCCAATTGGAGCAGCTCCAGCAGTCGGAGATTGACTCCATGACGTAGTAGTAAGGCGCTCTGACGCAAAATTCCGGTCCGTGCTCCAAGTCTGAATGCTCTGTCACCGGCAGCCATCGGGCCAAGGGGCCTATTGCGACGCCCTCGGGGATATACCAGGTCTTCAGGCTTGGGTCCCATCGAGCGCCCAGTGATTTCGCTTCATCTTTCTGTGAAAACGGAACCTTCAGATCAATCCTTGACATTTGTGCATCCGAACGTATTGCTCAATTACTAACCGCCAGAGCCCATGCTAGAGGCTTCTGGACTAATCCATGGCCCAGTATCCCAGAAAAACGTGGCGTATCAGTAGTGTCCTGCTCGGTCTAAAAGACGGGCTGAAGAGGGCTGATGCAGTAATGGCCTGTGGTCTGCCCTTGGTCAGGGCCGGCCCCGCAGGTGCTTGATGTTATGGCTTCACCCAGGTCGGCATGTAGCCCGCTACGCGGAAAGTCGCCAGAGAATGGCAGGCGGTTCGCTCTCCATTCCAGATGCCTGATTCGATTGCTGACGCCGAATAGTTATAGGAATGGGTTCTGCCCCAATGGTGGAATCGGAGTCGGAACGTTGTGCAGGTCTCTGATAAGGGCATCAAGATGCGTGAGGTAGTTAGGGCCAGGAGCCAGATCAAATCGCAACCGGCCACTTAGCTCGGGGGGGACCTGCGTTTGGGTCCCTGATTGACGCACTATCGGGATGAATTTGTTGGAGCCCACATTTCTCATCAACTCCCCAGTGACCATGGAGTGCTCATATCCCACTCCACCTTGTCTCGCGACTGCGCGTTGGTAGTACCCGTCTGTACAGATGACCAACACACGATCCGCTTCTCGAAGAGATCGGTCCATGAACGCTGCAAGGTCCTCTCCGCCTCGAACGTGCCATTGATCGAGAATGGCATCTATCCCATTGGAGCGCAGTGTTGCGGCCAGGTGAGCAACCCACTGGCGGTGCTCTGGCGAATCCCACGAGTATGAGACGAAAACCTTCGGCGGCCTAGATTGCGGCAGCAGTTGTGCGGTTCCCGATAGGTTGTGCGCTGCGAGGACGTTGGGTAGATCTACATCTTTGAGGGCCCAATGGGTGCGGCTATGCTCAAAATTACGCGTGTTAATATCAAGGTCTGCGTAGATCGTCCTAAACACCGTCTGTGGAATCGGTGGAATGTGCGGATCAATTGCCAGGGTGATTCGAAGCGCATTCTGCAATTGCTGAATTTCTGTAACGCGGCCAACCCGTGCTGGCTGGTTGCGAAACTCTTCGTAAGCAAATAGGGTGGGTATTTGCCTGAGGTGTTGGAGGGCATCCGGGCTCAGGTTTTGATACCTTTCCCTGATCGCGGCCACGGTGTGTTCGAGAAATCGATCTCTACTCATGGTCCATGTGGGATTGTTCCAGTCATCTTCGCCAGCAGTCATCAACAGGTTGTACATGCAGGACATCCTTGGCCCACTGGGCATATAAGAACGGAAGGCAATAATTAAATCAGCCGATGCTAAGTCACTTTGGCATCGTGGAGTAATTTTCTCCAGCGCTAAGCGAGGCTCTTGTAGGCCTGCTTGGATATAGCTGAGCATCCCATCACGTTACGAGCGGCACCTGCTACCTACTCAAAGCATGTAAGGCAGCGTTTCAGAATGAATTGATCATGAATCTCATGATGACCATTTTTTCCGCAGTAATGGCTATGCAGCGTCGGCTGGATGAGCCAAGCTCAGGTGTCGAACAGGCATAGGGATTTGCGGAAATGCGCGTCATCAATTTGAAGATTGAAAATTTTCGGGGTGTAAAGTCAGCTGACCTTACGTTTGACGGACACACTCTGTTGGTAGGGGGCAATAACGTCGGGAAGAGCACGATTTGCGAGGCTTTGGACCTTGTGCTCAGTCCGGACAGGCTTTCCCGCTTTCCCCCGGTTCAAGAGTTCGATTTTTACAACGCCTCGTACCTGGATGCTGACGGGGCCACTCCCGTAAAGATCAGGATCGAAGTCATGCTGGTGGATCTCAGTGGCGAGGTTGAGCGCACCTGCGCCGCCCACACGGAGCTGTGGCATGTCAAAGAGGAACGTCTGTTGGAGGCAGGTGAGGTAGATGCCGCCGTCCCTCCCGATGTTATTCGATGCCTGCGCATTGAGACCCAAGCCTTCTACAACCCGGAGGAGGATGAGTTCGAGGCGGACACGTTCTTCTCATACAGCCCCAGCCTCGAAGACGGCGAGCTTCAGCGTGTAAAGAAAACAGTGAAGCGGCTGTTTGGGTTTCTCTACCTTCGGA
This sequence comes from Pseudomonas sp. GW823-FHT06B06, assembly GCF_058795195.1. Lineage (NCBI taxonomy): Bacteria > Pseudomonadati > Pseudomonadota > Gammaproteobacteria > Pseudomonadales > Pseudomonadaceae > Pseudomonas > Pseudomonas sp. GW823-FHT06B06. Next base: position 290,573 of record NZ_JBXAHO010000004.1, on the reverse strand, counting down.
CTTTGCGCACAGGCTCACGGGCTCTCAGCCTTGAGCGAGGTTCTTTGCTCGACCTGATCCTCCGGTTGCAAGGTGTTCGTACTGGCCTATGGGAAAAGTCTATCAAGCGGCTTCGGGAGCTAGATCCTCCGATTGATTCGGATGCTGCCGACCTTCGGCCAGTACTGGATTCGATTGAAGAGAGGCTTGCTCAGTACATATCCGTAGGTGGCGCTGGAAAGGCGACCCAGTTGTTCGTTTCGCAGCTCACGCGAGAGCACCTGCGCAAGACGATGTCATTCTTCATTTCAATCACCGCTGACCAAAAGCCAGTCCCATTCCAGCATGTCGGGACAGGTACGCTAAACACCCTTGTGCTAGCACTCCTGTCTTTCATCGCCGAGGTGAAAAAGGACAACGTGATTTTCGCGATGGAGGAGCCTGAGATTGCCCTGCCACCGCATACGCAGCGGCGAATTTCGAAGTACCTTCTAGAAGAGACGACTCAGTGCTTTGTCACCTCGCATTCCCCGTATGTGATCGAGCGATTCGACCCCTCACAGATCATCATCCTACGGCGTAATGGCGAGGCGACAGTGGAGTCGACGACCGTCGCTTCTGGCACCACACTGAAAGGCAAGATGTACAAGCGCCATGCCCGCCGTGGCCTGGCGGAAGCGATGCTGGGCCCTGGGGTGATTGTCGCGGAGGGGATCACCGAGCACGGTGCGTTGACTGCAGTCGCTGAGAAGATGGAGCAGGCCAACCCAGATCTGTTTGCCCTGGATTTGGCAGGTATCACGATTTTCCCCGTCGAGGGCGACGGTTCGTTGCCTAATTTCGGTGCATTCTTCAAGGCGCTTGGCCTACGAACGTATGCGTTCTATGACTACAAGTCACGCAAGGCGGAGGAAAATCAAAAATTTGCGGAAGCCTTCGACTTCCCGAACGAGATTCCTTTCCCGAACATCGAGCAGCTCCTGGTAACCCAGACGCCGGTCGAGCACCAATGGACGTTCCTTTGCGCGCTTCGTGAATCTGGTGACCAGGGGAACATTGGCATCCCCGCCGAGCGCCCTGATGACAAGGGCGTAACGGATAACATGCTCAAGGCGCTCAAGAGCAACAAGGGCAATGGGTATGCAGCCCGGTTGCTGGACCTTTGCGCGCTGCATGAGCTACCTCCGGGCATCACAGACTTCCTGACGCGTGTTTATAACGACTTTCCAAAACCTGGTCCTGCCGCTCGCCCCGGTGATAGACCGGCTGAGGAAGAGGATGAAGAGGATCTGGTAGGAGCCCTATGATCATCTGCGAGCGGCGTCAGACGATTCTGGACGAGGATGCCCACCTCCTGATTGTTGGAGGGCCTGGCAGCGGGAAGACCACTATCGCCCTTCAGAAAGCCACGAAGATTATTGCTGCTGGGTTGCAGCCGGGGCAGTCAATACTCTTCCTCAGTTTTTCTCGCGCAGCCGTGGCTAGGGTTGCAGAGGCGTCGAGTCTGCTGGTCGATAAGACGGTACGTTCGCAGCTCAGTCTCCAGACCTTCCATTCCTTCTGCTGGTCACTGCTCAAAAGCCATGGCTACCTGCTTGGTTCACCGAAGGGAAAGCTCAAGATCCTGCTACCTCAAGATGAAAGGGCCTTGTCCGGTGGATTAAAAGCGCCGAAGAAAGGAGAGCAGGGGACGGCCGAGTGGCTCGCGTGGCAAGCCGAGCGGGAGCGATTGTTCGCGGAAGAGGGACAAATCTGTTTTGACTGGTTTGCTCCTAAGTCCAGTGAGCTGCTCGAAAGGTGTCAGTTGCTCCGGGAACTGGTGGCAGACACTCACCCTGTGATCATTGTTGATGAAGCTCAAGACACTGGGAATGCGGCTTGGGGCTGCATCGAGAAGCTGGCCGACCTCTGCCAAATCATTTGCCTGGCTGATCTTGATCAGCAGATTTTTGACCACTTGGAGGGTGTAGGTCCGGAGCGAATCGAGCATATCAAAGACGCCTTAACTCCTGTTTTGGTGGATCTCGGCTCCGACAACAACCGCAGCCCTGGCACTGAAATCGCTGTTTTCGGCAATGACGTCCTGGCGAATACGCCGAGAAGAGCCCCGTATGCCGGTGTTGGTCGCATTCTGTATGACCCCAGAAACGATCCTGCCCAGTGGATGCGTGTGGCGCTCGGTCGATTTTTCAGTGGTGCTAAAGCTGACGGTCTGGAATTGGAAAACTTGGTCATCCTCGCAACAACCGGCAGTGGCGTCGCCAAAATTTCAGCTGCCTTGAACGGAGGGGCGAAGCCCATTCCTCACAAAGTGTTGTTCGACGAGGCCGCAGTTCTGCTGTCGGCCAGATTGGCAGCATTCCTGCTGGAGCCCAAGCTTCCTGAACGGCGTGCAGCTGATATCGCAGCCTGTCTTAAATTGCTCGCCTCGATCAGGCGCGCAGATGGCAGTGCGACGGCGATCAAGGAGGCAGCAACCTACTTGAAGTGGAGCGCCAGCATAGCAGAGGGTAAGCCCCCGAAGACCAATCTCGCGAGGAGTGCTGAAGCACTCATCAATGGCGCTGCTGATTTGGTGCTTACCGGTGACCCTGGCAGGGATTGGATTCAGATCAAAACGCTGCTCTACCGGACCGACGTTACCGAGTTCAAGCAGGTCGCGGGGGCCCTCGACTATTTGATCGCGTTCAATCGTGGCAAGCGAATCAGCGCGAGCTTGTCGGAGATGTGGATGACGACTGGTGCCTACACCAGCGCGCGTCAGGGGCTGGATAACGCACTGGTGCAGGATCAACTGCTCGCTGATGGGAACGATACCGGGGGTATACACGTCATGACTATCCACAAGTCCAAGGGCAAGCAGTTCGATGCGGTAATCTTGGTTCGGGAAGGCATCAGGCAAGGAGCAAAAGAGTTTCGCTCTTCCTTGGTGTGGCGGGGTGATGCAGCACCCTACGACCGCAGCCGGAAAATTCTTCGCGTTGGAGTGACCCGTGCGCGACGTTACGTTCTGATGCTCGAACCGACATTTCCCGCATGTCCTATTATGTCGGATTTCCGATTGTGACAAGGCATGGTCAGCTTCCACGGTAACTGGCAGGACTCTGCATCGGGTAGCCCGATGAGAAGCTCGCTGCGCGAGAATTCCCCAGTTGGGTTGTGTTTGCTGGGTGCTGCTGCGGCAAAATACGGAGGGGGCATGATAGGGGGCGGCTGCTGCGTGCTGGCCGGTGGTTGCCAGAGATGCCGTTCAGTCCTTCTCTTTCAACTCCAGCATTGCCGCCATCATTCTCCTAAATGCCTGACTGCCTTTTTCTCCACTTGTGCCTGGCTCTTTTGTTGGCACTGATACAATTTTGAGCCAGGCGGCTGATTTTGAATGAACCGCATGTAGCCTCTGAATTCTTGAGCAAGACCATTGTTTGCGGAAAATTTGGATGGGGTAATCGACTCCAACAGCCTGGGTCAAAATCTCATCAGCGCCAACAGACTGCTCAACATCGAAGCTTCTTCCGCCTACTCTACCCCTGTGCAATCGCTTGCTTGATGGCAGCGTCGGAAGGTGCAGTTAACCATCATCAATCGCGAGAAAAGGGTTGTCTGGCGGTATCGATTCAAAAAGTAATTTCGGTTCCTGCATCAGATACCCCTTCAGAGTGGTTTTCTTCCTAGGGCCTTGCACCTGGCATACCCAGATATTCAGACCGTCGCCGCGCTTCCTATGTATCTTCAGTTTTTCGAACTGCTTTTGCACCCAACGCCATTCTTCAATCTCTTGAGTGGCACCTTGTGAGATACCAGGAAACTCCTGAGCGTAGCGTTGGAAGAGGCCAGGCGTGACCAGAAATACGCTGCCACCCACCGTGTGGATTTTGGCCTTGCTGTCATTGATGATCAGCTTATGGCTTTGAATGTTCTCCTTAACCCAATTCAGGAATGCCTGACCAGGGTCATCCGACGAGGGATTTGAGATTTCGAGAGTGCTTGCTGACGATGTGTCGCTGACCCCAGGCTCTTGCTGCTCGAACATATCCAACAGCGAGCCGAGATAGTCAGCATCTTCCATCACCATGGGACCTGTCAGCGAAGAGCTTTGATGCGATTCTGTACTGACAGTTTTAGGCGCTAGTGGTGATGCCGACGCATCAGTCGAGAGGTCATCGACTGCAACACTCACCGTTCCGCTGAAAGCCTCAGGCCGGTCTTCATTCCCCCAAATCAACGCCGGCTGAAGGCGCAGAAAGGTAAAGCTCTGCTGCCAGTCTCCCTGCGTCACTTGCGCAGTCCAGATGGCTTTGCCTTCCGGGGTCGACTCGACCAGCCCATGCGACTGCAGTTCGTCGAACACGGCAATGTTGGACGAAGGAATGCCCTCAATCGCTTGCGACAGCAGATAGGCTCGCAGTTTGTCGGTGACCGTCTTGCTGACCAGCCACAGTGCGTCGTGAGTCAACCAACCCGCGGCACCCGGCTGGTTGAGTTTCAGCTCGTGTTGAACCAGATGACGCAGTCCGCTGATCAAGTGATGTTGCAGCGAATGCATCGGCGCCTGCAGTGCCTTGTTCGGGTTGCCGCCAATGTTCTGCGCGGTGGAGACTCGGTCGGCCTGAATCACCAACTCACCGAGCACGCCAGCACGTTCGTACTGACCGGCCAGGACATACAGCAGGCTGGCCCAGAGTTGAGGGAATCCACTGAGCCAGTCCAGGATAGGACGGTCGAGAATCTGGGTGTAGAGCAAACCGGTTGCGGCGCCATGCAGGTGGTAGTCGCGGCCTTTGAGGTAACGAAAGCGGTAGGGCTGATCCAGGGGACCCTGCCAAGGATGCCAAACACGACCATCCTGGCGTTCGACCAACAGGTCCACGGCGATCTTGCCGATGTCATGCAGCAGGGCGCCGTAGGCGATGCCGGCGGACCAGGCGTCGGTCTGCGCGGCCTGGTCTTCGGGCGCGGCGCCAGTGGGCAGCAGATAGGATTGGCGCAATTTCAAACTGCAAGCGATCAGTTCCAGTCCATGGTCGAGCATGCCGCCGAGATACGCATGGTGGTGCGTCTCGCTGGCCGGAAGTTGCTGGACCTGTTCGGCGTAGCGATGGATCGGATTTAAGTAGAGTTGGGTAAATTGGGCGTGGGAGAGAGCGGTGTACTGCCAGATGCGATCGAGCAACTGGCGTCGGTGCTCGGCCGCTAACAGGGTGTGCGCTGACTCAATGGGCAGGTAACCTTCGGCGGCGCTCACGGTCGGTGACGGAGGGGGATTTTGCCTTTTGCGGCGAAACAGGCTGAGGAGCATTGTGATCTCCAGGCGGTGGCTGGACCAGTGGCCTTTTAGCCTTTTCGGGTAGCGCTCTTACCCTTGAGTTCCCATTCCCTTCCAACCCTTGCCCATCCTTTTTGGCTGGTGTCCTTTTGCGGGGCAATCCGAATACTGATATTGCTAGGCATCGTTTTGCTGGGGGCTGGTACGGAAAAGACAAGAGTCGGTACACTGCGGTGCATATTTTTTGGGTCTTGCCATGAACCTCACTGATGCAACGATCGTGCTGCTGCTCGCGGCACGTATACATGGGACCGACGAAGCCGTCAGGGCCTCGGCGAAGAGCGTGGTCAAGAAGTTGCCGCGCAGTAAACGTGATTTGATCTACAAGGTGATCGACAGCCAAAGCCCGCTGGAATTGGTTGGGTTTCTGGCGGATCACCTGGATGACTGATGCAGATTTATCTTCACGGATGGTCACGCTCCCAAAATGGCCCTCAGTCGGTAGAGTCAATCGGTGGCGGAAGTCCGTCGCGACAGATTGAAAGTTGTCCACGAAAAACGTGTGTAGATCTGTGGATAAATCTCTACGTGCCGCGCAGTAGGCTGGTTGCAACGGATTGATTACTAACTGAACAGCACTGTTCGTCGTAGCCGGATGGCGTTTGATCTGCACATCGAAGAGCGCTTCCTTGGGCTTGTGATCATCTGTGGCTACGTGCCGCCCCGGGGGGGCTATCTGGAGGCAAAAAAGCCCAACTTGCGTTGGGCCCTATGAAGCATCTGTTGCAGCGAGTTTAAGAATAACTAGCGATTAAGCGTCGCCGTTGATGCATGGCGGGGCTTCCAGAACTACTTGCTTAAGTTGCTGCTCCAGGTTGAGTATGTACTCCGCTGCAACTCGGGCTTGGCCACTGGCGCGGAAGATCGCGCGTTTGTCTGTGAGCAGACTGAGCCAGGACTCAATGTAACCCTCATGACGCAGCTCACCCTGAATGCCACAATGAGCGCACAAGAATGCGGCGCCCATTTCAGCTACCAGTTCTTCGAAGGCATAGCCAGGCGTACCGAATGGGCTAGGGGAAACCACCCCTTCGCGCTGCAGGCGCGAGGCATGTCCGCTCCAGTGCGATAGTTCATGCAGGGCAGTGGCGAAGTAGCCACTTTCGTTGTGGAATTGTGCTTTTGTCGGTAGTTGGATGAAGTCCCTGATCGGGTGGTAAAACGCTTCGTCGGCAGGCCGATGAACGATCTTTGCGCCAGAACTTAACAACAGATTTTCCGCAGCGCTGTTGGCTTGGAAGGGATCGCTCGGTTCCGTTTCGAGCAGTATTTCATTGAGAGCTTCGAGCCCCTCCGTTTGCTCGATATTAAACAGGAAATGCGTCCTGAGAATACCAAAGTGAGTGACCTTGGGCTGACCATTCTCATCGAAAATGGGTTGGCCTGACTCGGTCTGTTCCTCGCGTTCCATCGGCTTGTAGAGCACCGCCAGAGTGCTGTGCTCACCCTTACGGATGTGTCCGCCGGCTTTTTTGGCCTGGTTGAAGGTCAGCCAACGATCTTGAGTGAACCCCTGCAACCTGGCCTCGGCCCAGAGCAACGGTAAATTGATCCCCGAATAGGGACGACGCGTGATGGCATTGATGGGGAAGGGTTGATGATGACCGACGTCAGTTGAGCCACTAGAGGACCATGGTTTGATCCAGGGGACAACGCCTTGGTCTAAAGCAGTAACGATCTTGTCCGTCACGTCTTGGTAGATATCGCGCATGGCATGTTCCTCGAGATAAAACGGAGGAACGCCGTGCCCGTCGGGGGAGGGTTCCCCGATTGGGTGATGTGCTGGATTGATGCAGGTCTTGCCTGCCGTCCTAAGGTGAATGTGGGGCCGAGTCCGGGCGTAAGTGATTAGCGCCGATGCTCTGCTGCAAGCGCTATCAGCAAGGCGCCGGGCTCGTTCGGCTCTTTGAGTAGTCTGAGACTCAGTTGCAGTAACGGGTCATGGTGTAGATGCCCCGTTGGTGCAATGTGGACTACCTCGAACAGCACATGGGGTTCGTGTGGATGGGCCAGGTGGGCTTCGAAGGCCGCGCGTAGTACGTTGCTCAGCCGATCGACCTGTAGCCTCACAGGATGATCTGAGCACTCGAGCAGTACCGCGTTTTGCCAGGCGTCAGGGGTGAACACAATGGGCAACTGAATGGTATTCAGGGCTTTGGGTGTGAGTGAGTCGGACATGGTGTAGCTCCGTTGAAAGTGCGAAGAAACCTGTCCCGTGCGGGAAAGAAATTTCCCCGCAGTGGGTTGAAGAAAAACAGGAAGGTTTGCCAGGCGAGCAGTGCTCGGAGGGCTTTTAGGAGAGCAGTGGGCATTCATCACCGCCGAAGCGGTCATCGTGCGAGCTACCGAACGCTAATCGCACTTGGGGAGAGCCATCACCGAAATGACGTAGCCTTGAAGGTTCTGGCTACCTGGGGAAGTGCTGTCGATAACAGCGATCCGTACCTTGTATTTAGCTGGACGATTTATCTGGGTCAATCACTGTAGAGACGCTGTTTCACGGGGTTTGTCTTCTGGCTTCCAATGAAGATTTTTCGGCCGAAAAAACTGATAAGCGGTCAGGCACGGGCCGTTTTCAGTAGTAGGCTATTACTCTTGTCTCATTCATGAAAACGCTCAAAAGAGGGCGAGACCATGCCGACTCAGCAACCTGTTCAGAGTTCCCGCGCCCACCGCTGGGCTTATACCTGTGGCATGTCGATAAAGCGTGGGTATCGCAAGTTGAAAGCGTTTGAATCCCGCGTGGTTGAACGTGCGGAGACGGCAGGTATGCCCGCAGGTAAATTACTTGTTCGCGGGAGTTTTCTAGTCATCAAGTTGGCAGTTGCTGCCGGACTCATTCTAGTTAGCTTATGGTTCACAGTGTCGGTGATGATCCTTATTGTCTTGTGTTGGGCCATCGCCGATGGAACTCCTATCAAACCTAAGGATGCTCTCCGGTACAAGGCATATGGCGACCCATATGGTGAGTATGAGTATGGCCGCGCACCCGGTCAGCCTGATTTAAAAGACCTGTAGTCGAGTTCTTCACCCCTTCCTCAAGGCCTTTCCAGCAGACATCAGAGCTCCAGCGCCCCTTGCACCAGCGTCCTGCGCTTGAGCTGCTCCTTTGCTAAGCATGCCGTCGGCAATTGAGCCAACGCTATATCCTGCCCAGCTCATCGCAGCCAAAAACAACATCGGCAGCACGATGAACATCGCCCCCATCACATACTCGATCACTTGTGCCGTGACCGTTCCGTCCATAAACCCGGATGTGGGCAGCGATAACAGTACCTGATTGGACGCCGAAACCTTGTTGTACAGGGTGTCGAGCATGCTGGAGTCGACCCAGCGGGCCAACTCCCACCAAAAACTCAGCATGTGCAGCGTGAACAGCGCGAACGTCAACGTCATGACGGTCTTCAACTGGTAGGTACTGACCAATAGAATCAGCGGCAAGCTGATGATGACGCCCATGATCAGAAAAGCCTGCACCATCGGCAGGGCGGCGCGTAGCGCATTCATTGCGGGAAAATTGCTGAAGGAACCCAGTGCCAGCCCGGTGTTGGTGGCCAGGTTATTGAGCCCCTGATTGATCGAGCCGCCGCGAGCACTGGAGCCATAGTCCTGGTACACCTGTTCGGGCGACATGGTCATCGATTGCTGGTGCGGGCTGACCAGTTCGCGCAGGGTGGCATCCTCGATCTCGTTGCTCGTACGGCCAGTCAACCAACCTTTCAGTTGAGTCAACAGCGAGGGGTCGACCTGCTCGATCAAGCGCTCGCGCAGCCCGATACCGCTGTCACTCCACCATTGCTTGCAGGTGGGGTAGCCCGCGCCATTCTCCAGCCGCGGCAAGGAAACGTCGCGATTGTCGTCATACGGCCAGCTGATTCGCGGTGTACGTGAGCGATCGGTGTCGTAGTAGCCGGGCGTGTCGAGAAAATAGCTTGAGCCGATCCAGGACGCGTCGTGACTTTGTGCCTTGTCCAACTGCGGGCGGTTGGTGAACAGCCGAGAGCGGGAATAGCCATAGCAGTCGCGGGTGAAATCGGCGACTTCCTGCAGCAGTACCTGACTGTCGATGCGCGAGCTGTCGATCTCCATGCGCATCTGCCGGATATCCGGTGCGCAGGGGATGGAGGCGGTGGCCGCTGCGGTCACGCCTTTGCTCAAAGCATGCACCAGAAACCACCAGATCGGCACGTTGGCGGAGCGTTCACCAATGGTGTTGAAAGTGGTCCCCCAGGCGGTTTCCGCCGGCTTGGCCACACTGACGCCGCAGCGCTGGCTCGCCGCATCATCGAACGCCATTGACGTAAGGCTCAACGGAAAGACCGGCGCGCAGCCGAACAACACGACGATGTAGGCCAGCCACAACCGGTTCTCGATCCGCGGCACCGAGAGTAGTCCCTTGTTGCCCTCATCCGCACCTTGCTGACGGGCCGACAACCATTCCTGCAGGATGATTGCACCAAAGGGCGCGGCAAACAGTCCGGTGTCGGACAGAACGCTCCAGAGGCCGTTGTTGATGATCCAGGCCAGCAGAGAGAGGTAAAACTCCAGGTAGCTGTTGGTGCTCATGAGCATGGTGGTGACCTCACAGTCGGGTGAGTTCGACGCAGGTAAAGAGCACGAGCCCGAATGTGCCGATACGCTGCACACGCAGTCGATCCTGTGGTCGATGTCGGTAGCGCCGAAGCAGATCCCACCAGAGCGCAAAGAGGGCGGCGTAGAGCAGGGCGCGCCACCACCGCAGATAAGGTCGTGCGGATTCGAATGCCTGCTGCCAGACTTCGAAACTACCCAGCGCAGTGCGGCCGATCCAGGCGACCCCTGTGGCGGTCAGGACCATCACCGCGGCAATCCCCAGACTCGAAAGCAAAGTGAATAGCAGTGAGCGTTTCATGGCTCACTTGCGCCTGGCGTCAGCGTCATTGAGCCGACCGGGCTCGGGGTCGCCTTGCTCGACGGTACGCGAAGCATCGGCACCACCGGCATGCCGATCAAGTACCAGGCTGGCGGTGTTGGTGGCCAGCATCTGCCGTACCTGTAGTTCGGTCTGCAGCAGGCGGATTTCGCGCTCCAGAGCGTCGATGTTTTTCGTCAAGGCGGTCTGAGCCGGCTCGGCGGAAGCGATGTTGGGTTCGTGACTGCCTGCCAGCAGCGTGCGCAGTAGCAGGAGCGCCTTGTCGAGTACGCTGGACAAGGCCGTCTCGCTGGCCAGACGGCGTGCCAACAGGTCCTGATCGGGATCGTCGCGCAGGGCTTCGATCACACCACGGGTCACCGGCAACATCGGGCTCGAGGCTTTAACCAGATTGTCAGGGGTAGGCGACAGCGAGCCGGACAGCAACCCTTGCAGGGCCTTGAGGCGTTCGCTGTAGGCCTCCTGGATCAGCGGCGTCAATCCGCTGCCAGCGGTCGAACGCAGGGTTTCGCAGGTGTCGCAGGTCGAGACTTCGCTCTCGCCCAACACGCGAACGGCCCATTCGGATTCCTCCTGCGGCGAGGCCCAGATCTGACAAATAGCCCCACCCAGGCAGTCGCTGCTACTGATTGAGGTACTGTCATCCACCGTCCGGTTATGCAGCAGGTTGTAGCCTGCATGCACCACGTCGGAGGTCACCCGGATGGGCGTCTGCCCGCTGCCTCCAGCTTTCTGGCCGCCGACCCAGGACACCCCATTGTTGCCGTTATGGGTCTCAGTGTTTTTCACAGCAGCCACCGCATCACCGCCGGTTTGCTCCAGATTGCCCTGCATCTCCTGGTTCTTGGCCAGCGCGCCCCAGCCGGCTTGACCGACCTTGTCCGCCATCTTCTCGGCCATGGCCTGGCAGGTCAGCTTGGAGCGGTCGAAGTCAATACGCCCCTGCATCACCCCGTTGCTCAACAACTCATAGAGACCGGGGTTAGCGCGCTGGATGATTAATGCTGGTAGCGACATCACCGCTTGGGTCGCGTTCTGCACGATGTTGCCCATGATCTGCTGGAAGCCTTCGGTGGCGCCATTCAGCTGGTTTTGCAGGGTATTGGTGAGGCTCATGTTTCCGCACATCATGTTTGCTCGCCAGGCCCCGCCGACACCGAGACCGCTGGGTCGGTAGAGCGAGCTCGGTGAGCCCACCGCCGAGCCGCCACCGACGGTGTACATCACTCGGTCGTCGAGTACTTCGCCCTGAGTACCTAGGCGATAATCGTCCTCGGCGGCGTAGACATGGAGGACAATGGTCAGCAGTCCGCAGAGCAGCAGGCTCTCCACGGCAAGCCATAGTCGCGCGCGCAACCGGATCATGATGCACCGCCTTCGAAGTCGATACTGAACAGAAAGGTCTGCCCCTCACGTTTGCAGCAGCTATAGGGACGCCACAGCGACCAGGCGTAGCCGCCATCTGCGCTCTGTACCGGATCGCTGGGGAAGAGGGCGCACGAGGGCTGAACCTGAGGGTAGAGCAATTGCCATGTGTGGGTCGAAGCGTCGTTTTCAATGATCGGGCCAGGCGGCCAGTAGCCGTCGCGTTTGGCGGGCGTGAGTGGTAAGTACACATGCGGCTGCCAGTTGCGGGTCATCACATCGCCGGCCCGTTGCGCCATGACCGCGGCCGCTTTGAAGTCGTCGGGCTGTACCAGAAAGCCCTGCCGGGGATAAACGTTGCCCCACATGTTTCCCGAGGTCTGACGCCCGACTTCACGGATCCCCGGCATGAGCGACTCGGGGTAGAAACTTTCCGGGATGCCCTGGCGCCAGGCCAGAGAGTCCAGGGTGCTCAGATAGTAAGGCATGAATGCAGTTGCACCGCTGGCACAGGCGTAGCCGGATTGCGAAGCCAGTTGCGTGGCGATCCAGCCACCGGGGTGGCCGATGCCATCGACGTTCTTGAAGCGGGGCAGGTTGTCGCGGTGGGTGTTCGGCGTGATCAGGTTGCCGCCCCCTTCCGCACCGTCGATGGGAGAGGAAAGGGTGGCCATCTCGGTCCAGGGGTTATTGCCGGTGGTGGCGTAGCTTGAGACCACCAGCTCCGGAATGAAATGACGAACCTTGGTCGAGGTTTTGACTGTGCAGCCGAAGGGCGTGCAGAGGAGCCAGAAACAAATGCCGATGACCCTGTAGTCGAGACAGCTTGGCGAAAGCACGGAGGACGTGATGCTGGCGGTGTCCAGCGCCACGCTGGGGCCGCACGCCAGCAGGATGCTCAACGCCAAGGGCCGTAGCTTTGTGGGCGGGATTGACGAGCAGGCAACCGACATGATCCAGGCTCTCGGTGATTGGCCTGGGCAGGTTCGGTTAGGGGCTGAAGACTGTCAGTGAAAATTATGAAGGCGGGTCTATCGGGTTTGTGAGGCGTAAGACTATTATTTGACGTGATGGGCGCTGCGCAGGATATCGGGTTCCACAAGTAACTGATCTGCGGTAATTTCGAAAATGTTGGCGAGCTTGCACAGGACCAACAGCGACGGATTGCCCGTGCTTCGTTCGATTTGACTGACGTAGGTGCGATCCACCTCGGCCATGAGCGCCAGCTGCTCTTGGGTCAGGTTTTTCATGCGTCGCATCCAGCGGATGTTTTCCGCCAGCTGCAGACGAAGCTGTTCGTAGTCTTGAGTCATGCGCGCAAATTGCGCCTTGAGGGACTCTCAATCCACGGGATATAGTCTACATTGGCATTGATTTAGGCTATCTGCTTCGAGTGTCATTCAGTCCGTGATGGCCTTCGTGGCTGGATCTAGCGTCTAACAATAAATTAGAAAAGGTGCATATGGACGACAACTACATTTCAATTCCAGCGGCCGATGGATGCGTCAGCCTGCTGACCCCCTGGGGCAACGAATTTGCGCCGATGATCGAACGTGGCGTGCAGAGTGCCCAAGCTTGGCTTGAGTCAGCTGGGGAGATTCCACTGTGGTGGGAGCTAGCGCAAACCCGCAAGACCTTTCCTGTCGGTGACTGCCAAGATGCTTTTGAAGCCGGATTCCTGTTGAGGATTCAGCAGCGGCTCCGGGGAACATCACAATAACCAGCCGCTCAATCTAGAGAGCGCGAGGAATAGACGTCCCTATGCGGGTTCTATTCCTCGCGCTCCATCGATTCGTTCAGCTACCCGATAAGCCGCTTCCAACTCCGAGCAACCGTTCTCCTGCATCAGTGTCCAGCGTTCGGCTTTTTCCTCGGGCTCGGTCATGGCCAGGGCGAGGTAAAGACTGGGCGGCACAGCGCGAAACAGCGTTTCGAGCTTCTTCGACAGCACGACCCCCTCAGTGTATTTCCCCGGCTCCTTACTGGCGGAGAGCAACAAGGCTTTCTGTGCCGGTGTGAGCTTCTTGAAGCGAGCAATCTCTTCGATCTCCGCGGGCGGCATGTTTAAACAAATCCACCATTCGATCATGTTGAGCATGGTCTGCGCAGCAGTGGGAAAGTCGGCAAGGTTTTGCGTGGCCAGCCAAAACCACGCGCCGAGCTTGCGCCACATTTTCGTGCCCTTGACCACGAACGGTGCCAGCAATGGGTTCTTGGTGATGATATGGCCCTCGTCGGTGACCATGATGATCGGTCGGCCCAGGTACTGGTCGCGCTCGGCAAGGTTGTTCACGGTGTTCATCAGGCTGATGTAGCTGATGGACATCTGTGCCTCGTAGCCTTCGCGGGCATAGGTGGCCAGATCGACAATGGTTACATCGCTCTCAGGCCAAGGCGTGCCCTCGCGATCGAACAGTGCGCCCTCGAAACCCTGGCAAAACAGGTCGATGGACTCGCCCATTTCCTGGGCACGCTCACGACGTTTGTCCGGTAAGTGCGGGTCGGCGGCGACGCGCAGCAAGGCGTTGCGTACGTCGCGGGTCAGCACCTGACGGCCCGCCGCGACACAGGTCTGTGCCGCATCGAGAATGCACTCGCGGATCAAGCTGCGGTCGGCTCGGTTCAGGCGCGCTTCTTCCTTGGCCTCGCCGCCGGTGATCATCAACCGGGCGGTGATTTCCAGTTCGCCGAGAACATCGCGCTGGTCTTCGCGACTGCTTACCGCCTCATCGTCCAGCTCATCGATCGACAGGCTCGCCACCTGATCCGACTGCTCGACCAGGCGCCAAGCATCGGCAAAGGGCGCGAGACTGACCGAGGCGCCAGGTTTCAATTGGACCTTGTTGACCGACAGGCCCTGTGTCGCGCAGTAGTCGCCCTGTAAGCCGAATGAATTGCCGGCCTCGACGATAAACAGGCGAGGGCGGTACACCGCCATGACCTGCATCAGCAGGGTGACCAGGGTGGCCGACTTGCCGGCACCGGTGGGGCCGAACAACAGCAGATGACCGTTCATGGCCCGGTCCAGGCGTGACAACGGATCAAAGCTTAATGGTGAGCCGCCACGGTTGAACAGGGTGATGCCCGGGTGGCCGGTGCCCGTGCTGCGGCCCCAGACCGGAACCAGATTCGCCAGGTGCTGGGCGAACATCAGGCGCGTGTACCAGTTGCGCGTGTCGCGGGCCGGGTTGTAAGCCATCGGTAACCAACGCAGGTAACTGTTGCAGGCGGCGACTTCATCGCCTTCACGTACCGGTTGCAGCCCTGCACCCAGTAGTGCGTTAGCCAGGCTAACTGAGCGCTGGTGCAATTGCTGTTCATCGAGACCGCGCACGTAGAACGCCAGCGTGCCGCGGTACAGCTTGTGCTGGCGGCCGATGATCGCGCGAGCCTCTTCGACATCCTGACGGGACTGGGTCGAGGCCAGGTTTTCACCGATGGCTTTACGGGCCAGGCGGTTCAACTGATCCTCGAGTACATCCTGCGGTTTAACCACCAAGGTCAGACTCATCACCGTACCTTCGGGTAACTGGTCGAACAGCGCATTCACCGCGTCACCCTTGCGGGTTTCGCCGGTGAGTTGACCAATCAAGGGCGCCCGGCGCAGTTTGTCCACCACCATGATCCGATGGGGTTGACCATCAAAAAACCAGAGTCCGTGCTGCACATCCGAACGCGGCTCGTTGAAGAACAGTCGCTCGGCAAAGTCATGATCGAAGGGCAGTTCCAGCGACTCACCGTCGCCCGACTCCGGATAGGCCACGCGTTGATAGAACTCCTCGGGCGCTTCATCGGTGAGCCTGGGGGCTGGATTGAACCAGGGTAACAACCAGGCATATAAACCTCGGCCATCGACTCGCGTCGATTGCACCCCGCACGCTTGCAACGAAGCCGCGATACGTTCGCAAGCCTGTTGCAGGGATTGCACTGGAGTGAGGCCTGTCTCCTCAGCGTCAGACTCAAGCCAGCGATAGACCACCAGGCGCACCCGCCGGTTGTTACCGCGCCAAGGTAGGCCCGTCACCACCTTATCTTCAAACAGACCACCGGGCTTGGCGATGGCCTTCAGATGACGGCGGCTGAGCTCCAAATAGGCCTCGGTGAAGACCGTGCCTCGCGCGCTGTCCTGAATATAATCGGTAAGCCGGGTCAGGTAGGGGCTGAAGTCGTTGTCGTCCTGGCAGAAAAACTGCGCCACCCAAGGCGCTTGATCCAGTTCATCAAAACTGTCCTGCAGGGCGTCCTCAAGGGCATCGCGGGCCGCCATCAGCCAATCGGGTTCGCGCCCTTCGGTGCCGATGGGCAGCAACTCGAACACCGCACCGACCGAGCGATTGTCATCGAGCAGAAAACACTGCTCGATGTTGAGGTATTCGACCCACGGCAGGTGATCGGTGAAGCTAGGGTTGTGCGCATACAGTGCGGCGTCATCGGCTAAGGTGGCACGAGGACGTAATGGGTTGCGCCAGGCTTTCCATGTGGGAGTGCGATTGCCCGAATCGCCGCTACGCACTACAAGTCTTCCTGACGTTCACCCGGCAATGCGTACTGCACACGTTGGTAGAACGGAAACACGGTCGAGTACCCCGGAATCGGTGCCTGCTCGGTTCCACTCAGGTGCGGGTACACGTACAGCACCAGATCGGGGTTGGGCAGGCGAGGGAACAGGTTGCGGATCTCGTTCGCCGCTGTGCGCGTGTACGGTTCCTGGCGAGACGCGGAGAAATCTGCCCGAGCCAGCGAGCGGCGAAGCTGCTGCCGAGCATCCAGCAATTGCTGCTGAGTGCCTTGCGAACCGACGCCGTTCCAGATGTCCAGCATGGTTTGCTCGCCATGGGGCAGCAATGTGTCCTTGTCGGTGGAACACCCTGCCAGGACTAGGCAGAGCAGGCTAATCCAGATCAGGCAGGGAGGCAGGGTCTTTTTCATGGCGAACGCTCCGGCCCTTGGGCTCGTAGTCGATGGTGATCTCATGGTCGAGGTGCAGTGCGACTTGGGCGGCTGGTGGCACGTACACGGCCGCAAAGGCTTCGCCATACAGTTTGTTGATCCACTCGCGGATGTCGCTGACTCCACCGCTGAGCATTGAGTTCAGTGCACTGTTGCCACTGCTGCTGGTGACCCCGAGCGTACTGCCGCCCGAACTGATCACGCTGCTGTTGTTGCGCTCATCCCCGAGCAGAGCGGCGACACCGGCGCCCGCCGCGGTGATCAGGCTCTGGCTGCCGAGGTACTGCTGGGCGTTCGAGCGGCGCTCGCCGGCAATGCACGGGATGCCATACGGATCGGACAGGTAACCGAGTCCGCCACGGATCTTGTCGGTGTTCGAACTCTGGGTGGCGGAGGCATTGCGACTGGCTACCGCCTTTGGCTGCGGCACCGTGCGGATGGTGCCATCGGTAAACACAAAGGTGATTGACTCGACCTGTCCGCGAACGCAAGACAGGGTCCAGTCACCGGATGCCGTGCCGCTTATCACAGCCCCCGCAACGTCCGGCAGGTCGATACCGTTGGCGGTCAGGTTCTCGGGGCCGACCAGCACCTTGAAGGGATAGGGATCATTCACCGTGCCGTCTACTGGGACGCGGCCGATCAGCGCGGTCATCGCGACCGAGCCCATCAGCGTGGCGTTTTCGGGAATGGTGTAGACCGGCTTCGCCCCTTCGGTACGATCAGCGGATCGTGTCAGGTCGCGCTCACCCTCGGTGACTGCCCGTAGCTGTTTCTGGCTGCGATCAATAGCGTTTTCTTTTAGGCCCTCCAGTGAGTTGAAAGTGGTAGGCAGACTCAGCGCGGAGGAAGTCTTGGTTTTGCCTCGGGCGTCGGTGGTCGGCGCATCCGAGGGCTCAATCCACTGCAGTGGATCATTGGCCGAATGCTGCCCTTCGAACTGAGCCCCGTCGCCCGGCTCAAGCCCCAATCCGATCGGCATATCCTTGCCTTTGCCGGTCAGCCCTGACAACTGCTCCTGCAATTGCGTCAGCAGACCGCGAGCCTGACGACTGTCTTGTTCCGCTTTGAGTCGGGCCTCGTTGGCTTGTCGGCGGCCTTCGTCTACCTGCTGGGTCACGCTGGCAAGCGCCGTCTGGATACGCGAATCGACACTGTTTTCCCGCTCGCGCAGGCGGGTGTTCTCCGTCTGCAGTGAATCGTTGTGTTTCTTCAAACCGAGCATGTCGCTGCGCATGGCCTTCACCTGACCGACCAGGGTGGCGACGGTGTCGCGCGGGGTATCGCCCGCAATGCCGAGCGACTTGGCTTGCTCGGCGGATAACTGAAGGTTGCCCTGATCGACCGGCTTCTCTGGAGAGGAACTACTGCCCCCCGCGACCCAGGTTTTCAGGATGATCAACACCACGGCCAGTAGCGCAGCCGGTACCAGCCATTTGAGCAAGGCGTTAGCTTTCATCGTCAGCACCTCGCGCAACGGGCGGAAGCAGCATGGCGTGTTCGAGGCCGGCACCGCGGGTGACGAGGTAGGCGAGCGTGGTGTCTTCCGCACTGCCGACAGGCCCGAGGAAAGCATGCTGGAAGGCCGCGGCAAATAGCTTGGCCTGAAGTCGGCGTGGATCGAGTTGCATCGCCTCTGAACCACGATTGCGCAACTTCACCGCCGTCACCCAGTAATCACCGAGTCGCCAGGCGGCGATGGGTGTGCTGGACACATTCTCGGTCGGCAGCAGGCTCGGCAGCTCGGTGCGCAGCTTGAGCGGGACGCGGCGTACACCGGGTAGGGACTCCACGGTACGCAGCGGCGCGTACAGACTCTGTGCGGCGTAGCGCGTCAACGCGACCGGGATCGGCGTACGTTCTGGAACAGGGGCGGTGCTGGTTTCAGCCTCGGTAGCCTGCACCTGAGCATTCTTGAGAATACGCACGGGTTCCAGTGGTTGATCACCAGGTGTGGTCGCGATATCCAGCAGGATGATCTCGCCCGTCGTGACCGATTGCAGTTGCAGTCGGGTCGGGGCAATGGTTTCTGATGCGCGCAGGTACAGCGTGCCGCCGGTTGATTGCACGCGCAGCTTGTCCGTCAGGGTTGAGGGCACGCCGACGCGAACATCCTCATCGACAAAGACCACCCGCTCCTGATTGATCACCAGTGGGACCGCGAGGGGTAGGCGCTCCCAGTGCATCAGCTCGACAGCCTGCGCTGCAGCTCCCCCTAGCATCAGGGAGACAGTGAGTCCCAGGGTAGACATCCGCTTCATGGCTCACCTCCAGGCAGGGAGATTTTTTGCGGCGTGCCCTGATAACAATCCAGCGCCAGCCCCCACTTATTGCGTTCGGGGTCCAGATCAAAACGCACCACGCGCAAGGGATAACGCACCACCACCCGCTTCACTGGTTCCGCGGCGTAATACTCATCGGCGTTGAGGTCGAGCTTGACCAGCCAGCTGTCGCGATCGAGTTGCTTGACCCGGAGTTCCGGATCTTCGCTGTAGCCTCGGCCCAGAATTTCGTAGACGCCACGCACCCGCTGGCGCAGTTCGCCGGCGGCCTTGCGGTACTCGTAGTCGCCCTCGAGGAAGGCCTTGCAGGCGGGTGTCAGGTAGGACTGCAAGCCATAGATGGCGCGGCGATAGTCCTGCTCGCCATCCGAGGGCCAGCGGTTGAGTTGACCGAAGATGTACAGGGCAAAGGCATAGACATTCTCCGAGGGAATATCCCACCACTTGCGCGTGCTGCCCGAGCGCAGATCCGGTGGTACATGCACGGTCAGATCGGTCGGTGCCGAGCGCCAGCCGTACCAGAGTCCGGCACAGAGCAGGGTCAGGATTATTACCGCCAGGCGTAGGCTGAAGATATGCGCCTGTTGGGCATCGACCTTGTTCCGAAAACGGCTCATGGCTGCCACCGAGACAGGGCAGGGCGCAGTCGACGCGAACGGCGAACCGTCCAGGCGCCGGAGTGGAGAATCAAACGTCCGCGACCAAGGCGCCAATGGCTGGCAAGTACCCATTCGAGCTTGCGGTACAACCAGGTCTCGGGGCGAGCCCGTTTGGCTCGACGCAAAAGCGTGCCGCCGGCAAATAATACCAACGCCATACCCACGATCATGCCGGTCGGCGCCACCGCAATGGACGCGGTGGCGATCGCCAGAGGCACGCCCAGCAGCAGGCCAATGACGGCGCCGGTGCCAAGCGCTATCCACATCTCATCATTGGTTAACCCCCGCAATACGGCGGGATCACGATTGAGTCGCTCCGGCAGAAAGACCAAGGTGCCGTCGGCAAGATGTTCGATTGTGTCGTTCATGTCGACCTCACAAAATCGCAGCAGCCTTGGTCAGGAACCAGATGATGATTACCACCAGCAGGGCGCCGATACCCACCACCGCGCCGAGATCCTTCCAGGTTTTGCGCTGGTTTTGCACGTCGGCATACACGGTGAGCGAATGCCAGGCCACGCCCAAAAAGGCGAGTAGGGCGATCAGCAGGCCGAGCAGAATGCCGCCGTCGTAGGCGTAGTTTTTGATGGTTTCGATCAAACCGGAGCCTTCGCCACGCGAAGGGGCCTCCATGGTCGGAAGTTCGGCAAAAGCCAGGCTGGGACCAAGCACCAGCAGCAGACCGATCAAGCGCTGGTTGGTGCGATCACGCAGATTGTGTATCAGAGGGACAAGGCACTTGAGCATGACGGCGATCTCCTGGGTTAGGACAAGGTGAAAAACATCAAAATCAGCAAGACGAGCAGTACCCGTGCGGTACTCCCGCCAAATGCGCCGAAGCGCACGCTGCCGACCGCCCAACCCCGGTAAGCGGTCCACATCACCCAGGCACACCAGAGCAACGCCAGGACCAGAACCAGGGACAGCCACAGCGTCGAACTGTTCTGTGCCGAGAAACCGGAGGCGTTTTGGAAAGCTGAGGACTGGGCGTCAGTCATGCTCATGGCGAGGGCTCCGCGGGCGGAGCGTCGAGACGGTAATCGCCGGTCAGCTCGCCGGGGTCGCGGGGTTGAGCGCGGGAGGGGGACAGGTAACCCTGTACCCCTCGGCGAATGCGCTGGATGTCCTGGGTCAAGCGGGGATAATCGAAGCGGTAGCGCTCGTTGGGTTCTGATGTACGGTTTGTTTCGGCGCGAGTGGCAAGACGTTCGATAGTGTCAAGCTGCTGTTGGACTAGGTTGAGCTGATTTTGCTCATGAGCAGATGCGGCAAAGCTGATGCCACTAAAGACGGCCAACGAGAGGAGTAACAGACATTGAATAATAGAAGCAGGCATGATTATGGCCCTAAGTGCATTAGGGGCAGAATCGAGAAAGGGGAGCAAAATAACTGCAAAAAAACTGAGGCGAAAGTTATCGTTTTGCTGAGGGGGACGACGTTGGAATTTTAACCAGGTTTACTTCTGTAGCAGCACACACGGAGTGTTCAAGCTCTGAATTTGGGTTCCAGCTAGTTTTTGAGAATAGGGTTAGGCGCGTGGAGTGTGAGCTCACCTTCCGCGAATCGTTTTAGTTGCTTACTCGAGAAATAAAAATTCAGTTTGCTTGTGAGATTTCATTGGTTGCCTACCCTGCAGAGAGAAAGCCTTGGTTTTATGGGGCTTCGCTGGTGCCAGCACCTGTAAACCTTCGTTAATGCCTGCTTGGGCGAGTTCAGCTAGATCGTCCTCAATACGATTCACGATCGATGCGACGGAATGGCCTGTTTCAACACTCATGGTCATAGCAATCAACGTCAGAGGACTCAAATTCAGCGGTACGCTCAAAGCGCTCATCATCTCTAGAGTGGGGCTGCACTGGGCGCGCTCCAATTTCGAGATGTACGTCCGGCTACTTACTTCGGCAAGATTTTTCTGGGAAAGCCCGCGAGCCGTGCGGGTTGCTTTGAGTACCGAAGCAAATGCTGTTTTGAGCGACATGAGCGTCCCTAGGTATATTGGTTTGTAGCCGGGTTAAAAGCTTTATGTCAATTGCAGAGTAAGGGCGGCGGGAATGGCAACCGAGCCGCGACTTTCGGATCTCCGAGCGCGCACCTGCCGATATTTCGGGTCTTAGAAAGCGCAAATCCCGTCACTGTTTTCATATACCACTCTGCACAGGCGGCATCGACGACTCTGCGTTGAATAAAAATCAGATGCTCGCCATTTCACCGGGCCGGCCACCTTTTTTCAAGGGCTACCTTGTCCGAGTGAACACTGGACCTTGCAATTTTGATTTGACGGTATCGTACCTTCGCATCCTTGACGGCCTCACGTGATGCTTTCAGTTGATTCATCAGACGCTAGCGCGTGCCCTCAGCGAGCGATGGATTAGTGTCATCGGTTGACGTCCAGGAGAAACGAAGATCACAGGTGATGCATCGGTTGGCGAGCACATCCGTAAACAAGTGATACTCAATTTTCAAGCTCGGCAGTTCAAAGGTACTTCTTAAAAGTCGCTGCTGTGATCGCCATCACCATACCAAGCATCGCGGCGCAAGGTAAAAATACGGCCATTGGATTGAGCGAAAAGGGTAAGGACAGGTAAATGATCCAGGGCACTATCAGCAGTGGCATCACTGCTCGTTTGGCGCGGTGATAAACAAAGCTGCTTTCCCGGCCCGCGCCAAACTTGCGCAGGTCGCGGCGTATCAAACCATCCACAAAACCGGTGAACATGGCCAGCAGAAATAGCGGTGTAGCCAGAGCCAGGATGGTCAGGCGCACGACGAAGGTAAAGGTGACATACACCGCCGCCAAGACAAAATCCTCGATGCTCACGTAGAGCTGGTTGATCCAACTCCATATACCGTTGCCCTGACTCGATACCCGTGCCAGCAGGGCAAAGTCCGCAAAGCCGGTCTTGACCAACAACCACTGATTGAGAAAATCCAGCCACTGGGCAGTGGTTTGCCCGGGCTGTTGAATGATGAGTGACGATTTAAAGTTCTCGCTGAGCCAGCCCAGTTCATTGGTCAACATGGTCTGACTGTGTCGCCAGCCCTGGTCACCCCAGAACAGCAGCAAGCCAGCGAACTCGACCAGGATCGAGAACAGGAGCGAGGCGATCAATAATCCAATGATGCGCAGGACCAGGCTGATCGCCGAGACGATCAATCCTGGGCGCTGCATCGGTTGTGGAGGCGTATTTTGTGTAGAAGTCGCCATCTTTCGCTCCGTCGCGCACGGCAGGACTAACGTTGTCAGAGTGCCTTCTAAATGTGCTCTCTCGAGTCTGAAACCGCCGGCAGAGTAGGGCTACCCCACCTGATCCAGATTGAACACAATGGTTGGGCCACCCCCGCTCGCACTCCACCATTGCCCCGCGTTCTCGTTGTAGGCTGCCCGCATCCGCTGGGTGAGCTCCTGCAGGTCCTTGGGCATGGCATCGTCATTGGAGGGTTTAGGCAACGGCATTCGCACCTTCCAGAGTTGGCCGCCGGCTTGAAAGGAGAACATTTGTCCCTTGGGCAAGCTGACGATGTGGGCAGGCTCGATCAACGGTACGCTGGTGCTGCTGACACGATCCTGCGAGGACGAGGTGAAGTCCGTAGTGGCCTCAGGATCGGAGGTGTCGGTGGCGCCCGAGACCAGGGTTTTGGTCAGCACATTGACCTTGGGCAACTGCTGGGTGAGCAGCTCGGCGGTGGCGGTCTCACGCACGCGAAGCATCTGTAGGGTGTTGAAGTTGCCGATGACCTGGCCGGCTTTGGCACGGTTACCAATGCGCGCTTCGATGTCACTGAGGGTCTGGGTATAGGCTGTCACCTGGATGCCAGCGCCGCCGCCCTTGTTGATCAGCGGTATGAACTCATCGCCCATCAACTCGTTGAACTCATCAGCGTGCAGGTTGATGGGCAGTTTTTCTGTACTACTACTCTCTGCCGGTAGCCCCTGATCAATGCCATGTTTGTAGATATGCCCGGCAACCGAGACCAGATCGGCAAACATCGAGTTGCCCACCGCAGCGGCGACCTCGGCATCGGTCAGGGCATCCAGACCAACATAGACGATGCCGCGTTTTCGAATGATCTGCATCCAGTCGAAGATCGGGCGCGGGTCATTCAGGTCGGTGTAGTTGGGGGCCAGTAATTGCGCGGTCTTGCCGGTGGTGAGTTTCTCCAGCAATGGCAGCAGCGAAGCGACGATCTTGTCGAAATAGGTCCGGTCATACCGTACGGCCGAACGCAGTCCGTCCAGCACCGGATCAAATACCCGTTTCGCCGCCAGGTATTGTTCGATGGCCACCACGCGTTTTTCTCGTCCCACCATATGTCGCGGCGTGTTCTTCTCGTTGAGCTTGCCCTCGATCTGGACGATGACCTCCCACGCTTTCGGATCAGTCTTGGCGAAAAACTGCTGGGCGTACTCGATGAACAGCGCGTCAATGTTGACCACATGCCGTTGAATCTGCAGGTAGTCCGGGCGCCGACCCAGTTCGATCAGGGCGCGGGCAATGATGTTGACGAAGCGCCAGGCAAACTCGCGGAAGGCGGCTGAGTTCCCTTCGCCGCTAAGCTGTCCGGCGATGCGCGATGCCACCTCCGAAATACGCCCGAAACGTCCCACGGCGTTGTAGCGGGCCGAGATCTCCGGCCAACCCAGATGGAAGACATAAAACTCTTTCTCCCGGCCGGCTCGACGCGCTTCGACGTACATGCGCTTGAGCAGGTCGGCATCGCCCTTGGGGTCGAAGACGATCACTACTTCGTGGTCGACGCGGTGGATGTCCTGGGTGATGTACACCTCAGCCAGTCGCGTCTTGCCGACACGGGTGGTGCCCAGCACCAGGGTATGTCCCACGCGTTCGCCCAGCGGCAGGCTGACTTCCATCTCGTCCGGTTCGACGCCATGCAGCAAAGGTGAACCGCCTACCGGTGGTAGCGGACGCACTGGATTGAAAACATGGTCCCAGGCCGTGACACGCGCCAGGGCCGAGAGCGGAAATGGCGCATGCTCTAAACGCCGCTCAAGCCCACGCGCCAGACGGTAGCTGGCCGGTTGGTCGACATAACGGGCGACGGCCGGATCTTGGGCCTCGACTAAACGTTGGGTGTGCAGTCGAGTCCAGCGAAAGCCGCGGCCCATGAACAGACGCCTGCGGCTGACAGGGATCTGTCGACTGGTCAATTCGAAGCGGGGCAGCCGGCGGATATTGCGACGATAACGCAGTACCTCCCAGGCTTGGCGCAACCGGATGAAGCCGAACAAGGCATAGGCCAGCGCCGCGAACCTGCCGATCTCGGGAGACAGGGCCACGGCCCAGGGCGAATACATGCACAGCGTCGCAGCAGCGATGCAGAACGCGACGGTGTACAGCTCCACGGCGGGCCGGAGCTTGGACTCCATCACATGCTCGGCCATGGCTCGGACTCACTGTTCCAGCGAGGTGGGGGTGACCAAGACGGGGTAGTGCTCGATCTGCAAACGGCTGGCGATGTCGTTGCCGTTGACTGGCAAGATGGTGATGCCCGGAGCCGCGGCTCTGATCCGCGACAGGGCTGCGGTATCAGCGACTTCGACGGCCAGGCCGGCCGCGCCCATTTCGCGCAGTCCAGCAGCGCGTTGACGCAGCCAGGCCAGCGACTGAGGATCGTCGCCCACCAGAAAGAACGGCTGCAAGCCCGGCATGTTCAGCGGGCGAGGCGTGATCGGGCCTGGGCTCAATTGAGAGCTGCTGACCGGCAGTATCCAGGCCTCGTCTGCAAAGGTGGACAGGTCTGTAGGACTGGTCCGATCAGACGGGGCGCTGTCATTTATACGGATACCCGTCGATTGAAAATGGGGCTGTGGGAAATCGCCACGCCAGTCCTCGTCAGTCGTCAGTTCCGCCTGGGCCAGAGGTGCCAAGAGCAGGATGGAGTAACAGGTAAGGGCGATTGGTTTCATGGTGGAGTGACCTGTTCAAAGGAAACCAGCAGCCGTTCGAGCTGCCGGGAAAAGCCGACGCGGTAGCGCGCGGCCGGCGCACCTCCTGCCGGGCGGTGATAGCGTCCGGCAGCCAATACCCAATCACCGGTGGCGGCGTGATGCTCACGTAGCAGCGCGGCGGTCACGGCGAGATTTCGGTAGGGATCAAGGGCTTCGCAAGGGCTGGAAAAGCGTTGTCCGTGGTAACCCAGGTTGGTTTGTCCGAGCCCGACATCGACCCGCTTGGCCTCATGTCGGACGAGGGCCTGAAGCAAGGCGTGGCACGCCGCTTGGCGGTTGGCGAAACGGTAGGGTGTTCCGGCGATATTCAGCGTCCAGGGCCAGGGCAGCAGCCGACCACGGACACGGATACCACTCTCCTGCAGGGCGATGGCGAACAGCACCGCCGAGGGAATGTCGGCGCTATGCGCTGCCAGTTGGTAGGCCGGTGGCGGCAGCTCGTCGGCCTGAGCCGACAGCATCATCAGCATGAGGACAAGTCCACTCAGTCGAGACGCTGCCATTGTCCATTCACCTGTTGGAACGTGGCGGGCAGCGGCCCCGGCGCGCCCAGGCTGAACCAGTGGCCGCGGTCATGATTCAGGGTGATCTGTCGGCGTTGAACCCGAGTCGGGTCGATGCCTGCTTGCCGCGCCCAGGTGCGGACCGGTTCATCCTTGCCTTGGCTGCCCACCAGGTAGATGTCGAACGCTGTGTCACTGCTTTGCAGGCGCAGCGCTTCGGCGATACACGGTTGGCATTGGTCCTCCACGAATAAGGCTGGGCGAGGTGCGACGGGTGAGCTGGCAGGGGACACGGACGCCATGCCCTGGATCGGCAGCAGCCCGGGAAACAGCTTGGCCCAGGCGGCGGTATAAGCGTTCTGGTAGGCCAGTTCGCGCTCGGCGCGTTTAGCCTCCAGCGTGACTTGCAACTCGGCATAACGCTGGCGCTCCTGATCGGTTTCGGCTTCGACCCCGAGTGCCGTCAATGGATCGAGATTTGGGCTCCAGAAACCGCGAGGGCCCGCTTGGATTTGCTCGAAGCGTGACCACTCCTGCTCTGACAATCCCCAGGTCGCAGCCTGTGCCGTGCTGGAGCGCTCTAAGGGAATGGACTGAGTGTCCTGAATCTGCGAGTGGATCGCAGCGGTTTCTCCGTGTGCAGAGCCAATGGCAATCATTGACGCGAGGCAGAATACGGTTGCTAGCAGCGCTCTGTTCATGCCAATTGCTCAAGGAAACTGCACGGTTTGGTCTGGATGCTCGGTCACCGCAAAAATGGCCGAGGTGGGTTCCAGCGCTTTCAAGCGCCAGGTGTTTGATTGCTCGCCGCTATGCAGCAGTCGAACATCAGCGAGAGTGCGACTGTCATGCGGGGTAATCGCCAGAAAGCGCTCTCCACCGCGGGACTCAACACCCAACACCGAAAATGGAGGCAGGAGTGGGATGAGCTTGGGTAGAGCGGTTTTTTTCGGTTTGGCAGCAGAGGGTGGCGGTGGTAGTGGTGGTCTGGAGTTGAGGTCCAGGAGCTGCTTCTCGATCTGCTCCAGGCGTGCCCGTAACGCAGTCATGTCTGCCTCGGTAGCTCGGGCGGCCAGACCGTCGCGCAGTTCCTGAATTTCTTGTGCCCACTGATCCAGCATCGGGTCGAGGACACTGGCTTGTTGCTCGCCGGCATCGACCATCTGTCTCAGGTCTTTCACTGTGTAGTGCAATTTTTCCTGCGTATCCTTGAGAGCGTTCGAGTCATGCTGCAGGGTATCTAGAATCTGTTGGTGTTGGGCGCTACTGTCCTGTAACGCCGCCATGCGCTGAGTTTGGTTATATAAACCGCCACTCAGGCCCGCGACAGCCAGGCACAGCCCTCCAACGATCAGGGTTTGAAACGTTGCAGGTTTCATGGGCGAGTCCCCGGCTGGCGGGACGAAGTAGAGGCGACTGGCGTGGCGCGGGTGTCGACTTTTTGTGGCTCGAAGCAGACTGAGCGGTTGAAGTCGTCGACCGTGAGTTGCCAGGCCGGACCGGCCAGCACTTGAAGTGCGCCGCGCAAAGGAATCGGACCAAGTCGGTAGTGAGCCGCCGGCAATGGACGGCTGAAGAGCACTTTCATTGACGCGGCATCAGGACAGAGCGAATAACCCGAGCGCAGCAGCACATAGTGCAGCGCATCCTGCACCGAAGGACTCAGGTTCGACGGAATGTTTACGTCGATGATCTGGGCGAGAAGGTCCCGTTGCTCCGTGGTGGCTGCGGTGCTCACCAACGTATAGCGGCCATAGCGAAGTTCTGCCTGATGACCGTCATCATCCGCACCCATTTTGGATGGGCCCCGACTCATCTCACTCTCGGTCGATGGTTTGGGTGGCGATGTATTGGGGACTTGTGCAGTACACGCGCTCAGTGCGCCCAGCAGGCAAATCGGCGTGAAAAAGCGGGTCATGGAAAGATCCTCATGTCAGATTCAGTGCAGAACCTGACATGAGGGGAAGGGTGATTCAGTGAGAAAGGCGATTCAGGGAGCCGCGTATTACTGCGGCACGTTTCATGGTTGTTCGTTGAAAACCTCGAGTCCGGGTAAGACGGATGCCCAGGGGTCGAAGATCAACATTCGCACATCCGCCAACGCCGCCAGGTACAACACCTTGACCAAGGCTTCTGGCGTACCGGCATCGAGTTGTTGTTGTCTGAGGGACAAGTAAGAACCGCTGTCGATTTTCAACAGGTGCTCATCGGTCCAGGGTGTGCCGATCAGCTTGCATCCGATGCCGTCGCAGTCTGGCAATGTGAACAGCTCGAAAAACAGCCCCGTTAGCTTGGGCTCGTTGGACACCCGTTCCTGCAGATAAGACATCGCCTCTGCGGGAAGATGGGCCGTACTGATCTCCCAGGACCGACTGTAGTGCCCGGTTTCGAAGCTCAAGTGACGGATCACGGTTTGAGCTTCTTCCAGAGAGTACAGGTCACCGACATGGTGCTTCTGGCTGAGTCTTTCACCGATCACCGAGTAGATGACTTGGCGGACCTGTCCGATAGACTGGCAGCGGTCATCCAGTTCGTCCGGAATGGATTGGCCTTCGCTGATCAGGGCGAAATCGTCATTGAATACGCAGGACAACAGTTGCAGTTCATCGTCGGACAGATGGGCTTGTGAGTGATGCAAGGGGCGAAGGCAGGGTGGGCAGTAGTTGTCATAGGTGATTTGCAGCAGCCGCTCGATAGCCAGGCTGTGATAGCCACGCATAAAAGGATTTGAATCTACCCGCAGCGCGGAGACTTGATGGATAGGGTTCATAAGAGGTTCTCCAGGCTAACAATGAACAAGGCACCCGAGGGTGCCTGTAAGGGTTAAAGCCAACCGTACTCGGCAAAGGACAGCGGACGACCTTCGCCCACGATGAAGTGGTCCAATACACGCACTTCGATCAGCGCCAAGGCCTCCTTCAACCGAACGGTCAGAATGCGATCTGCTTGGCTGGGTTCGGTGCAACCAGAGGGGTGGTTGTGAACAAAAATGGCGCCTGCGGCGTTATGGGCCATGGAGCGCTTAACGACCTGGCGGGGGTATACGCTGGCCCCATCAATGCTGCCGTGAAAGAGCACTTCGAACGTCAGCACTCGGTGCTTGGCATCAAGAAAGATCACGCCGAAGACTTCATGATCCTGCTGAGCTAAATGCAGTTTCAGGAACGAAGCCACGACGTCGGGAGAGGTCAGACCGGGTCCGCGACTGAACAACCGACGATCCAGAATATGCAGTGCTTCATCGATCACGCGGTTTTCTTGCGCGAGCCGATCAGTCTCAAGCTCAGTTGTGTCAATCAGGGTGAGTTGATTGCTCATGGTAGTGCCTCCGAATTGGATCTTCAGGGGCTCACACCCAAGGGGAGTGATGTCCCCTCGGTGGGTATGAAGTTGCGGTTGTAGGCTGTTTACAACCTGGTGAACTGGTGACGTTGACCGTGTAGGGGAGAGCCGCAGCCATCGCAGGGCAGCGAGGAAAAGGCTTTGACTCCCCAGCCGGCCTCGGCATCGAAGTCGGCGCTGATGGGCATCAGTCGAGCCAATCCAGCTTGGAGAGCGGCGATGCGTTGAGCGATTTGATCCACCGTGTAGTAGAGCGAAATCGCGCCGTAGTCCTCATAAGCGGCAGCGAACAAGCATTCGTCGCAAAGCCAGAAGGATTCCATGAGAGGACTCCTATGTCGGTTAAAAAAAAGGCGCTCAAAGGAGCGCCTTGGTGAGGGCGTTACGAACCGTTCAGGCGGACTGAGCGGTTTGAGTAGAGCCACGGCGAGCCGTGCGTGGCGAAGGTTTGGCTTCGGGTTCGTTCTCTTCAGCTTCGGTATCAGCCGAGGTTGGAGCGGACTCATTGGTAGGCGCCTGCTCAGCAGGTGCTGTTGCTTCCTGCCTGGCGGGCGCTTTGTACTCGAGCGTGCCGTTGACTTTGATCCAGTCGATGAACAGCAAACGACCTTTCAGGCTGGCGCCTGGTTGACCTTGTTTGGTGCCCTTCTCGTAGAGAAAGGGGTCGATCCACAGGTCGCCGATACGAAACGACAGCAACACCTTTTTCTCAGCGTTGACGGCGTCCATGTAGAGGCGAATCAAACGTTCTGCTTCGCCTCCAGCGACCTTGCAATCGAAGCGGGTGTATTCCACCGCATCGCTAGCACCGTGCAGGGCTGCAATATCACAGGCCATGAACGGCTGTCCGCGGCGAACCTGTACTTCACGAACACGGTTGAGATAGCCGATACCGGCGGTGTGTAGATTGAAGTAAGTGGTCGCTTCTTGGGGGTGGTTGGCGTGGGCCATGGTGGTTCTCCTGTTTCAAGAAAAAAACGGCGACGCACGATCCCTGACAGGAAAGTGAGCCCCGTCAGGGTGGGTAAGGTGAAGATCCGCAATGAACGACCCGCCATCGGTAAACCGATGACGAACAGGACGATGCGTCTGGGTGAACAGCGCTACAGCAGAAGGATGTCTGCGGCAAAAGTCCGTAGACAGGGGGGGAGTGGGCATTCATCACCGCTGAAGCGGTAACCGTGCGAGCTTCCGAACGCTAATCGCACTTGGGTAAACCACCACAAACGTGGCGTAGCCTTGAAGGTTCTGGCTACCTGGGCTGGGCTGTCAACGACAGCGGACCACGCCCTTTCTATAAGCCTGTCAAAGGGGAGCGTCAAGACGCTGCAACCCGATTTTTTACACCCGGAATACAGTGGCAATCACTGGAATGAAAAAAATGAAGAGCAAGCCTGGCTGTGTCGCCAGGCGAGGAAGAGACAAGCCACCTTTGGCGATCTTATGCAGTCGAAAAGCTCCTCGCAAAGCTTGCTTCACTGCGTAACGATTCGCCAACCGACCCTTGTCGTGGCCTGGATCGGAACGTACTGGCACGCATCCGCGCACAAAGGGTGCCCAGTGTTTCGCCGGCGGGCTCCGGAATTGAATACGACCGCCGAAGCGGATGACCACTGCTGTCGCTGTGCGGCAGCAGTGGTCATCCGCTGCCACGATCAGCAACGCATGAGGGCGGAATATGATCCACGGAGAAGAAGGCTCCGAACTCATCGAGTCCGACCGAGCTGCCCGGAGCTAATCGGTCTTGGGTCGCCAACGGCGATGAACCCGAATGACTACAGCAGAAAGAGCGTCACAGCGTCAAGCCAGAGGCCAATGCTCACTTACTTCCGAGATGAGCGGCCAACTGTTCGACGGTGGCGAGGATAAAGGCGCGATCATGTTCTTTCAGTCCGCTCAGCAGCCCCATGATCATCTGACTCTGGTCGTTGGGGCGACTGCTGGACTCCGTCAGCAATTCATCCATTCGACAGTCGAAGATGTCCGCCAATTGCATCAGTTTGGCGACGGACAGCTCCACCACCCCTCGCTCCAGGCGCGATATCGCTTCGCTGCCGATCCCCAAGCGTTCAGCGACCTCTTCCTGGGTCAGATGGCGCTCGGTTCGGTGCTTCGCGATCATGCGCCCGATTTGGGTTTGGGTGGGATGCTTATGTGCCAAGTGATGAGTTCTCCAGTTCAACCCGAATGGTTGAGCAAAGACTCGTTGACATGAACATCCTTAAAAGTTGAATATCGACTACATGGGTTGTTATTTTGACTGAAATCGACATTTACCGCGACGTGGTTTCTGGTCCTTTGGGCTCCAGAGGCGTAGTGGTCAGTGTGAATGAAGGTGAGGACTGGTTGAGCATGGAAGATGAGAGCGAGGACGTCATGGACCCCATTTGGGATCGAGCAGTGGAACTGGTCATCGAGATCCATGATTCCCCGGGCAACCCCGAACACTTCGACAGTCTTGTTCACTGGCTCAATGAGAGTCCTGCTCATCTGAAAGCGTTCAACGAACTGGGGCAGATATGGATCTCGGCAGGTATCGCCTTGGCCCGTGAAATCGGACAGCCCTTGAGCGAGTTGGAGCAGGACCAGCGGCCGTTGATGATGCACTAACCCGCGCATCGATCTCAGAGTCGTACGGATCAGTATCAGGTGCGCTGGGCCTTGTTTTTGATGGGCAAGGTGCCCTTGCAGTTAGGATAACGGGCGCAAGAACAGAACGGTCCGGACTTCCCCTTACGCTTGCGCATCGTGTCGTTGCACATTGGGCAGGCTGGCCCGTTGTCCGTAGGCACTACCAGTCTAAGCGTTCCACAATGCTCGACCAGCTGCGCAATCCAGTTCGCTTGCTTGGCGACGAACGCATCAAGAGGTAGGCGTCCGGCTTCGATTTCGTCCAGGGCCTGCTCCCAAATCGCCGTCATTCCCGGATCTGCGACCGCTGCAGGCACCGCCTCGATCAGCGTATGAGCCGCGGCCGAAGACATCAAGGCGCGTTTTTTCTTCAGCAAATAACCACGGTCGATCAATCCCTTGATGATGTTGGCCCGCGTGGCTTCGGTACCGATACCGGTGGTGTCTCGAAGTTTCTGTTTCAGCCGTGGATCGCTGACCAGTTTGGCCACGTTTTTCATGGCTTTGATCAGACCGCCCTCGGTGAGTGGTTTGGGAGCCGCGGTGCGCATGGCCTTGAGTCCAGCGTCTATCACGTTGCACGGCGTGCCCTGTTGCAGAACCGGTAGTACCTGGGACTTTTGAGCGGATTCTTCATCCTCTGTGGTGTCGTAGAGCAGGCTCTTCCAACCCTGGACCAGGATCTGCTTGCCCACGGTGGTCAACCGCTGTCCGCCGCACGCCAATTCGACTTCGGTGCGATCAAATTCATGGTGAGGAAGGAATTGCGCTAGGTAATGGCTGCGAATCAGTTCGTAGACGTTGCGCTCCGGTTCGGACATCCGCGCAAGATTCGTGGGGGCGGTGGTAGGGATGATGCCGTGATGCGCAGTGACCTTGGCATCGTCCCACACCCGTGAACGCAATGATCGATTGAGTTTGTCTAAGGCGGGTTGCAGTGCGGGATCTGTTTTGAGCAAGGCATCGAGCACCGCGGGCACCTCGTTGAACATACTCTCTGGCAGATAGCGGCAATCACTGCGCGGATAGGTGGTGGCCTTGTGTGTTTCGTACAGGGCCTGGGCGATATTCAGCACCTCTTGGACGCCGAGCCCCAGCTTGCGTGAGCAGACTTCTTGCAGCGTGCTCAAGTCAAAGGGTAGGGGCGGCGCTTCGCGAAGCTGCTCAGTCTGCAGTGAGAGCACCGTGGCAACTTTGCCTGCTTTGATCGCCTGGACTGCCTTAACGGCAAGCCCTTGTTGCAGGCAACGACCTGCCTCATCCCGCCCCGAGCTTGGTGGTAACCACGACGCAAGGAACTGCTGCTCTCTCGACGATAGCTGCACCTCCACCTGCCAGTAAGGCACGGGGATGAAGCTGGCAATTGCGCGATCCCGATCAACCACCAGACGTAATGTCGGTGTCTGGACCCGTCCAACCGACAGCACACCATCGTAGCCCGCTTGCCGGCCGAGAAGGGTAAACAAGCGACTGAGGTTCATGCCGATCAACCAGTCAGCGCGGCTGCGGGCAAGGGCTGAATGGTATAGGGGGAAGGTCTCGTGGTCGGGTTTCAGCGAGGACAATGCCTTGCGGATGGAGGTCTCATTGAGAGCGGATAACCAGAGCCTTTGAATGGGGCCTCGATACTTGCAGAGCTCCAGCAGTTCGCGAGCGATCATCTCACCTTCGCGATCAGCATCGGTCGCGATCACTACGGTGGAAGCTTCTTTTAGGAGGCGCTTGATGACTTTGAATTGGGTAGCAGTTTTGGGCTTGACCTCGACTTTCCACTCCAAGGGAATGATCGGCAAATGCTCCAGCGACCAGCGTTTGTATTGTTCGCCATAGGCTTCCGGTGGGGCTGCTTCGAGTAGGTGGCCGATGCACCAGGTGACGGCTGTTTCGATACCGAGCAGGCAGCCTTCGCCGCGACGGGTGGCTCCGAGTACTTTGGCGATGTCTCGACCTTGAGAGGGTTTCTCGCAAAGGAATAAGCGCATAAGACTGCTCCAGATAAGGTCCGAAGCAGAGTTGTTGAATCAGCTAATGCGGGGTATGAGAAACCCGAATTGCAGGCTTCTCATATTAGTCAGTGGAACAGTCTTGAAGAGAGGTTGCTGCCCCTCTGCCGTCTGGGCATAACGCGCATATTCACGCGTAGGGAGTACGCGTAGTACAGCAGACCCGCGTAAAGGCGCATTTTTAATGCCAGCCCATCAATCCGTAGGTTGCTACCCTCGACGCTTCTTGGGCTTCGATGCTGGTGGACTGGCTGGCTCTGTACCTTGTCCTCCGTTTTTTCCAGTCACCGACTGTTCACTGGAACGCTCGCGCATGACCACATTTTGTACACGGTGAGGCAGGATACCGACCCGACGAGCCTCGATCTTGAAGGTCACCCGCGCATTGTCCTCACTGTCCTCCCACTCATCCTTGACCGTACGCCCCTCGACCAGCACGCGCATGCCTTTCTGATACAGCATGCTCCAATGCTCGGCTTCGCGGTGCCAGAGCTCAACCGGTGCCCAATAACCGCCCCGATCTTCATAGCTACCATCGCGCGGCACGGGATTATCGAAGTACACGTTCAGTCGCAGCAGACGCCGTGGCTCGTCATTGCCTGAGGCAAACTCCTGGAATTCTGGCGCACTGCCGATGTTGCCTTCGCCGACAAAAAAAGTACTCATCGTGATACCTCCACTGCTGTAGTGAACTGGCGCAGCCGCTCGTCGGCACTGGCCATTTTGATCGCGCAGGTGGTGGCCTGGCGCAGTATTGAATGCATCACGCTCATCTGCAGGTTCAGCACAATGCGGTCGCATTCGAATCGGTGCAAGCCCTCGCGTACCAGCTGCGGCAAGGCTCTGTTGCTGAGTTGCTGTTCCCAGACCACAACGCCCATTCGGGAGAAATCACGGGAGCGCCAGCGCAGGAAGGTGCTGCCAGCGCTGGTGTTCTGCAACACCAGGCGAAAATCCAGCAGCGAGTAAGGAAGGCGTTCTGCCTGCTGCGCCACGGTTTCCATCAAACGACATAGTTGCGCCTCGATTTCCCTCGCAACTTGCGCCAGGTGCTCCAACTCCCCCTTACCCTTAAATGGTTTTAAAAGGCCTTTTAGGGAGGCTGCGTGTTCGAGCTGTCGATAGGCATCTGATGTCAGCCCTGCGAAGGCTATCGGTTGAACAGGGTGCTTGAGATTCATGCGTCGCCCTCAGGCTCATCCACGGTCGTTGATGGTCCACTGGGCTCCTCAGCCAGAGTCTCAGCGTCATCCTTAGGCACAGCACCTCGGCGAATGATCGGTGGCGCAAACTGGGAGCGGCGATGACCCCCGAGGATGTCCATGGGGGGCAACCCCAGTTTGTCGATGGCCGCCAGGGCGCGAGCGTTGCTCGCTGCCATGTCATCGCGCGTAACACCGGCATGCCGGTAACGCTGCGCCAAGCCGAATAGGCTTCGCAGTAGATGGGCGCCGTCATCGATCCAGGTTTCCATGTCCGTGCGACCGATAAGAGCGGTGTGATGCGCCAATAGGGTATGGCGCACCAGCGTGTCGTAGTCGGTCAACAGGTACACCGCTAGGAAGCCCAACTGGCTGCCGATGTACAACGGCAAGGTTACGGGGTGGATGTTGAGGTTGTCGCCCATGTCGATTTGGGTCGGCAGGTCTTGTCTGATCCGATCAAGCTGTTGGGTCAGTTCCAGCATCCCAGCCTTGGCCTGCAGCAGTTTTTCTTCGAGTTGCACCATGGCCCAGTCGGCATACGGGTCGTCCTGTGCCGCGGTTTGCTTAATCAGGTTAGTGACGCTGATATAGCCGGCCATGCCCATAATCGAGTGAACACCTTCGCGTGCAGTCCGGCCTTGCCAGATGCGAGCGGCGTGATGGGTGTGCAGCGTTAACGTAATGCTGCTGCGCAATGAGCCCAGGTTGAGCTGGTAGTGATCGGCCACGGTGGAGTCCTCGCATAAGCTTGGCGAGCACCTTGTGACGGATGAGCCTTGAGGGCAGCGAAAAACTTGAATGCTGCCTGTTCGGTTTGAGCTTCTGGGAGATGATTCACCCGATGCCTACGGCGCTACAGGGATTGCGCTCTGGAACTCCCTGGATTTGATGCCAGTGGCATCAAATCTACTGACGTCCAGAACGTTTCCCACGCAGTTGGCGCAGTTCATCCAGGCAGGCTTGAGCAACGGCAGAGGCGGGTTCACCTTTTTTTCGAGTGGTCCGCGCTGGAGCAGATTGAGGATGCGCTGCAATGGGCGTCGTTTCTGCCTGGCCCGCCCACGGATGAAAGTCGCCTTTTAGCGCACGCTGAATCAGACCCATCAGATAAGCCGCAGGTTTGCGGATGCCGCCCGCAGCACAACGTGCCCCGGCTTCGTTGAGCACCGCCTGCCTCTCTGACAGCTTGAGTTTATTGAGCGCCACGGTGATGGCTTGACGCTCGTTCGGGCTCAGGGTCAGCGCAGTGGGCCAGAGCACGTTATCCACCGCCGGGCTCGCGTGCGGTACTGTACAAATACTTTCTTTTACTACTGTACAGGCGACGTTCGGATTCCGAACGTCGCCGGGAATATTGGCCTCTACACCTGGTTCGGAATCCGAACGAGGGGCTGCATGATTCCGAACGGGGTGATCGCCGCTTTGTTCGGCATCGTGCATCGAACCTTTTGTTTGCGAGTTAGAATTCTGATCTACCCACCGATCACCCCAGGTGTCGAGGCGGGTGGGGAGTTGGCTCAGGTCGATACTGGTATCAAGGCTGATTTCATCCAGAAGGTGCTGAGCGACGATACGCACCGCCTTGGTGGCATGATCAAGGCAATGTCCAACCAGCTCCAGATAGTCCTGATCCAGTTCCATGGCTTCGGCGAGTGTTAACGGTTCATCGTGCAGAACATACAAAGAGCCTTGCAGACGTCCACTAACTTGGTCACGCCCGCGACTCACCAAGCTGAGCCAACGAGTGAGCCTGAGCATTGTCAATACGCGAGCGATGGTTTCACGTGAGGCTGAGGTCCCATAGGGGATACTCGACAGATACGGTTGCAGATCCTCATAGCGCGGTGTGACCAGGCCCTGGCCTTGTAACATGAATCGAAAGATCTGCCAGGCATTGCGCTCCAACGGTGTCAAACGGTTATCCAGCAGCAAACGACGCGGTACGACTTCGTGTGATTGGCCACTGAACAGAAATCCAGCCTCCAGCGCTTGGTTGGAAGGTTTCTCGATGGTAGGGCGAGTGGGCCAACGTTCGCTCAATTGCTGCGCGCATTGCTGCAGGACGCGTTGCCAACGGCTGAGCGGGCGGGTGTTCATGTGTTCTTGCTGTAGTGCTCGATCTGCTGCCAGACGATGGTCAAGCTGATCTGTTGTTCCTCAGCCAACATCATCATGGCGTCGAGCTGATCTTCGGTAGGGTCTTGTGCTCGTAGCTGACACCAGCGTTGCCACAGTGCGTGCTCTTGCGCTTCGCTCAAATTCTGCGGTCGTCCCTTGCGGGTTTCTATCTTGAGCAGACGTCGACGCATTGCCGTTTCCGAATGGGCCAAGCCGAAGTTCTGATACATGATGGTGCTGCTGGCGCCGAGTTTCAGAGCTCGGTTGATCAAGCGCTCATTCTGTTCATCG
Organism: Pseudomonas sp. GW823-FHT06B06; assembly: GCF_058795195.1. Classification (NCBI taxonomy): domain Bacteria; kingdom Pseudomonadati; phylum Pseudomonadota; class Gammaproteobacteria; order Pseudomonadales; family Pseudomonadaceae; genus Pseudomonas; species Pseudomonas sp. GW823-FHT06B06. The sequence continues at coordinate 253,042 of NZ_JBXAHO010000004.1, read as the reverse complement.
CGATCGGCTTGCTCAATTAATCTGTGCAGCACCGGCGAGTCGATCTTGACCTCGACCCAAGGTACGGTCGCGTGCGCCAGACGCGCCAGGGTGGTCGGCGGTAGGGACTGCAACAAGTAGATGTCATCCTCACCCAGCCCTAACGCTTTGCAGCGCTGCAGATTACCCAACCGCAGCTCATGCAGGACCTGAGTCAACATGGCTTGATTGAGTACATTGAACGACAAGCTCATGGCAGCTTCTCCGGTGAGTCGTCTTCAACGGTAAGCGTTAATTCGATCAGGCGCCGGGCCAAGCGGATCAGGCGATACAGCTTGATCAGTAAATGGTCCGGCAGGCGTTCCAACCCCACATCCATGGTTGGTTGATCTGCCAGGGGCAACTGATACACCCCCAGCAACAGTTGCCCAAACAGGGCTGAGGGCAACAGTTTGCGGTCCTCCCAGTCCACCTCATCCTGAGCACGCAACAGGGCCAGAAGCAGTAGATGAACACCGGTCGCGCGCGGTGTCGTCAGATCAACCTGCTCCATGTCGAGGATGAAGCCCAAGCCGTCCTGCTGATTGATGATGATCTCGGGCCGCCCGGCATAGGCTGCCATCTCCCTCGCCAGCGCAGCGATGGCTGAACGCAGTTGCTCGGGAGTATCGAGCGCAGGGGCGATGCTCCAGATGTCGTGGCTCACACGAGTATCGACTTCTCTTACTGTTTCGGCGGGCGTTTCGCGATTGATCTGGTCACGAATCTGTTGAACTCGCGATGGAGGGTTTAGCTCTGGTGTGACGTTGGCCTCAGGCTGCGTGGAGGGTTTTGGCGCAGCGCCGGTCTTCGACTGGTGCTTATGGTCCGAGGGTTCAAGCTCGGAACGGAGAGGAGATTTTGTAACTCCATCTTCACCTGATGGAGGCATGTGCGTTGCTTGCGTGGTCACGGCAACGCTAGGTATCGGCAGAGGGCGTTGGGTGTCGCTCAGCTCCAAAGCCAGCATGCGGTAAGACTGCCCGAGCAATTGGCTCATTCGTTCGAGCAGTTCGTCCTGGATCTGCGCAAGGTCGAATGACTCGGGCTCGGCATCAAAAGAGGCCAGGGTGTCCAACCAGAGCTCGGTGAACTCACGGCTATTGGCCGGATAGCGATTCCAGGTTTTTTCTGCCTGGCTACGCAGACCTATTAGGCGTTCAATTTGCGATTTACCCAATCCGGCATACAGTGTTTGCGGGATAGCCGGCAGCAAATATTCCAAGGTATCGAGCATCCGGCTGATATGCGATTGCGAAATCGGATAGCCCCCGGAAGCAAGGCGTTTTGCCAGTTCGCGCTGCGAGAGTGCAGCCCCATCTAGCTCAAACATGGCCCTGAGTTTTGCGACAGCGATGGCACGTTCGATGAAAGTGAGTTGGCCGTGCAAGTCGCTTTCAGCCAGATGGCCGAGCAGGGCGGTAGCCTCATTGGTCCAAGGTCGAAACAGGCAGTGGATACGAAAGAAGCGTTCGTCATGGGTCTCTTGCCACAGCTGTCCGAGAATCGCCAGGCGGGTGTTGCCGCCGTTGCGGATGATGAAGGTCGGTTCACCCGGGCGGCGGGTGATCGGCGGTGGCTGATCCAACCCTCGTTCGCGGATTGAGGCCTTGATGTCGTCGTACATCGGATTACGAATGAATCGTGGGTTGAGGTCGTAGGGTCTTAGCTGTTCTAACGTCACCAGCATGGGGGTATCGGTGATCGGATCGGACGGTTGCTCCAAGTTCGGCCCTTGTGGGAAGTGGCCCTGCTGCAGCTTGTCGGTGATCTCCTCTTGGCTGGGCTTCTTCATTGGAAAAACCTCAGTTAACGCCGACCGCGCAAGTGGTCACCTATCTCGAATTCAACGACCTCGGCCGTACCCGATCCTTCGAAATGTTGTGAAAGTTCTGCGAGGAACCATCCCATAGCCGAGCGGCCACCCCGTAGACGAACGACCACGGTGCAGTACTCATCGCTAGGAGGTGGCTCTGATAGTTCGAGCGGTTGAACGATGAGATGGCTGTAATTCAGCATTACAGAACTCCTTGCCTAGTGCTTGAGATCAACGCTGATGCAACAGCGATGACGACGTGAGCGGGTTGTCATGAGCGCACCTGAGGACCACTCACTGAGCAGATTGCTTGGCGCCACTCAGGAAATAACTCTATGGCCAAGGCTTGTATGGTCTCCAAGGCCGACGCAGATCGACGGCCAATAGGGCGACGAGTTTCGACGCGGTGAACGGGTAGACGCAGGGAGGCAGCATTCAGATAGGCCACTCGATCGGGAACTACGGTCTGCAGGACCTGGATGGCTGAAGTCCCTATGAACGTTTCGCGCAGGCTGCGCATGATCATGCGAGTGTCCGATTTGATGTCGTTCACTTGATTCAGCAAAAGCCTCAGAGGAGGTGGAGCGATACCCAAGTCGCGAAAGGGCTCAAGTTCGTTGAGCAGTTTCAGAATTCCCCGGCGTAGTTCACGAGCAGCGAGCATTTCAGGAGTAATAGGGGAGAGGGCAAGGTCAGAGGCCAGTATGGCCATCTCCAACAGCACGCTCCGCGCGCCTTGGGTATCGATCAGAAGCAGGTCATAGCTGGGGCGGAAAGCATCGAGCAGGTTGCGCAGCCGGAGGCGTCCGTCAGGAGCATGCAATAGCAATGTGCATAGTCGACCCTCATCATCGTTGGAATGGATCAGGTCGAGTCCGGTAATCGCGGTCGTGGAGATGACCTGTGCGGGATCCGAAAGATTAAGTGCGAGCAGCTCAAACACTCCGGCGGCAGCTGTATGGCTCAATGCGTAGTAGCTGGAGAGTGTGGGCTGGCTATCCAAGTCCAGTAGGAGGACGCGCAAACCCGCATCTGCGAGTAGACCACCAAGATTGGCGGTTACCGTGGTCTTGCCTACCCCACCTTTCGTTGAAACCACCGATGCCACACGCATGACATCAATCCTGCTGTGTCAGGCGTTCGGTTACCCACCGTTCGATCTCTAGGGAGTCCCAACCGACCGCACGCATGCCGATGCGTTTAGCTTGGGGGAATTCTCCTTTCTTCATCAAATTGTAGATATGCGCACGTTTGAAGCCGGTCCTACGCTCGACCTCTTCGCGCCGCATGATATGACGCTCTATCAGCGATTGAGGTGTTCCAGTGACGAGTGAGTCTTGGCTGGACATTCTGGTCACTCCTGGCGCTGGTTGGCGCGTGATGGGAAGTAACCTGAATTCAACATCTGAAAGTGAACAATGTCATTGCAACGCAATCAAGAGGGTTGCAGTGCAATACTCCAAATTATGTTCGGGAAAGGCTACGCCTGCCGGCTGCAAATTTCTCGTCTAGCGAACGCTTACTCAACCCTGGCACGCCACTGTAATGTGCAGTTATAGAATCGACGATGGCTGCTTGGTTGTCGAATATCGAATGTCGTCTTCCTGCCTCGGATGAGCTCAGCATCGTGTTTACCAATGCTCCGATCACGTTAAGAAAGCTTGCTTTGCTTTGGTCGCTGAGGTGCTTTCCATTTTCAGCAAGTGCGCGTAGGTTCTCGCGTTCTATACCTGCGGACTGAAGTTCGCTCATTAGCGTCTGAAGTGTTGCTTCGGCTGCTTTTAATTGTACTTCTAGCGCTTCTCTATCTGCTTGCAAGGTCAGGTATGTCTCGTAGCGTATATTTTCCTGCTCAGTAGGGAGGCCAAATAAAAAAAACGGTCGCTGATCCGGATGGTGGTTGAACATCCACCATTTCAGGTCCGAATGCCTGATGGTCAGCAGTTTGTAATCAATTGGCGTGCCTGAGGGAACGGTCGTACCTAAAGCGCCATAACGTAGCTCATGATTTCGAATCGCGTCGAGAATTTTTTCAGTAGTAGCGTGTAGGCATGGCCACTGCGGGAAAGCTTTGGCGAGTAGAGCAGGGCACTCCCACGAGGACCCGAGGATCTGGGTTTCAAAAGCGATTAAGTCGCACCAGCGGATTGCAACGTCAATGGGTCTATAGAACAGCTTGGCAAGAGGATTGAATCCGTTCGATGTGTACATAGGGCAGCCTTTTAAAAAGGGCAGGCCCCGCTAGGTACAGTCTAAATGTTGGCGGTCATGGCCAAGGCTTCCGTGCGGTTGCTGTCCTAATATCGCAGTGAGTAACTAAGTCGTCATTGTCTCTTTCTTTGCAGTTCAAATAGTTAAACGTTGTAGAGGTATTGCCTCGACTAGGGCGCTTTTCTATCAGGGAATAATTCACGAAAAATGATGTAATTTGTAAATCGCGGATATTGATATGAACTATCGGCCTGGCATCGTTTCTGGTTTTTTTATGTGTCCAAGCAGCTGTGCAGTTGGGACGGTTTAGGAAGAAAATGATTAGTCCAGTGCATGTCGAAAAGTCTCGCTAATAAAACTGGTCATCTGTCAGAAGTGAGCATTTGTCTTCCGACGCTAGCATCTTAAGACTGACAGCTTATTTCCTAGTCGGACCAGCGTGGCACTCATCTTCTAGCCGGTGAGTGCCGCCATCTAGCACAAGTAGGAGCGTATTCGGAGCCCATTCTATCCGTTAATAGTCTAGAGTCGTAAATGACGCCAAGGTATGAAGCGATATATGCTGGTGGGAAGGACAGACTCAAGACTGAAAGAGCGCTTCCTTAGCCTTGCTATAAGCAAGTTTCGCAATAATTTTACCTTCACGGAAATGTAGAAGATCTAGCCCTCGCAACGATGTGGATACTCCATTCAGATGCATATCGCACCGCCACCGTATCATTATTTTGCTCGAATCAGCATCAACGAAAAGATCCTCTCCTACATACTCAATTTTTCCGAAAGAACCGTCAAAAAAAGGTGCCAAGGCCTGACGTATTTCCACCTTACCGATATGGCTCCCACCATAGATATCTTCGTAGACTGCGTCATCGCTAAAAAAAGCCATGACGACCTCGAGATTAACGGCATTATTTGCCTCAACAAACCTCTGGGTCGCTTGCGTCAGCGTTGCTCTTTCGGAAGATGTCGTGTTATCCAATTCAAATCACCTTTGCATTAAAAGTTATTTAACCGCCACTGCGACGGTCTATAATCATAAACACAGTATTTCTGCTGGGGATTGACATCAAACGCCAAATTTTTTGACTCGGCGCGACATTGATTTTTTGTGGTTGGTGCAGAGTTCGTTATATTTGCAGATGGAGAGGGTGAAATACCAAAAAAATTGCATATGAGCGTCGAGTGCAGTATGAGTAGTAAATTTCAGGGGGCGGAGTTGTCTGCCCCTTGAGTGGCACTTGGGAGATCTATTGAAGTGAAATTTTATTTATACTTGTCTTGAGTTGCTTGCTTGAGAGAGTTGATGCCGCCCGTGATAAATATCGTCATTCTTTCAACAATGTCATCTTCTGATTCTGCGTGAAGGTGTCCGTCAGTAAGCTCACCAATACGATCAACGCCTCTCAGCATATAAAGAATCATGGAAACCATAAATACTGCTCCCCAACTCACGGCAGCTGCGTCGTCTTCACCCTCACATTCCATAATTTCATGAATGAAGGCCTTTAATGTATGATCATATAGCTCTTTCCTCAAGGGTACGGCCACCTCTTCAGGTTCGCTAGCTAGCCGGGACTGCAAGCGTGCAAAATGCATCCATGCTTGTCCTCCTTCCCTGTGTTCAAATTGTGGTCTTAAGTAGGTTCGCACGATGTCATAGGTATTATAGCCTTCAGGACGGCATTTAAGTTCATCAAGGTAGTTCTGACGCTTCTTGTCTATATCGGACAATCCCCGTCGATATACTTCCATAAAAAGATTCTGTTTCGTTCCGTAGTAATAAGTAATTAGTGCTTGAGTAACGTTTGAGTTTTGCGCTATTTGCTTAAGGGTCGCTCCTAGGAACCCGTGCATAGCGAAAACCTTTTCAGCCTCATTTAAGATGAGCTCTTTATTAACGACCTCGCCGAGTTCAGAGAATCGGCGCCTACCGAGTTTAGGCCCAACTGCGGAATTTTGTGCTGATTTCGAGTCTGCCATAGGATTTTCCAGCTGGATTATAAAATAATCAGGGGATTATACATTGAAAATTTAGGGTTTTAAATACCCTCGGTTGACATGGTGAGATTTGGGGGGGGAGGATGTTTAACTAGGAAGTATGAGCATATTCTAATCTTGCATTTCACCAGAACGCTTGCGCTAATAGATTGTCGGGCTAATGTTGTTGCTGTTAGGGTGTAAGTCATTAGCTGGCAGGATGTGTAATTTAAGTGTGTCTCTCGGTGGGGGGGGGACTGCTCTAAAGTAAAGCATAGCCCGTACTGCTCGGGCGTGATTATATGTTTAGAAAGCTTGCCGATACTCTTGGCTATTAATTATTTATACTTCGCGGATATCGAGCTATCTATACTCGTTCAATTGTTCTGATATGTCTTTTGTTGGTTATTCGAACGTCGAAGCTTTTGTTGCGAGCATCACCTGTCAATGTACGGGGCTGGATATCTAGCTTGAAGGTGGGAGGGCTCTAAGACCTTTCGCGAGAGGTTCTCAGATTGAGGCAGTACCACGCGGGGACGCAGCACGCAGGTCCGGTTCGGGGAAGCGTAAGAGCTCTAGTGATGAGTCCAATTGAGCGCATAGCTGTAGCCGGGGGTATGGCGTGCGGTAGGGCGCGAGTCTCACCAGTTTCTCATTCGTCCCAGATAACAGCGGAATGAGCTGAGGCTCCGGGAATGGTGAGACGTCTGAAGGCCGGACTCGTGTGGGATATTGCTGTGTGGTCTAGTGACGTCATTCACCAGTCTCCTCTCGTCTCCCGAACGTCCCAGGACCGCGACGTGCATTGAGTTTTGAGGCTGAGGGATGTTGATTGTCAACATTCAGTGAGGCACCAGAAAACTGGTTCGATGCATTCGGGCTGGTTTGATGCGTCACGAGGTGCAATTAGCCGCTGGCATCATCTAGGATGTTGAATTTACTAAGGTATTGATAACACTGTGATCTGTGGCGCATTATCTCACAGGTGATGCGAGCGTTGCGAAATGACGCCCATGGAAGCGCTAGAGCGGAATTCACGACGTTAGCTGCTGAAGCAGAGAGCTCGCCAGCTTGGGGGAGGATTTTGGCCCCTCGCGTAGGTCGGCCTGGCACCAATATTCTCGTCTGAGAAAAAATACTCAATGGACTTAATCGTATAAACGTCAGTCACGATACATCTAAAAATAACAAGAATTCGGAGCAGCCAAATGAGTGGAAGAGACACAACCCAGATCGCGGAGACAGTACTCAGTCCTTTTCAAGAGCTCATTGAGCCTTATCTTGAACGGGTCGGTCTCGAAAAATCAATATTGGCAGATCCGGATATGGAAATACCGGATCGAAAATTCGTCGAATTATTAGAGCTGATTTCCAAAGAGCAAGATGATTTTATTGGCATACATATGGCAATGAAGCTTCGGTCACGTAACTGGGGGATATTTGGCCACGCGGTTCGCAATGCTCCAGATGTAGCGACTTTTCTGAACGTTATGGCTGGTTTTGTCAATGTTTTCTCCCAAGCTGTAGAAGAAAGGTTCGTCGAGACAAGTGACGCTATTGGGCTTAGCTATCGTTTGATCGACTCTTCTATAGGGTATCGTCGGCAAGATTCTGAGTTTTCTATAACGGCAATTATTATAATGCTTCGTGAAGCAACAGGCATGGAAATAAAAGCGAAACAGGTCCGATTTGAACACTCCGGATCTGCTGGGGCGAAACTATATAAAGAGGTTTTTGGTGTAGCTCCCAAATTCCAACAATCTATAAATTCGATCATGTTTAGCCGTTCGGTGTTGGCCATTCCAATCGTTGATGCCGATCCCAGATTGTATCGCCTTTCTATGCAATATTTAAAGGAAAGGCTATTGGAGCGCCGGGTGGAACGCAGCGTAATTGTCAGGGTATCACATATCGTCGGGCGCAAGCTGGCTGACGGGGTGCCGACATTGGCAGAGGTGGCGGACGCTATGCATATGAGTGAGAGAACGCTACAGCGCCGCTGCAGAGAGGAGGGTGTCGATTTCCTGCACCTTGTTGACGATATACGGAGAAACACGGCTATTGATCATCTTAAGAATAGCGAAAAAAACCTTACAGATATAGCTTCTGAGCTTGGTTACTCTCAACTAAGCGCATTCAGTCGGGCGTTCCGTCGCTGGACTGGATTAACGCCGATGGAGTACCGAAATACTTATAATAAACGCATGCTTTGATATCTAATGGCATTTTTAATTTGATACTTGTCCTGTTGTAGGCTGTTATAGATTGAAAGATTTCCTTTGTTTTACGGTGTTGGTCTTGGAAGTTGCTTTTTGGATAAAAAATATCTACTTATGCCCGCTTAAGCGCGTAATAAATCGGCGCGCTTGGCAAGGTCGCTTTTATCAAGAAAAATAAGCTACCGTATCGACCAGCGAGCGAGTGTCATCGATCCGTCTATTATGTAACCACGGAAGTCGTATCTATCCGTTCAGACTTGGCGGGTAAGTCAGGCTTTCATTCGCTCAAACAAAACCACTCCAGTTTCTGCCGCGCTTATGGCTCTCCAAAGAATTGCGACGTCCACTGTTACATCTAGCGAACGCACCTTGATCGCTTTAATACGGTAAATTAGCGTTTGCTTGTATACAGGTGTTTAGGACCATTTTGCCAAAAAAACGGTTTTGTCAAGAAAAACTCTCAGCATATTCTGCAACAGGCCTCCGTGTAATGCATCTTGTTCAATTAATGCACCTAGAGATGCGCCAATCAACTTGGCACATTTTATCGGCAAGTTGAAGAATCACCCAGCAAACCACGTTATTCGCTGAAAAACGCACCATGATTAGTACAGGGAAGAAGTTTGCGCCCGCCCTTTGGCGCCAGGAGCCTCACTCACCCATGCCCGTGAGCTGTTTTCGAGCCATCCACAGATTTGACTGGGCGAACAGCGTGGACAGCTGCGCTGTGTCGTTCATCAGCCCACGACAGCGCGCGTTCACGTAGCCGAAATGACGCTTGATCACCCGAGCGGATGCTCGACTGCGGCCCTTGTCTGAGCTTTTCAGTGCTCGAGCTTGCGCTTGGCCTTGTAGAGCACGCTGCGTTTATTTAGCATGAAATACGTGCTGTGCTGTGCATCGGCCATTATTGTCCGCCGCGCCATGAAACGTGATTAGTCAGTCTCGACTCGGGATCGGTGCCGATATGAGCCTTCAGCCCCAAGAAATGCTGGTTACTTTTCTTGGTCTGATGCATTTCGGGATCGCGCTGTCCATCTTCGTTCTCGGTCAAACTGCGGTATGAATAACGGTGGCATCGACGATCGTGCCCTCACGCGGCGACAGACCTCTCTCCTGCAAGTAGCCATTGATGACCGCAAATCGATCTAGAGCACGTCCTGATCCATCTCGGCAAGGAAGCGTTCCCGGGGGCTGCTTACGCTTGCCGGCGTATTCAAAGCCGAAAAAGCCCATCTGGCTGATAGGTAGCTCGAATCAAGGATCGACAAAGTTCAGTGCGTCTACTGAATTGTTCAGAGAATTCCTAAATCTCACCAATCACCCCACGATGGCCAATCTTGCCATCTCATTCAGCGTAACGGTACGAGGAGGGGTAGGGCATGAGAAATCGTCAACAAATGATCGATTCCATGGCGCTGCGATGATGGCTCGACATCAAACTCTGTGTGATATCGCTTTGATATCGTAACGCCTGGTCACTCATGCTGAAGCTATGGATATTGCGACTGCTTTTGTTAAGTTTGTCTTAAGTCTCTCAGTAAAATGTGTTATTGGAAGAGTGAGCGCCGCTTGAGGCTTCCGCGATATGGGGCTCCCAACTCAGCTGGAGGCCGTCCTGGCTGCAGTGGGCGTCAGCTTGAAACATGGAGGTCGCGATTATTCGATATTTCTACTGATGACTCGCCTCTGCCGGGTCGCAAGTCCAGGCGACCAATAAGTATTAGCTCAAACCTCTCGGCGACTCTGTTGGCAACCATGACTGGTAGACTCATAGAGTCTGCCCCCTAATTGTCGATATCCCTTAACGTCTTGCCACCGGATACCAGTTAAAATTATGTGTTGATCGATATCCTATCTCGGAGATTGACCGCACGTGGCGGCGGGCCGTGGATTCCGCCATTACTTTGCAAGCTCGTGCGTCAACAGTAGAGGTTGCGGTTTGGATGTCGACCAGGCCTTATTGGCCGCTGAGGTAAGATCACAAACCCATCCGCTTGGCTTGTTGCTGGCTCTGGTGCATTTCAGGCATACACATACAATAGGGCTGGCTGCTCCTGATCGGATATTCCGGATTTGGAATCCCCTCCCACGCGGTCGATGCGAGGGCAGCCATCGATCCAGGCTCTGGGGAAAACCTGACTAACAACGGAAGTGCGCGCTTCTATGCAAAAGCCGTCAACGGTCAAACCGCTCCTTCATCAACTCTGCAAAAGCAAAACGATTCACTTGTACGATCGTATGAGCGTCTAACGTGTTTTCCTAATTGAGTCTAATTGTCGCCCTGCTCAAGCTCATCGAAACTGGCCCAAATTCCACTGACCAGGGCTCAGAATGAAGCTAAATATTACCCCGCCCTTGAAACCAAGCCACTGGATGGCAGCGACTGCCTTGACCGACGGCGCAACGCTGCCTCTTAAGGGCGAGCATGCCGTTGACGTTGCCATAATTGGTGGCGGGTTTGTTGGGCTCTGGACTGCGATAACGATCAAGGAACATGAGCCGGACGCCCGCGTGATGCTACTTGAACAGCACGTCTGCGGGGGGGGCGCCTCAGGTCGCAACGGTGGTTTTGTCATGTCTTGGTGGCCGAAGATTGGCACCCTGCGCGGCTTCTGTAATGACGAGCAAGCCCTCTTCCTGGGGCGTAGTGCCGAGCAAGCAATCACGGAACTGGGCGAATTTTGTGAGCGATATGGTATTGATGCCCATTTCCAGCAGAGCGGCTGGCTATGGACCGCAACGACCCAACAACACGTCGACACATGGAACGGCACCCTTGCCGCCTGCGAGCGCCTCGGCGTACGTCCATTCGAGCGTCTGGATCCCCGCGAGGTGGCGCGACGCACCGGTTCGGCGGTACACCTAGCAGGTGTATTCGAGCGTAGTAATGCCACCGTGCAGCCCGCGTTACTGGTTGAGGGTATGCGGCAGGTTGCGTTGGCCAATGGCGTCGAGATTCATGAAGGGACGGGGGTGACCGACATCGAGCCGGGTCAACCAGCCTTGGTAAAAACCGCTCATGCCGCTATTCGTGCCCGTTCGGTCGTGCTTGCGGTCAATGCTTGGGCAGCAACAATACCAGCTCTGGCGAAAGTGATCGTGCCGGTCAACAGCTCTATCGTGACCACCGAGGCTATCCCACAACACCTCAAGCAAATCGGCTGGACCGGAGGCGAAGCCGTAACCGACTCGCAATTGATGGTGGATTATTACCGCACCACGCGCGACGGCCGCATCGTCTTTGGTAAAGGCACAGGCGCCTTGAGCTTCGGTTCGAAAATCGGCGATGTGTTCAGCGAGGATATGCAGAGTTTGGCACTCGTCGAAGCGGACCTACGCCGTACCTATCCCATGCTCGACGATGCATGCATCGCCGCGCAGTGGTCTGGCCCGATTGACCGAACCTACGACAGCCTGCCGGTGTTCGGTCGGCTCAATAGCCAAGAGAACATACATTATGGCATCGGCTGGAGCGGCAACGGGGTCGGCCCGAGTCGAGTGGGCGGACGCATTCTCGCCAGTTTGACCCTGGGGCGCACGGATTTCTGGAGCTCCTGCTCGCTGGTGGAGCGTAGCTGCCGCACGTTCCCGCCTGAGCCGATTCGTTATTGGGGCGGCTCTCTTGTGCGCAACGCCGTAATGCGCAAAGAACGCTCGGAACTAGCCGGTAACACTCCAGCCGCCCTCGATCTTTTCCTGGCTCGCTTTGCACCGGCTGGACTCGAAGACAAAGCCTGAGGAAGTAAACCATGTCGATTGTTCGTATCCCTGCCAGTGCGCCGCTGACCTTCGGCGAAGCTATTACTCTCGGCAGTTCGGAGCAGGAGCTCGTAGCACAAGCACGCATCGCTGCGCACCTGGAGCTGCCGGACGCCCGTGGTTCTGTTGGTGTCTGGGAATGCAGCCCTGGCAGCTTCCGACGTCAAGTGGTCCAGGCCGAGTACAGCTACATCGTCAGCGGCGCTGGCTGTTTTACGCCAGACACTGGTGAGTCTGTCAATTTCAGCGCAGGTGACGCGCTGTACTTTCCTGCCAACAGCCAAGGCACTTGGGTCATTCGCCAGAACCTTCGCAAGACATACCTGATTCTTGAGTGAGTCATTTGTCTGCCACTCCTCCCACATAACAAGACGAGGTAACAAGAAGTGGGTACACAACAACACATTGAAGAATCCTCGGGGTTGAAAGCTCATGCCCTTGGCCGGATGGAAACCATTGGCATCATCATCGGCACCAACATTGGTGCAGGCGTACTCAGCATGGCCTTCGCTGCGCGCAAAGTCGGCTATGCGCCCCTGCTGGTGTGTCTGGCGATTACGTGCCTGTTCTGCATCATTACCATGCTTTATGTCGCCGAAGCGTGCCTTCGCACCTGTGAGAACAAGCAGCTAAGTGGCCTGTCACGTAAGTATCTCGGAGCTTTCGGCGGCTGGCTGATTTTCATCGCCGTTGCCGCCAATAGCTATGGCGCTCTTGTTGCATACATGACTGGCAGCGGCAACATTCTTACCGACTTCTTCAGTCGGTTCGGTTTGAGCCGGCAAATGGGCAGCTTGCTGTTCTTCATACCTTCGGCGTTGGTGCTGTATCTGGGACTGAAGGCCTTGGGCGTTGCGGAAAAGTTGATCAGCGTCGGTATGGTGATGATTGTCTGCTTGCTGATAGGCGCAACCGTGGTCCATGACGACACTCGTTTCATGCATCTATGGCAAAGCCAGTGGCAATACGTGGTGCCGGTTTTCAACTTAGCTGTATTTGTTTTCGGCGCGCAATTCCTGGTGCCAGAACTAGTGCGCGGTAACCTGGATTCACCCAAGCGTGTCCCACGCCTGATCATCGGCGGTATGCTGCTGACTTTCGTTGTGGTGGCCGCCATTCCTGCTTCAGTGATCGCGCTAGTAGGCACTGAAAACCTCAGTGAAGTGGCTACGCTCAGTTGGGGGCGGTCGCTGGGTCAGTGGGCCTACTATGTTGCCAACACTTTTGCCTTGCTTGCGATGTTGACCTCCTACTGGGGGCTTGGTGGATGCCTGTTCACCAACATTTTCGACCACTTCCGGCTCGGTGACGAAAGCCATCGTGGCAAGCGACTCATGGTATTGGCTGTGGTGGCAATCCCGCCGTTCATCCTGGCATACTCGGGTATCAGCGGCTTTGTCAACGCGCTGTATTTTGCTGGAACCTTCGGCGGCGTACTCATGGGTATTATTCCAATCCTTTTGCTTAATGCCGCACGCAAACGTGGCGATAAGGAACCGGCGTTCAAGTGTGGCTGGTATGCTCATCCACTCATGCAAGCCGGTATTATCCTGGTCTTCGCCTCGAGTGGCGTCTACGCCGTGCTATCAGCCATAGGAATGCTGCCTGCCAGTTGGTAATGACTCGAGGCAAGGCGGGATGAGCCTGAAACCTCGAGTCATCCAATGGAGCAGCCCGCACATGTCTCATCACGTCCGTGACTTGATTGCCCACACCGAGCTCCGCTCACGCCTCTTGAGCGGTGCTGAAGGCCTTGACCGCGAAGTGCGCTGGGCACATGTCTGCGAATTGCCCGACCCCACCGAATGGCTGGGAGAGGGCGATGTGTTGATGACCACGGGGCTCGGCATTCCTGCTGACCCCCTGCAGCAACGCGAGTACGTGCAACGCCTGGCTGAAGCGGGCTTGGCCGGGATGATGATCGGTGAACATATGCAGGCGCCGGCCAACCTCCATGCCCTCTGCGAGCGGGCCGAGCAGATGAATTTCCCGGTAATCCTCACAGAATATGGCGTGCCTTTCGCTGCGGTGACCCGGGCGATCATCGATGCGAACCAGAAGGAAGAGTACCAACGCCGCAATGCGCTGGTGCGGGTATATGAGAGTGCCCGGCTGAGCATGTCTGGCCTGAGCCTGGCGGGGTTGGTCCTACGCCTTGAGGCTGATATCCACTGTCGTCTTCATGTGCTTTTGCTCGAAACATTAGAACCTTGGGCGGACGACCTTGCCCCGCTATCCGAGTCAGTCCGTTTGGCACTCCTAGGCAGCCGCCGCAAACAGGTAGAGCAGCAGCCCATGCTGCGCCGCCTTACTTTGGCGGATGGCGAAGCGCTTAGTATCGAACTGCATACCGAACAGAACTGCTTGTTGGTGGTGACCGGCGAGCGACTGCCTGACTATAGCCTGCTGCACCATCTCACCGCTGTGCTTGGGTTGGAAATTCAGCGACGTCAGGCCGAGCGTGAACGCCGTTTGCGCCTCGGCTCGGAATTACTGGACGACCTGCTGCAACAACGCTTGAGCCTTGATCAGGCAATCCAGCGCCTGGACGGTCAACTGTCTGGCCTAGCCCTTGAGCGTGCGGTCATCACCGTGGCGCGAGGACATGGACTACGGAGAAAAACGGAACTGCTGCTCAGGATACTGGACAACAGCGTACTGGCGCGCATTCAGGGTGATGAACTCATCCTAATGCACGCCGACGGCCTACAGCCGTTGCTCGGTGAAAAACTTGACATCAACCTAGGCTCAAGCGCGCCATTGCAGACATTGACACGCAGTGCGGAAGCGCTACGCGAAGCACTGTTAGCCAGCGCTCACACCCATGCACAACGGCGCATCTGCCGTTATGCAGAGCTGGAAACCGACACGCCTTGGTTGCCCAGAACACCGGACGAAGCAAAGCGCGCCTTCCACACGGTGCTGGGTGCAATTCATGATTATGACCAAGCCCAACGTACAACCTTGTTGCAGACGTTGCAGGTATTTCTCGAAGAGAACCGCTCGTGGCTGCATGCGGCGAAACGTCTACATGTGCACAAGCAAACTCTGGTTTATCGCGTTCGCCGCATCGAAGAGATCAGTGGACGCTCTATGGACAGCACCGCTGATGTGGCAGCGCTGTGGCTCGCACTCCAAAGTCGCTGGGTAGTGTCCAAATCGCCCCTAACCTGTTAGATAAATATGAACCTCTGCTTTTGCCGGATTCAACTAGTGCTGACAGGGTGCAGTAGTACGTTCCCAGCGATCAACCGATGACCGTCTAGGGCCTCTGTCCGGTGGCACGACTGGCAGAGGTCAGCCAGAATTCGCATCTCATGTCGGCAGCAGTCGGGACGCCGCAGACCGCATCATTCTTTCACCGCACCAAATCAAAAGAAATACTCCGATCAGCTCGCCGAAAATCGTCGACGATTTGAACATCCCTCCCCACAGACTCTAATGAGCTACCGGACAATTGTTTAATATAGACTTGATAGTTAGCACGCCTTTTCTGCATACGGTGAATTGGAAAGCGTTCGGAATAAATTTCACAACCGGCCAATGTGTTGGTGGGTAATAAATATTAAACATGTAGGTTGACTCGGTGATCGTCGTGCCTTCCAAGGATATCTAATAGAACTAAGCGCGGTTCGGAAATATGTAATTCGGCTTGCGAAAGCGTCCAGAATCAGGGCCTAGTCTCAAATCGTGTTCAGTGTTTCCTAAGGCGTTGGCGCGTGAAGGCATGTGAAATGGCGTCTCATGTCAAACGTGCGGTCCAAAGGATCGGTTACCTTACAAAAAAACATAAAAAAGGAGTGCCCGTATGATTATCCCGCAAAAACCCCGTCGCCATTTTCCTAAGCATAATAAGTGCAGTTTGAGGCACAGTTTTCTGTTGGTGACGTTCCTGACCTTGCTGTCTCCTCAGTTGTTCGCCAATGATGCTAAGACTGCATTTCATCTGAATCCTGATTTCGAAAAAAAATACAACTTTTCGATCGCAATTAAAGCTGGAAGTTATTTATATATCGGTGGTGTTACCGCAGTTGATAAGGAAGGGAGGGAAGTGTACGCCGGTGACGCTAGTAAACAGATGCAGCTAATCTACGAGCGAATGTCAGCCATTTTAAAAGCACATGGCGCTGACTTCAGTAAGGTTGTAAGCGAGACGATTTATTATAAGACTGATAATGATACTTATTATAAGGCTCTCGAAGCGAGGGCCGCTGCATATAATGGAGTAGTAGCGCCCAGCGCGTCGGGCGTAAGGGTAGCAGACTTTGCTAGCGATAGCGCACTAGTTGAAATAACGGCAGTGGCATATTTGGGGGAGTAGCCTAGATATAGCTGATTTTGGGTTTACAACTACTACGACCTAACTAGAAGGCGCCGGGACATGAGTGATAAAACAAAAACAAATGAAGGCTTTAGCCGCAGGTCTTTTATCGGAAGCGCGGCAGTCGTAACAGCAGGTGTTGCGGGATTGGGAGCTATTGATGCGGCTTCGGCTACGCAAAAAACGAACCGAGCAAGCACCGTCAAAGGTGGCTTCGATTACGATGTGGTAGTAGTTGGTGGAGGGTTTGCTGGCGCGACAGCCGCCCGTGAATGTGGTTTGCAGGGTTATCGAACGCTTTTATTGGAAGCGAGGTCCCGCCTAGGTGGTCGTACGTTTACCTCGCGCTTTGCAGGTCAAGAAATTGAATTTGGCGGGGCATGGGTGCACTGGCTGCAGCCGCATGTTTGGGCAGAAATGCAGCGTTATGGTCTGGGTGTAGTGGAAGATCCACTTACTAATTTAGATAAAACCTTGATCATGTATAACGACGGAAGCGTCGAGAGTATTTCGCCCGATGAATTTGGCAAAAACATTCGAATAGCTTTTGAAAAGCTTTGTCACGATGCCTGGGAAGTATTTCCTCGTCCGCATGAGCCGATGTTTACTGAGCGCGCTCGGGAATTGGATAAATCTTCTGTTCTTGATCGCATCAAAACTTTGGGCTTAAGTCGGCTGCAACAGGCTCAAATCAATAGTTACATGGCCTTGTATGCAGGTGAAACAACTGACAAATTTGGCCTGCCTGGTGTACTTAAGTTGTTTGCATGCGGCGGTTGGAACTATGACGCCTTCATGGACACTGAAACTCATTATAGAATTCAAGGGGGCACGATAGGCCTCATTAATGCAATGTTGGCCGATAGCGGTGCCGAGGTCCGCATGTCTGTGCCCGTCACTGCTGTTGAGCAAGTCAATGGTGGCGTCAAAATCAAGACCGACGACGGCGAAATTATTACCGCCGGAGTGGTCGTAATGACAGTTCCACTCAATACGTATAAACATATCGGTTTTACGCCTGCCCTTTCTAAAGGTAAACAACGATTCATCAAAGAGGGGCAGCTTAGCAAAGGTGCTAAGCTTTATGTTCATGTTAAGCAGAATCTCGGACGGGTTTTTGCGTTTGCGGATGAACAGCAACCTTTAAACTGGGTCCAGACGCACGATTACAGCGACGAGTTGGGGACAATACTGTCGATCACCATCGCTCGCAAAGAAACAATTGATGTGAATGACCGAGATGCTGTAACTCGCGAAGTTCAAAAAATGTTTCCGGGTGTTGAGGTTCTTGGTACAGCGGCTTACGACTGGACAGCTGATCCATTTTCCTTGGGGGCATGGGCGGCTTATGGAGTAGGTCAACTAAGTCGTCTCAAAGATCTACAGGCGGCTGAAGGACGTATTTTATTTGCAGGAGCTGAAACCAGTAACGGTTGGCACGCGAATATCGATGGTGCTGTTGAGAGTGGACTACGTGCCGGTAGGGAGGTTAAGCAGCTCTTAAGCTAGTACGTAAAACTACAATAAATGAGGATAAAAAATGAAACAAGCGTTGCAAGTTGTTACTCGTCATTTTGGTTCGTTAGTTCTTCTAGCATTATCTGGTGTAGCTGTAGGTGCAGATAACTGTGATCCGGAAAATGGGAAAAAGGTTTACCAAATTTGCAGTGTGTGCCACTCAAATGACACTACTGGTGTTCACGGCGCAGCGGCGCCCAATCTACACGGTCTGGAGGGCCGGAAAGTCGGCTCGGTGCCGGGTTTCAAATTTTCTTCAGCGCTACGTGATTCTGGGGACACTTGGACCCCGCAGCATTTAGATAAGTTCCTGGAGAATCCTATGGCCGTATATCCCCTAACCCGTATGGCTTTCTCAGGCCTCAAAAATGAAAAAGATCGACGTGACGTGCTTTGTTTTTTGAGCAAATCCTCTAACTGAAACTTTTGAAAGTCTATCGGGGTTTCCACAACATGACAAAAGATGGTGATGAAGGCAGCAAAAGCGGAGTATCACGCCGAAAGTTCCTTGGTAGCGCCGCGGTCGGAGTGGCAACAGCGGGCATAGCCTCGCAGCTTCTGACTCTGTCGGCGCCCGCGGAAGCGGCGGTGAAGACCAATGTTGGTCCATCACGCGCAGGCGTGGGTTATGACGTTATTGTAATCGGTGGAGGCTTCGCGGGTGTTACTGCGGCGCGAGAAGCAAGCCGTTCTGGCTTGAAAACTCTAATTCTTGAAGGTAGAAGTCGGTTGGGCGGCCGAACTTTTACGTCTAAGCTTCAGAATCAAAAAGTTGAGTTGGGAGGTACCTGGGTACATTGGACCCAGCCGAATGTTTGGACTGAGATTATGCACTATGGCCTAGAGGTGGAGGAGACGGTCGGTCTTGCGAATCCAGAGACCGTCATTTGGGTAACAGAGGATAATGTCAAAAGAGCACCTGCAGCAGAGGCGTTTGAAATTTTTGGCTCTGCCTGTAACGAATACTACAAAGAAGCACGGAATATTTATCCGCGCCCGTTTGAACCATTTTTTGAGCGAAAGAAGCTGCAGCATGTTGATGGACTTTCCGCGGCAGATTATCTTGAAAAATTGCCTTTGACCAGGGAGCAAAAGGATATGATGGATTCCTGGCTCAGTGGAAATGGACATAATTATCCGGAAACTATTGCATATAGCGAGATTATGCGTTGGTTTGCACTCAGTAACTTTAATATGCCCACAATGTTCGATTCCATTGCGCGGTACAAAATTAAAACCGGTACGCATAGTCTTTTAGAGGCCATAATGGCGGATGGTAACTCGGAAGTTAAACTTTCGACGCCAGTGACTAAGGTTAATCAAGATAAAGATAAAGTAACAGTTACCACTGAAGACGGTGTCTTCACGGCATCAGCGGTAATTGTAGCCGTCCCTATCAACACTTTGCATGATATTGAGTACTCGCCGAAGTTGTCGGCAGCTAAAGTGGATATGGGATCGCAACGGCATGCTGGTGCTGGTGTAAAGGGCTATATTCGCGTAAAACAAAATGTCGGCAATGTAATGACATATGCTCCTGCCCGGAATAAGCTCACACCATTTACCTCAGTATTCACAGATCACGTGGACGAGAGCGGTACGTTACTCATTGCATTTTCAGCCGACCCTAAGTTGATTGATATCAATGATATCAAAGCCGTCGAAAAGGCTTTGCAACCACTTTTGCCAGGCGTCGAAGTAACTGCTAGTTATGGCTACGACTGGAACCTCGATCCCTTTTCTAAG
This sequence comes from Pseudomonas sp. GW823-FHT06B06, assembly GCF_058795195.1. Classification (NCBI taxonomy): domain Bacteria; kingdom Pseudomonadati; phylum Pseudomonadota; class Gammaproteobacteria; order Pseudomonadales; family Pseudomonadaceae; genus Pseudomonas; species Pseudomonas sp. GW823-FHT06B06. The sequence goes on along the minus strand of NZ_JBXAHO010000004.1, from coordinate 233,454 downwards.
GGCACTTGGTGCACTTACCGTCCTAACCAGACGACTCGATACTTGACTGAGCTGCAGAAGCGCGAAGGACGGCTATTTTTTGCAGGCTCGGACATGGCCAATGGTTGGCGTGGATTCATTGATGGAGCAATCGAGAACGGTAGAGAGGTAGGGCATCAAGTCGCTACGTATCTAAAAAGAGAAAATGACAATGCGTGATTATCGGAAGTTTTATATAAACGGCGAATGGATAATGCCAGTGGGGGGCGAAGAACTCGAAGTGATTAACCCCGCCACTGAAAGTATAGCTGGTGTAATTACACTAGGAACAGCTGATCATGTTGACCTTGCGGTAAAATCAGCGCGCCTTGCATTTGAAAGCTGGTCCCGTACGAGCAAAGAACAACGACTTGAGTTACTTGAGAAAGTATGTCAGATATTTGAAGCCAGGATGGAGGATATCGCTGACGCAATTACCGAAGAGATGGGAGCTCCGTTCAAGCAGTTAGCCCGCCCTCTCCAGGCACCATCTGGCTTGGGGCATTTCCTAACGGCAATCTCTGTATTGCGTAATTACCAATTTGAGGAATGTTCGGGCACGACTCGTGTAGTACGTGAGCCGGTCGGAGTTTGCGGGTTAATAACACCTTGGAACTGGCCAATGAACCAAGTGGCGGCGAAGGTCGCACCAGCATTAGCAGCTGGTTGTACTGTAGTATTAAAACCCAGCGAGATTGCCCCATTTTCAGCTTATTTACTTGCGGAAATTTTGGATGAGGCGGGTCTTCCGCCTGGTGTCTTCAATCTTATTAATGGAAATGGTTCCGGTGTGGGCGCTCCTCTGGCTGCACACGTGGATGTGGATTTGATCTCTTTCACTGGTTCTACTACTGCTGGCGCGCTCGTCTCGAAAGCAGCAGCAGATTCTGTCAAGCGAGTAGCACTAGAGTTGGGTGGAAAATCGGCAAACATTATACTCGACGACGCTGATCTCGCATCTGCTGTTTCGCATGGCGTTATGACTATGATGCTCAATACCGGGCAAAGTTGCAATGCTCCATCACGCATGCTAGTTCCGACATCGAAATTGTTGGAAGTAGAGCGGATAGCAAAGAAGCTATGTGAAGAAATAATAGTCGGGAACCCGTTAGACGAACGCACAAGTCTCGGGCCGCTGGCGAGCGCCGTACAGTATGAGAGAGTTCAGGTCTGTATACGAAATGGCTTAGCTGAAGGTGCAAAGCTAGTCTGTGGAGGTTTAGGCGTCCCGGACGGAGTAAGAGCTGGGTATTATGCTAAACCGACAGTTTTTAGCAATGTCGCGAACGATATGGCGATTGCACAGGAGGAAATTTTTGGCCCTGTACTTTGCATTATCCCCTATACAGATGATGAAAATGCGATCGCAATAGCAAATGATAGTTGTTTTGGTCTGTCCGGATATGTTAGTTCGGGGAGTCTGGCGCGTGCGCGCGAGGTCGCAAATAGACTGCGTACAGGAAGTGTACATCTTAACGGGGCACCTCTGGATTTTTCAGCGCCGTTTGGTGGTTATAAAAAGTCAGGTAACGGCCGCGAATGGGGTAAATACGGCTTTGAAGAGTATCTCGAAATCAAGTCAATTATGGGCTGTTAACTAAAATAACTATTGAATAATTTAGCGTGTGGTAAGTTGCGCGCATGGTGTAGCTGGCATCTAATACATGTTCACTATTTGATGTGGCTATCGTCGGGTTGTCTTGCGGAGCTTACAATTCGAAATAAGATGAAAGTCCGGGAGCCTGATATCAGTGTATGTCAGGCTGTCTTCAGGTTCTCGGCTTCATTCTCCATCTGATATGACTTTGTTTTATGAGTATCCCTTTCTTCCTGATACTAGATTTGTCAGTTAATTGGTGAGACTTATGTCCCGATTCTGAGCGCTGCGAGCAAATGGCATATATCTGCACGTTGAGATGCTGTAACTATAAATGTCTTGTCGGGGTGGTTTTCAGAATGCACCTAGACTCCCAGAAATTCGGTTTTCAATAAATATCCAGGCTGAATGTTAATTGTGGGTCTTCTAAAAATATTTATGACTCGTGAAACCAATGGTCGGTTTTGTTATTGAACGCTGTTATTTGTTTTTTTTGGGGTGGGTAATCATTTATATCTTTTCACCTGCGGATACGATTTTGTGGGATGGAGTTTGTCGCGGTTCGTGCACGCGTAAGGAGCGTGCGATTGCAGTTCACGTCGCGGTCAGGTCGAGCTATATCTTAGACGTAAATTTATAAAGTTAAATCGAAGAAGTAGAAGCTGCCGAATATTTGCGAGCCAATATTTCTGGTTTAATTCATGAGGGCGTAATATAAAAACGATATTAAACTCTATTAATGCGCTAATGTTTTTTTTTATGCCAACACGCGCCAACTAGGTTTTTTTCAGACTGCCAGTCGGTGATCAAATTTATGGCGAAGATATTTCGATAGTGGTCAACCGAGCACGTACAGGAATCGCGGAATTCAATGTCCGGATCCAGTGGTTGACGTCATCCAGACCATCATCATCGACCACGGTGCATATACGCACCGCTGTCTTGGTACAGAAGTGCTTCCGGTTGGCTGGGACTGATAGGTGTTCGCTAGGGTGGTTGAAGTCGAGTGTTCCACGGCATCCCACCCAGTCCCATCCCGCCACGTCTTGAGTTGAGGGAAGGTCGGCAGTGGCGGATCTGGTCAGTGCTTGACAGATTACGGCACTAATTATACCGTCGTACATATAATAAATGGGGGTCCTCAGGCTTGGATGCCCCAATGAGCTTCATTGCATTGCAGGAGATTTAGCCCAGATGACAAACTTCGTTGGATCCAGAGTGACTAGAAGAGAGGATGAACGTCATCTTCACGGTCGAGGGCGCTTCGTCGCGGACATAAAGCTACCTGGAATGCTTGAGGTTGCCTTCGTCCGAAGCCCAGTTGCGCACGGCACTATTCGCGGGATTGGTAAGCCCGAGGGGGCCGAGAACCAAGTATTCACTCATGCAGATCTTGTTGGCGTAAGGCCCATTACTACACCTGTCACTACGCCGGGTTTTCAGCACAGCGAGTGTCCAGTGCTAGCGGCAGATCGCGTGCGTTTTGTGGGTGAGCCTGTCGCTCTATGCGTGGCATCAAACCGTGCTAGAGCTGAAGATCTGGTTGATTCCGTACTGCTTGATATAGACGAGTCAAAAGCAGTGACGACAATTGCAGATGCGCTTTCTATAGGAGCGCCTTTATTGCACGAGGGGTGGACGGATAATCGCTTTGTTCATATGGTAACTGAGGTTGATTTTTCTTCCATAACGGAGGAAGCGCCTATTGTCGTAGATGTAGAACTTGAACTCTCCCGTCAGACAATACATCCGCTCGAAGGTCGAGGTATAGTTGCATATTGGGATTTTGAAGCTGATCAATTAGTTTTGATAATGTCAACCCAAATTCCGCACCCTATTCGCACTGGTATGGCCCAGTTTCTAGGAATTTCTGAATCGAAAATTCGGGTTGCTCCACCCGATATTGGGGGGGGGTTCGGCTACAAGCTTCAACTTCTTCCAGAGGAAATCGCAGTCGCATGGTTAGCTCTGACCCATAAATCGCCTTTTCGCTGGGTTGAGGATAGGCGTGAGCATTTAGTAGCAGGGGCCTGTACGAGACAAGCGAAGTACAAGTTAACTGGTTATGCGACACCAGAGGGGCGCCTAATCGGGCTGGACGCTGACATATTTATCGACAACGGCGCGTATTCCGCTTGGCCTTTTACTGCCGTTTTAGAAGGATACTCTGCTAGAAGCAATTTGCCAGGTCCCTATCAGATTACCCATTATCAATCACGGGTAAGTGTAGTCGCTACAAATAAACCGAGTTTTTGTCCTTACCGCGGTATTGCGCGAGTGGGGACCTGCTTCGCAATAGAATCACTCATTGATGCGGTTGCCAATGCCGTCGGACGTGAGCCTTGCGACGTTAGAGCGTTAAATTTAGTGCCGCCCAGCGCAATGCCCTATAAGGATGTCACTGGAAAAATGTTTGACGTAGGCGATTACGGCAAGAGCTTGCGTCGTGCTAGGCAACTTATCGGGTTCGACGAGTTCAGGCTCGAGCGATCGCGCTCAGGCATAAAACCCACACGAGCCCTCACGGGTATCGGTTTCGCGACATTTTATGAACAGACTGCCAACGGTGCAGGTTTCTTCGCATCATGGGGAATGCCTGTGGTTCCTGGGTTTGATCAAGTAACGTTGAAAGTGGGGCCCGATGGAACATTGAAAGTAAACATTGGCTTGCAAAGTTTCGGCCAAGGACTCGAAACTGCTCTAGCTCAAGTGGCGGCCACAACGACCGGATTTAGCCTGGATAAGATTCGGATTTGTCTGGGTGACACGGAGTGTACACCCCATTCCGTAGGTTCGTTCACATCTCGCTCTGCTGTGATCGGTGCAGGTGCTATAGATGCGGCTTCCAAAATTTTGACACTTAAAATTCGTACACTAGCAGCAGCGCTCTTGGGCGGCGGGGATCCAGACGAAGTGCAGTTAAACGACGGTGTTGCCGCATTGGGAGCTAAAAGCATCGCTTTTGAAGAAATTACTGATATTTTTTATAACAGGCCTTATCTAATCCCTCAGTTGACTCAGGCAATCACCAGTTTGGAAGTGACTGACGGTTATAAGGTGCCCGTAGATAGTGGTATTTTTGCGTACGGAACTCATGCTGTGAAAGTTAGCGTCGATACGGAAACTGGGCACGTTAGTATTCTCGATTATATAATTGTAGAAGATTGTGGACAGCGCATTAATCCGATGATCGTGGACGGACAGACAATTGGTGGTGCTGCTCAGGGCATTGGAACAGCATTGTACGAGGAAAGTCCATATGATGAGAATGGCCAACCTCTTGCCTCGACGCTTCTCGACTACCTTCTTCCGGGCGCTGCGGAGGTGCCACGTTTTAAATTAGATCACATGGCGAATCTATCTCCTCACACGAGTTTCGGGATAAAAGGGGCCGGAGAGTCCGGTACCATCCCAGCCGCTGCTGCTCTTGCCAACGCAGTTAATGACGCGTTATCGCCGCTTGGTGCAACGCTTCGTATGCTTCCAATGAGTCCGTCGCGCATATTAGCGGCAATCACCGCTGCTGGAGATCGATAATGAGGCCTGCCGTATTTGTCTATGAAAAGGCTAACTCGATTGCGGAGGCCATTAAGTACCTTAGTGCCTCCGGTGGATTAGCGAAACCAATTGCAGGGGGGCAATCGTTGGTTCCAATGATGAACCTACGGCTGGCTCGCCCAAATGCTTTGGTATCCCTCCGAAAGCTGCCAGAGCTGTTATCGGTTGTAGAAAGTAAAACTTCAATTCATGTAGGGGCAGCGACAACCCATGCAGATATTGAAGACTGTAAAATTAAGGATGTGACATGCGGCTATCTCCCATATGTTGCGAAAGGTATTGCATACCGTGCAATACGGAACCGGGGTACAGTAGGCGGGTCGCTATGTCATGCTGACCCTGCCGCCGATTGGCTTAGTAGTTTAAGCGCGCTTGGTGCCCGGTGCCATGTCGAGGGTATTAGTGGCAAGCGCGAGATTCCTATTGAAAATTTCATGATTGCACCATTTGTAAGTGCGCTCGGAGTTGACGAAATACTGGTATCAGTAGAACTACCTTGTCTTTCGGTTGAGGCCCGATGGGCTTATGTTAAGTTCTGCCACAAAGCAGGTGAATTTGCCAAATCGATCTGCGCTATTGTTGTTGATCCGAGTAATAAAATTTACCGTATATTCATTGGTGGAACTGATGGTCCGCCTCTCTTTTTAAGAGAGGCATCCTCAGCATTGGCGACGGAGGATTATACCGAAATACTAAGTATCGCACAGCGAGAAATTCGGGCGAGTTTACCTGACGCTCAACCTGATAGTTTGAGTTTTCATTTGACAATGATCGAAAGGGCATTGGCCCGATTGGAGGCTTTCTCTCGATGATAAATATCCTAGATGTATCTGACCAGGAAACTCGTTCTATTACATTGAAGGTGAACGGTCAAAAGTGTGTCGCGCGTGTTTCTTCTCGCGATGTACTGGCGGATGTCATCCGGGAAAAGTTCCGCCTGACAGGGACCCACATTGGGTGCGATCAAGGGGTGTGCGGGGCTTGTACCATTCTTATCGATGGCACCCCTCAACGATCCTGTATCGCCTTTGCTGTAGATTGTGAAAACGTAGAGATTACTACGATTGAAGGTTTCAACGATGACCCGACTATGCAGAGCATGAGGGCGGGGTTCCGAGATAACCATGCGTTACAATGTGGTTTTTGCACATCCGGCATGCTAATAACCGCTCGCGATATGGTTCTAAGATTAGGAGAAATTCAGGAGCCGCAGATCCGAATGGAGCTGGCAGGTAACCTTTGCCGCTGTACTGGCTATACGGGAATTGTTGATGCTATTCGTGCAGTTGGTTTAGGAAAAGAACCAACCGGTAGCGCAGGGCCTGCCACACTTTCTGAACCCGAGATTGTTCAAGCTGGGGTGTTGACAGAGCAACAGCCATTACGTCAACCGCAATCAGAGACGAAACCGCATGGCAATTCCGACGATTTTCCTAATGCGATTCTACAAAGTGTAAAGGTAGACCTGTCGCCCGATGATGCTTGGGCAGTCATGCGAGATTTGAGGACAGCAGCTAGCTGCATTCCAGGAGCGGAGGTAGTTAGCTTAGATCATCATGAGGTGACTGGTAAGATGCACATGGCACTAGGTCCTATTAGAGCCCAATTTACAGGCTCCGGAACTTATGAAATTGATGATGATAACCGTCAGGGATTGATGACCGCAGGTGGACGAGACGCGTTAACTGGTTCCACAGTAACTGGGCGAATTACCTGGACTGTCAAAACAGACGGCTCAACAGGCTCGATAATTGATGTGGGGCTTGCATGGAAACTAACAGGTGCACTCGCACAGTTTGGGCGGGGTGGAATTGTCACAGAAACCGTTAGGCGTCTAGCAATTATGTTTGGAGAGAACCTCGAGCAGCTTTTACGTGAAGGAACATTAGGAGATAATCGAAACCTTCCTGTAGGGCTGAAATCACTAATCTGGCCGGTCATTAAGTCGTGGTTCGCGGGGCTTTTCAAAAGAAATGACTCTAAGTGACCAATCTCTGTAGATTTTATGGAAGATTAAATCTATTTAGCAGGAGGTATGGTATCTAAATATCTAAAAAAATTTCTGCGAAACCAATACCAATAAGAAGCGGAGCAGCATCATGACTGTTACAACTACACTGAATAGCGGTGGGTCTGAGTTCGATTATAAACTCGGGAGTGTGTTACGGAAGCGCTCGATGATAGCGACCGGTCTTGGAAATTGTCTGGAGTGGTTTGATTGGACAATTTACGCGATTTTCGCGTCCTATATCGCAAAAGCTATGTTTGATCCTAGAGATCCCGCCTCAGCGCTATTAGGAACGTTGGCTATATTCGCTGTCGGGTTTATTTCACGGCCGCTAGGCGGGATTGTATTTGGCACCCTTTCGGATTCTCGAGGCCGCAAAGCGGTGCTCCTTATCTCGATGCTGCTTATGGGGATCGGCAGCCTTGTCATCGCAGTTGCACCATCGTATGCATCAATTGGGGGTGTTGCGTCGTTTATTATTTTATCTGCCAGATTGCTCCAGGGCTTTGCACACGGGGGTGAGGCTACAGCTTCTTACACCTACCTGGCTGAAATTGCACCTAAAGGGCGGCGTGGCTTATGGTCCAGTAGTATGTATTTTTTCGCTGGTATGGGTAGTCTCTTGGCTTCATTGGTAGGCGCTTTTCTTACTCACATTATATCCCCTGAAGATATGAGCATGTGGGGTTGGCGTATCCCCTTCTATTTAGGAGCTACGCTAACCGTAATTGTCCTTTTTTTACGAAGGAATATGATTGAAAGTGAAGTCCTAGAAGATTATGCCAAGAAGTCTGATCCTGTAAGCCCAGGGGCTGCCAGGGTGGTCGAGTGGTCAAATAAGAAGATACTCCAGCGTTCACTTGGAATTTTTTTCTATCAAGCGGGAGTGGGTATTCCGTTTTATATCTGGACAGGCTATGCAGTAGTCATTGCCATCACCCAGCGAGGTATGGATCCCGGTGACGCCTTCGTGGCTACAGTACTTGCCCAGGTGGTCTATATCGTCGGGGTGCCATTTTGGGGATATGTATCTGACCGCGTGGGACGTAAGCCAGTCACCCTGTTTTACTTCGTAGCTGTTGCGTTATTGACCTTCCCAGCGATGGCCATGATCACGAATCAGGGCTGGACGCTATTCGTTGCACAAGGCGGGATGTTGGCGCTTGTGGCTTGCATAGGGGGAACAATGCCAGCCACCATAACTGAGCAAATTCCCACTCGATATCGAGCACGTGTTATGGGGGGGGCATTGTCTATCGGGGTAGCGGTTTTCGGAGGTACTGCACCTTATCTAAACTCTTGGCTTTCTGGATCAGATCGCGGGTGGGTATTTAACATTTACGTAATCACAATAGTTCTGGTGGCTGCTGCTGTCGTCGCGACTTGGCGCGAAACTAAGGGTATTGATTTGCGGGACGTTAACTAATAGTGACTTGTGCTGAAATGACTTAAGTTGCTGTCCCGTACGAAATGGTGATGAGTCAGGATGGGGCGGTGCACTCGGTCCTATCTTGCACTTATTTAAATATAAACAAGTTGCCTGGCAGTTTCTTTGACTAAGCTCTTTGTGTCGATTAATGATGGAGTCCAGTTTGCATAAGGGTTTCGCTATTCTCTATGAGGAAAGGGTGTGGTGCTTGGTGGCGTGTCTTGTTCTCTATTTCGGTTGTTAATAATTTAATGCTCTGAAATATTGAAGTTGTAGAGAAGTATCATGCGGTGTTTCGTGCTTTTTATATGAATAAGCGTCTCCCACGCCAATTCACCTCAGCTCTCCTCAATTCGTTTGATATGGTCTTCGGGTGCGGTCGTAGCGGAGGCGTTGTTGAGTGAATGGAAGTGATTCGATGCTTGCATGATAATTAGCTGTTTAAACTTCTTTGCTCTGATTTACTGCTGATAATTCTGGAGAAAACAATAATGAAAACTTACTCCATGGCACTCGTAACATCTATCTGTACTCCGGGTTTGATTACAAGTCAGATTGCCAGCGCTGAACTAATAAAAGATAGCAAAGCTAGTGTCGAAGCGCGCAACTTTTACTTTAATCGTGATCTGCATGATACTATGGATGCACAGCAATCAAAACGCGAAGAATGGGCGCAGGGATTTATCCTCAAGGCGGAATCCGGATATACCTCTGGAGCCGTCGGCTTCGGTTTGGATGCTTATGCTGGTCTCGGTTTAAAACTTGACTCTTCAGACGAGCGGGCCGGCACTAACTTGCTGCCCAGTAAATTCGGAGACGATGGTCCTGGTGGATATTCAGAGACAACCGTCACGTTGAAAGCGAAAATTTCCAAAACAGCGGTCAAACTCGGCGGCTTGATGCCTCGGCTGCCGACCGTAACTGCAAATGACTCCCGCCTTTTACCTCAGAATTTCCTTGGGGGGCACGTTAACTCCCAGGAAATAGCGGGGCTAAATTTCGATGTGGGTCAAATTAGAAAGGTCAATCAACAGGACTCTAGCGACTTCCAGGACTTGAGTCTAAATTCTGTTGGGGGTAGGCGTAACTTCAAATTTGGTAGTAACGGCAATCAGGGGGAAGACTTCAGTTTTGGTGGTGTGTCTTACAAATGGCATAGTGGTCTCACAACTGCATACAACTATGGAGAGCTAGAAAAACTTTATAAACAGCATATTATCAACATGACCTACGTACTTCCTATTGCCTCCAATCAGTCACTGAAGTCCGATCTTCGTTATGCATATTCGACTGATGACGGCGGGAGCAATGTTGATAATAGGGCTTTCGGTGCAATGCTTTCCTACTCGCTGAGCGGTCACATTCTTGGTTTGGGTTATCAAAGGATGAGTGGGGACACTGGCTACGCCTATCTCAATGGTGCAGGTGCTTTTTTGGTGAACTACGTTCAGATAGGTGACTTTGCAAGTAAAGATGAGTTTTCTTGGCAAGCGCGCTACGATTTCGATTTTGCTTCCGTTGGAGTACCGGGCCTGACATTTATGACTCGGTATATCAGAGGTACTAACATCGACCAAGGCACAGGGCTTGCTGAGGGGAAGGAGTGGGAACGGAATATGGATATAGTTTATGTTGTCCAGCAAGGGCCTTTGAAGAACCTCATGTTGAAATGGCGCAACGCTACAGTACGTAACAACTTCGCAAATGACTTTGACGAAAATCGTTTGATTCTAAGTTACACTGTGTCTCTTTACTGATGATCTGACATATGGAGCAATCGGAGTTACAATGCGGGCAGTAAGATTGAAGCGTTAATGAATGTGGCCGCCATGTCAATAAGTCCGCAGGTGGTATGACCGGAGGAGTGAGCGCGTCGTATGAAGGATCACGCGACGCAGTCGCTTATCGATCAAATCCGGACGGGTGTACGGGTACTACCCGATTTGTTCTGTGGGCTTAAACTGCATATGCACGTGTCTTACGTCAGTATAGGGATGAATACCGTCCTGACCTAATTCACACCCCAACCCGGATATTTTTCTACCCCTAAATGGAGCTGCGACATTGTCTTTGATCGGGTCGTATGATCCATACATGGCCCCTGTCGATCTCAGTGGCCGCACGCGTGGCCGATTCGAGGCTCGAGGTAAAGATCGTCGCATCCAGACCAAAATCGGCATCATTGGCCTATAGGCAATAGCCTCCTCTAGGGAGCATACACTGTAGGCGGTGATTGAAAGCTGACCCACACTGCCGATTGAAAAATGACCCGGGGCGGATTGCTGATTTTTGCCCCAACAATTGTGGATAAGCTTAGCAGTCGTGTTCCGCTTGAAGGCTGATCAAGCCCGACCGCATGTAGGCATGCAGCAGGGTATTTATGGTGCCGGTCAGAACGGTGCGTCGTCCTCGATATCCTCTGCATTCTTGCGCTTTCGTTCACGCGATTTGAACTTTGTCTGGTCTGCCAAGGTGCTGTGTTGTAGGCGGTAGGGCTCGTTGCGCGTTTGGACGATGTAGCAGTGGTGTGTAAGCTGGTCCAGTAACGCTGTGGTCATCTTGGCGTCAGCCAACACACTCGACCATTCCGAGAAATTGAGTTGGTGGTGATGACCACGCTGGTGTGTTCGTACAGCTTGGAAAGCAGGTGAAATAACAATGCGCCACCATTTTGGCTGAAGGCAAGTACCCAAGCTCATCGAGTATCATCAGGTTTGTGCGAAGTAGCTTCTGGGCGATTCGGCCTGCCTTACCATCTTACTTTTGACGCTCCAGCAGATTGACCAGAACCACCGTGGAGAAGAACCCTACTCGTTCTTATGCGTCGTTTTTCCTGACACAACCAAGGCACTGGTCAGGTGTCTTTTCCTTGTTCAAGGCCGGCCGATGAAGACCACATTTTTACGCTGGCTCCCTAACCTTCTGGTAGGATAACTCCTTGACCAGAAAGACAATCATCCCTAGAAACGCTGAAGTCAAAGTTAGCTAAATCAAGGTACATGGGAAGCTTTGGCACGTTCATCTGATGATTCACAGAGCGCACGGCGCGATCTGCCTGCTCCTGTTGGAGTAGATGCTCAAGCAGCCATTTCGAGGATGCCGTCGAAGCTTCTCCCTTCGCCGCCAACTCTTCCCAAGCTTGAGCTATGCCACGTAGACGCAGTTCTTTAAGTTCTGCCATCAATCACGCATTGCGGCTCTCCTCATCTGTTGTACGGAATTGGTCAGATCGGGCCGTGTTGGCAACGGGACCCACCCTGAGTTGCAGGCTGGTTTCTACGGAAGGCGGCTGTGCAGTAGCGGTGAGCCGGACGAGAACATTTAAGATGTGATCGGCGCTCAGACTTCCCGAGTCAAGCACCAGTTCTACGCTACTAGCACCGGATCAAGACCGGCGATGGGCGCGGCAGTGTGCACCTGCGTCATGATTCGTTCACCGTTGCTATGAAGTCTCAGGTCCCGTTTTAAAAGCCGCAACGGCTGGGGCAGATAGGTAAACGGTGCGCCATTGCGCAGTGCACCCGGCTGCGCTCGATGAGTGGGATGTAATGCTGCCAGTCAAAACTGACCTGATCTCGATCAAAGAGACGCTCGTGGCTGGCGATCATCATGTCATCGGCGATGACCACGATCCGGGATGTGTAAAGACGGCTGCTCACTCACTGGCCGACTTGCTCACAAGACACCGAGTGGCGATTTCGTGCGACACTGATGAGGCAGGTGCTGGAGACCCTCACGGTGCGCTCTACGAAGCCATCAAAGGCGGTCGGCATCGGCATCATTTCGACGCGCTCCAGCTCCAAAACTTCCGCCACCGTCAGCCCGTTGTAATGCGGATGCAGCAGCTCTTTCTAGGGCGCACGACAGCGTGGGCCGAGCCAGGCACTCAGTTCCTCAAAGGTGTGGAGCATGCAGTTTTGAGTGTCAAGCCAAATGCGCCGGCGACCGTCTTAAACGTTATTTTCGACAATGCCCTTTTCCCATCCAGAGACTACGTTGCAGAAATCCGGATCGAACAGGTAGTGCGCGGGTATCCCGGAAAACCGAGCATTGACTATGCGGCCCTTGCCTTTATAGACGTCATCGTCAACCGTTTTCAGGTTGTCGTAGATGCCGCGACGCGGCACGCCACCTAACGCTCCGAACGAGCGTATATGGGCATCGACCAGCATCTCGTGACCTTGGCGGGTACGCAACCAACCGGAATGCGCGATTGGCGCACAGCTTCATGTGGGAGACCTGGTTTCTTTGAAACAGACCACCGATCAGCAGCCCTTCTTCGCTCCAGTCAAATTGAAAGGCTTCACCGAGCGCAAACGTCAGCGGTGCTAATAGCTCGTAAAGACTTGCCTTGCTCACCTCGCCAAGAGCTTACAAACTCCGTGAGCTGCCTATAGCAGCCTTCATAACCCTCGGTGTTGACCTGCTCAAAAAGTGCTTTCGCACTTCTGCGATTGTGCTTTGCTCCGAACGAATCGACTGTCAGCATCTGTTCCAACGTGTCGTGGAAAGGGCTGAGGTTGTTGAAGGTCGAGCACCGCTGGTACGCTGGCCGAGTAGCTTCGGGCGCTTTGATCCATTTTCGGATAGTGTTTCTCGACAACCCGGTACGCTTGGCTATCTAGTGCAGCGAGAGCCCGCCGCGGAAGTACATCCGCCGGGTTTTTTCCAACATTTCCCATGCTGATCACCCCGTATTCTCATACACGGAAAGTGAGCAGGAGCAGTTGAACACCTGGGTCAGTTTTCAGTCGGCAGAAAAGCCTTTACTGGGTCAGTTCTCGCTCAGCGGCAACAGCGAAGGCGAAGCGGTGCGCCTGGCACGCGGCTCGGCTGCGGCCATTGGTGAAATCGAGGAGTTCTGCGAGGCCCATGGGATATACGCTCACTTCCGACGGGCTGGCTGGTCGTCAACGGCTACCAGCGATGCCCTGCGGGGTGCATGAAGGACGTTTTGCAGACCTGCCAGCGACTCGGCGAAGCCCTGTCCATGCCCTTGTCCAACCGCGAAATCGCCCGTCGCACTCGCCAATGCATCTGGAAGGCGTGTTGGAAATCAGTAATGCCACCGCGCGCCCGGCGCGGTTGGTACGCGGGCTACGCCGTGTGGCGCTGGAGCATGGTGCAAAGATTTCGCGAACACGCCTTAATTGGTCTGGAGCGTGGCGAGCCTGCCGTGCTGCAGGTAACAAGAGGACAGCTCACAACTTAGAACGTCGTGCTGGAGAACAACGTGTTGGCGGCGGCGATCCCCTGCGCTACGCCGCACCGTCTTGCCAGTAACTGGAACGATAATCGATATCGCGCCTATTCCCGAAAGTTTGGAAGCGATTGGCTGGATAGGCGAGGAGGCCATTACCGATTCGCAACTGATGGTCGATTACTACCGCACCACCCAGGACGGGTGAATTGCGTTCGGTAAAGGCACCCGGATGATCGGCTACGGCAGCCGGATATATGCTAGCTACGACGATAATATTCAACTCAGCCAAGACATCAAACAGGATTTTCGACGTCCTTATACGCATCTCAGTAACGTGACGATCACTCATTCGTGGTGCGGTCCCGTCGATCGAACGTTCGATAGCCTTCCGGTGGTTGGTCACCTGAAGGGAGCGACGAACATAGAGTACGGCATTGGTTGGAGCGGCAATGGCGTGGGGCCGAGCCGTCTGGGCGGACGCATTCTCGCCAGCCTGGCGCTAGGGCTGGAGGTGAGTGAGGCCACTGCGGATTGGTCGGTCGTAAACCGAAACTGTTTCCACCCTGCCGGCGGATTGATGGTGCGCAATGCAGCGCAAGGAGGCGGCAGAAGCGGACAGTCGCAGCCTCGTTCGACTGGACCCTGCGGTCGCTGGCCTGGAGTCGGCGGGGCTGGAAGACAAGAATCGTTAGAATAAAGAAAGGGTCATGCTGCAACCGATTGTATTAGCGAGTACCGCCGATTTGGTCCTTCCTGTCGCTGGCCCGGTAAGTGACCATCGACAAACCTGTGATGAGCACCGACACCCATGCTGGAGAGGGGCCAGTCGGCCTGCAGGCCGGTATCTGGGAGTGATCGCCTAAGCGCTGGCTTTGCAAGGTGCTGGCGCGTGAGTTTAGTCATTTTATTGCCAGTCATTGCATTTTCATCCGGGCGGAGGCCAGCCATTGAACGTCACGTGGGTGACGCATTGTTGTTTCCTGTGAACTGTCACGGCGTCTGGGATATCCGCGAAACCGTGCGCAAGAGTTTCGTGATCATGCCCTAAATCTGGTGACTGCCGTTGCGAGTAGAGTTTGAGGAGTGACGATCTCCCCGGGGGGGATCCAGTGCAGCGCCCGTTATGGTTCCTGTAATTTAGCAGAATCGGTGTACCGGTGATGCCGATATCATCTAGCTTGAGTGTTTAAGATGAGTGCGTCTGTGCATAAAAGGATAAGTAGCAGTTAATTGGCGCGTAGAGTCAATGTAAATGACATCTATTGTCAATTCGAGATTCTCATGGTCTGTCATAGTGGTTATCAGATACCAATAGTTATTAATATCGATTCTTTCCAGTTGATGAGAGATTTTATAGGAAATGGTATATTAAGGTTTTGGTAAGATTTATCTAGAGGATAAAACATAAACATTAAAAGATGCATTGATTGCGCTATCTAACAACATTGCTGATACCGTCAGGCGTAGGTGCAGTAAGTTATTGGCGCATATTTATCATCCTATTGCGTGCGTTATCTGGTCGAGGTGGTGGCAGCTGTGTTGCCGCGTTGCGAGCGTCGTTGCCGTTTCATGTTGCTTAAATATTTGATTGTTAGCACATGTCTTCCCGCGGAGAGGTAGGGTGAGTATCGAACTGGTAATTTAGTAAGATGGGGCGCAGAGCTATGCAGCATATTGATCTACAGGTTATTGAGCATGCGTTAGCTTGGTCTCTTGCGGGGGAGGTTGTGTGGCTGTGCACTGTCTTGGGTACTTTTGGCTCGTCACCGCGCGAACCCGGATCGATGTTAGTCGCGCGGCGAGATGGCGGGCATATTGGTTCCTTGTCGGGTGGTTGTGTCGAAGAAGATTTTATCGAGCGACTTCAAGCTGGTGAGTTTAATCATCCAACAACTATTCTGCGCTATGGTGACTCTTCAGGACCACAAGGTCCACGGATATCACTGCCATGTGGCGGCATCCTCAAAGTTTTGGTGGAGCGTTTTTCGGCTGTCCCTGAAAGTTGGTCTCAAATGGAGTGTTTACTTGCAACTTTGCGAGGGCAGCTCCGCGTGACTCGCCACGTTGATTTGCGCGACGGTAAAGTACACTTGAGTGAGGATGTTGGTTTGGGTCCTCGCGTGATTGAGGGGCCGGATGGTATGTCTCTGCAGATCCGATTCGGTCCATCTATTCGTCTTATAATTGCCGGTATCTCGCCTGTTTCTGTGGTCTGCGCAGACTTTGCGCGTACTCTAGGTTTTGAGGTTATAGTCTGTGATCCGCGAGAGGAGGCTCACATAGGTTTCAACGTGTCTGGCATTGAGGTTCGCAAACAACTGCCCTCACAATTCATTGCTGCCAACGGTTGTCATCAAGCCACAGCCGTCGTGGCATTAACCCACGACCCCCGTATTGACGACCTTGCCATTATCGAAGCGGTACGTACGCCAGCATTTTATATCGGTGTTATGGGATCTGTACGCACTTCAGCAGTCCGAGCTCAGCGACTGCGACGCTCTGGGGGGTTGAGTGAGGCGGATATCGCCCGCTTGCATATGCCTGTTGGTTTGGCGCTGGGTAGCAAGACCCCTGCTGAAATTGCGTTGGCTGCGATGGCCGATATTATTCGCGTATACCGGGCACGGCCGCGCGATGAGCTCTGAGGCTTCCTATCGGATTGTAGATATACGAGGCAGGCGATTTCGCAGCCTCCAGCTAAGTTCGATCAGTGCCTGCAATTGCGCGCGCTTGCGTTCTGAAAACGGTGCTCTGCCGCTTGAAAAATTTTTGACAGCAGTGGAGTACCTTAAGCAGGTTCATGACCTACGTACCTTGCGTCTCGCTGGGGGTAAGCCTTCGATCAGTCCGCTGTTTGATCGCTTGGAAGTGGCACTCGGGTCTCTTGACTTTGAGGGCGTGTCACTGACCAATAATGATCAATTACTGTCTCGTAAGGTTGGCATGTTGCGCGACGCCGCAATTAAGCGCATCAACGTCTCGCTGGAGACCCTCAATCCACGAGACTTTCGTCGTATCGCCCGTGGAGGGGATTTGAGTGAGGTGCTCAGTGGCATCGAAAAGGCACTCGGCGCTGGACTGCAGTTAAAGATTAACATTGTCCCTATGCGTGGACATAACTACGAGCAAATTCTGCTTGACTTCTGCCTCGCCCTGGGAGCTGGGCTACGTTTTATCGAGCTAATACGGATGGGGCATCTAGCGAGCGATTGCGAGTCCTTTTCGCAGCAATTCATTGGTATGCAAAAGATCCTTGCTCTTGTATCGCAGAGGCATTTCTTCGCACCATTAGCAGGTACGACGGTTGCCACTACGCAGCGTTCCGAGATCCCTGGTCGAGGTTGCTTTGGCATAATCGCAAATGAGAGCGCTCCGTTCTGCGTCAGTTGCACTTGCCTACGACTTACCTCAACAGGCTGGCTTTATAGATGCCTTTCGTTTAGTCGCAGCCGTTATTTTTGCAGCCTACTGGATCTACCCAAGAATGAGGCGTTGACGGCGATTAGAGAGTCATCTAAACGTGCCTTGGCGGATAAGCAGAGGCAGGAGCTTACTGGCGATATT
Source organism: Pseudomonas sp. GW823-FHT06B06 (assembly GCF_058795195.1). Classification (NCBI taxonomy): domain Bacteria; kingdom Pseudomonadati; phylum Pseudomonadota; class Gammaproteobacteria; order Pseudomonadales; family Pseudomonadaceae; genus Pseudomonas; species Pseudomonas sp. GW823-FHT06B06. The sequence continues at coordinate 216,077 of NZ_JBXAHO010000004.1, read as the reverse complement.
CTGTTGATGAAATTAATCGGTGGTTGATCGACATAGCGACAGAAGGAATCTTGCGGGACCGGTTTGTGGTGTAACTTACTCTAGTTTAAGTCTTTTCAACCGCTCGCGACAACACGCGCACTGCAAACGAGCGAAAGTTATAATGTGCATTGTTTCTATCAACGGCAACGTATTCAATACAGCAGGCCCCGTCAGTTCTTAGCGATTAAAACGTATCTGAATCACAATGATTTGAATGACCAATTTTTACAGGCGTTTGCTATAGATAAACAGTTGATGGCGTCGGAACTTCTCGCTTCTGGTCTCCTTCACAAGTGGTTATTTCAAAGCTTTAGACTTGGATGGTTGGTGCTTCGATTGCGGTTCTATTGCTCTGTAGAGTCTATCGTAAGAATGGATTGCCTATTTATTTTAATGGGTTCATCTACATTGCTATAGAGGTTACTCCTTGTTCTTCGGTGTCGACAAAAAAATTCCGTATCCGATAGGTAATGATTTGTAGAAGAAGTGATCAGCTAACATAAGCGATGGCTACCATAAAGGTGCGGGGGTGAAGGGTGATAAAGTTTAGATCAGTTCAGACTTTTTTTGTCGCTCAGTCGGGAGTGGCAATGGTGTTAATTATAGCAACGTTGTTAGGCTTAAGTTTTTTGTTTGGCAAAACCAATACCGAGGAGATTAAAAAGGCTACAAACATTTTGGCTGCGGACAAGGCTCAGGCGGAACTCACCAATCTTGCAAAATCCAAAGCGACCGAAATAAGCGCCAAACTTAAATCATCACTACAAGTGGCAAAAGATCTCGCCGTAACTAACTCTTTGCTAGGAAAGAAAAATCCCTCAGGTGATCCTCTTGCAACCTTATCTAGGGAGCATCTTTCCAACTTGATTAAAGAGATGCTGATTGCGAACTCGGACCTGTCAAGTGTCTACCTTGCTTGGGAACCTGGAGCATTTGACAATGAAGATGCGCTTTATTCAGGCGAAGTATCAAATGGTTACGATGGCTCAGGTAGATTTCTAACCACTTGGTACCGTGACGCCAAACAACAGGTGAAAATTATGGCCGCCCCCTCTGTTGATAGTCGCACCAAGACGGGGACTGGGGATCGGGAAGGTGAATATTATCTTTGCGCTAAAGAAAGAAAGTTGCCATGTGTTACTGATCCAGCTGTATATGACATGGGGTCAGGTAAAAAAGAATTACTTTCCTCTTTTACGGTTCCGATTATCATAGATAATGCTTTCTTTGGTGTGGCGGGAGTCGACGTACCGTTATCGTTTATTCAGCGTCTGTTGGTTGAAAGCAATAGTGCTCTTTATAAGGGCGTAGGAACCATGACCTTGCTGTCAGCAAACAATCGTATTGTGGCAAGCACAGCTAATGAGGAAGAAATGGGGAAGCTCGCCTCTAATATTCTTTCTCCAGATGATATCTCTTTATTACAAACTGCTAAAAACCACTTTGTACGTTACGAGGTTGATGAAAAAGCTGGGGTTGTCAAGTTGTCTATGCCCTTAGAGGTCACTGATTCGGGATTATCTTGGACGTTATTTGTGAAAATTCCGCTTGAAGTTGTCATGAAGCAGGCGTGGGATTTGCAGCAGGAACTGGTGAGTAATAGCGTGCGGGATCTTCGAGCAATGGCGTTGATTAGTACATTTGTCGCAGTGGTAGGCGTTTGCCTGTTGTGGTTCATCAGCTTAGGAGTTGGGCGCCCGCTTAAGCAAGCAGCAAATCGACTTTCAGATATCGCTGATGGTGAGGGGGACCTGACACGCTCTCTGAACATTGATCGTCGTGATGAACTAGGTGCAATCGGTGCTGGATTCAATAATTTCTTAGTCAAGCTTAGGCTTTTGATAGGTCAAGTTGCTTCGCTTACTGCGGATATCGCTGATACTGCGAACACTATGCGCGCAAACTCTGACGTAACTGTGACCAAAGTAGAAAAGCAACTGGAAGCAGTCGAGCTTATCGCGGCGGCGGCCCAGGAAATGGCTGCTACTGCTCACGAAGTATCTCAAAGTGCAGGTAGGGCGGCCGATGCAGCAAACAATGCTGACCAATCTGTAAGGTCAGGTCAGGCTGTTGTGTTAGCAAGCGCTCTAGCTACGCAAAAGCTTCAAGAGGATCTGGTTCATGCTTCTGACATGGTCCAAGCACTGGCTGCGGGAAGTTCTGAGATCAACAAAATACTCCACAGTATTCAGACTATAGCAGGGCAAACAAACTTGTTGGCGTTAAATGCTGCAATCGAAGCAGCTCGGGCCGGAGAGCAAGGTCGGGGTTTTGCTGTCGTTGCGGACGAAGTTAGAAGTCTTGCAATGAAGACTCAAAGTTCTACGTTGGAAATCAACGCTATGGTTGAGAAGCTGAATATAGGTATTCGAGAGGTTGTAGTGGCTATGGAGCATAGCGGTAGTCGAATGAATGAGAGCATTCGCCACTCCGACGATACGACTACGGCGTTAAGTAGTATAGCGGTTGCTGTATCGCTTATTAATGATATGAATTTACAAATCGCTAGTGCGGCTGAAGAACAAAGTATGGTCGCTGAAGATATTAGCAGGAACATTGAGAGTATTAATAGTGCTGCTGCAGAGGTGGCGCGAGAGGCGCAGAACAGTGCCTCTGTGAGTGCGGGGCTTACTAAGCTGAGTACTCAGCAAAGGCTATTAATAAAGCAGTTTAAATATTAAGTGGCGTTGGGCAGTAACGATGGTGGTGTGTTGCCGATTTATCTATTCGATACGAGATCGAAGCCCTAAGGGCGTGCGAACGAAACCGCCAGTCGAAACTGGGAGGGTGATAGGTGCATTAGACGTTCTTCAAAATCTTGCAGGTATAAGTGGGTGGCCAGCACCCCCTAGGTGATTATTTGCTACATCCGGGACCGTCGTGTGACCGGCGTCACTGCGATTACTCTTCTTGTCGCTGATCAAGAGCGTGTCACGTCGGTTGCCTTCATAGCTTCGCCAGAGGCGCTCGACGCGAGGCCTAGCAAGGTGGGTTTGAAGTCGCGCTACCGCTCCATCTTTCGGTCAAGGCTGCGCCCGGATCGGCGCGCTGGTCATGCCGTGAGGTAAGGCGGTGAGCGCACCGATGACTACATCAGTTTTGAGTTGACAACTATATGTACAGCCATATAATTATTCTGTATCGTCTGGAGCCCAAGGTGTCGGCGCCCTTAAGTGCCCACGCCTAAGCGCATAACAAGGCATTCGCCCAAAAAATGAGGAAGCACAATGAGCATGAAACAGCGCGTAATTATCGTAGGAGGGGGGCCGGTAGGGCTGCTGACTGCCTTGGGCCTAGCAAAGGCGGGGACAAATGTGGTGGTGCTGGAAGCTGAGAGCCAACCCAGCGATAGTCCGCGCGCGCTCGTTTATCATTTTCCGGTACTGCCACACCTGAAGCGGTTGGGCGTGCTTGATGACTGCGTCGCGGCTGGTTTAATGAGGCAGAATTTTGCATGGCGCGTTCACTCTACCAGTGAAATGATCTTCTGGGACCTCAGTTGTCTTGAGGGCGATGTTGAATTGCCTTACGCGCTGCATTTGGGTCAGGACAAGCTTTCCAGGATACTAATCGAGCATCTCAAAGCCTTGCCGAATGTTGAAGTGCGATACTCATCGCCAGTCGTTGATTGCGAAGTGGGCCCGCGGTCTGTTCGGGTAGTTCTTGGGGGCGAGTCGCCGGGCGTGATTGTCGAAGGGGATTGGTTAATCGGAGCTGATGGCGCTAATAGCTTCGTGCGTCGAGAGGTTTTGAATCAAAATTTCTTTGGCATAACTTGGCCGCAACGATATGTAGCTACAAATACCAGGTTCGACTTTGACAAGCTTGGTTTTGGAAAAACTACTATGCAAGTGGACGACGTGTATGGATCTGTAATATGCAATATCGATGCTGATTCTCTATGGCGGGTCACTTTCATGGAAGATCCGAACTTGCCTATGGAAGGCATTCGTGGGCGCATCGATCAAGTGTTTAAAGAGTTGTTGCCGACGAACGATCCATACGAAGTAGTCGCCTTCTCACCATATAGAATGCACCAGCGCGTTACGGATAGAATGCGCAATGGTCGTGTGATCCTTATAGGTGATGCTGCACACGTAACCAACCCAACTGGAGGGCTTGGTTTGACGGGGGGCATGTTCGACGCCTTTGCACTAACATCGGTGTTGAATCAGGTCATACACGACGGTCGTAGTGAAGACATTCTCGACGTGTTCGAAGCCGACCGCCGACGGAAATTTATTGAACTGGTATCACCTAGAGCAAGCGACAATTTGCGTAATTTATATCATCAGAAGCCTGGTGAAGGAAAAAATGACTGGGTAAACAACACTAGAAGCATTTCAAAGGATATAGATAGGATGCGCGATGCTTTGCGTTTTCCAGAGACTATGGAAACCTTTCTGTAGACGGCTGATTAGTTGGTGGGATTCTGATTGCTATAGTTCAATAATAAAATTTTGCGAGCCTGTCATCTGTTGATGAAGCAAGGTTTCAATGGTTGTTTAGTGGTCTGTTTTATTAATTGTTCTATACGTTATTGGGTCCCGCCCAACAGGCGTGAATAAGTGTCACTCTGGTATCCGGTCGGCACGGACAACGTCTTCTTGCTCAGTGGTGGTGGCAATATGTACTACAAACTTACCGATTTTGGCGGAAAGTTTCTGACTAGTCCTCCGCACTTTAGTGCGGGTAAAAGCTATCCAGGTGTAAGCGCCTATGTTCAATGGTTTATGCCTGCTAATCCCCTGCCAGTATCGGTGACATTTATACATGGTGGTGGAGGGCAGGGTTCAGAGTTTTTAACTACTCCAGATGGGCGTCCAGGATGGGTTCATAATTTCCTGCAAGCAGGTTTTCCAGTATTTATATTAGATAGGCCTGGTCATGGACGAAATAGTTGGAACAGTGAGATTTTAGGGGCTCACGTACCGCATCCAGACTATGAAACGCTTTATCCAAGGTTCGTAGAGCCCAAAATCAAGAATCTCTGGCCGGAGTCGAGGCATCATGATCAGTGGCCGGATCATGAGCCAATCGCTGGAGACAGATTCATGGCAAGCCAAGGAGTAATGGCAACAACGCTGGCCGCAGCTCAAAAGCATGTAGAAGCGATTGCACCTCAGTTGTTTGAAGTAACTGGAGACACGATTTTAGTCTCGCACTCGGCAGGTGGGCCATGTGGCTGGGCATTGGCAGCAATAGGGGGGGCGAGGGTAAAAGCTGTAGTCGCGGTCGAGCCGTTAGGCTATCCGGGCCTTCAACACTCACTAGGAGATTTTGAAAATGGTTTATGTGCAGTTGAATTCTCTGGCTCGCATGATCCTTATGAGCGTCCAGTCGCATTGGTGACCGGGCATGCTAGTTGGATGCGAGAAGCAAATTTGAAAGCCGCAAAGTATTTACAAGACCAAAATTACGACGTCACTCATTTTCTCCTTGAGGATTACGGGGTTTTAGGTAATGGGCATATGATGATGTCTGAGAAAAATAGTAGCGATATCGCAGCAATTATAATTGATTGGGTCAATGAGTCGGTTTTTTGAGTTATATAACTCCGTGGTATATGTGAGTGCTGGTAGGGCCACACTCATAAGACCCTTATGTTCGTGGTCAAGGTGATTCTATCCATGCATAGGATGGATTATCTAGGAGGGCTGCGGCGGGTGGTAGTCTGGTACAAATGGCTTTGGAAGGTAAATAAATAATTCAAATCTTGGTTTATGCGCGGTACTGAATATTAACTTCGTCTAAAGGTGGAAGCTATGAAGGTTGTACGCGTTGGTCAAATTGTCCCAAGCTCTAATATCACTATGGAAACGGAGATCCCGGCGCTGCTTAAGGCGCGGGAGCTGGTAGCTCCTGAGCGATTCACTTTCCATTCATCTCGTATGCGTATGAAACATGTAACGAAGGAGGAACTAGCTCGAATGGATGGCGACAGTGATCGTTGTGCACTCGAACTATCAGACGCTCGCGTCGACGTGATGGGATACGCTTGCCTGGTCGCGATTATGTCCATGGGGCATGGTTATCACCGAGTATCGGCGGAGCGCTTACGAAATGTGACCGAGAATAATGATGCAGCAACACCAATTATTACCTCGGCGGGGGCGCTTATAGATGGCATCCGTGCTCTTGGTGCGAAGCGCGTGGCTGTGGTTACTCCTTACATGAAACCGTTAACAGAATTGGTAGTTGATTACATTCGACATGAAGGTATCGAAGTAGGTGACTATCGAGCACTAGAAATCTCGGATAATCTGGCGGTTGCGGCCCATGATCCAATGAATTTGCCTGGAATAATTGCGAGCATGCGCACGGACGACGTTGATGCAATTGTTATTTCTGCATGTGTCCAGATGCCATCATTAAATGCCATCACAATGGTTGAGGCGCAAACCAGAAAGCCAGTTATTTCAGCCGCAGTTGCTACTACTTGGGCGATGTTAACTGCATTAGATCTCCCTACACGAGTTCCTGGTGGTGGAACTCTTCTTTCAGGTGCCTACTAATGAAAGGGTACAACGTTTATGCAAATGGCATTCGTCAGCACATCATTCATTTTCCGGGAACGGGTTCACCGCTGCTGTTAATCCCAGGTATCACCTCTCCTGCAGTAACATGGGGGTTTGTGGCCGAGCGTCTTGCCAAATATTTTGATGTCCACGTGGTAGATGTTCGAGGCAGAGGTTTGAGTGAATCGGGTGATTTAGATTACTCATTGGACGCAATGGCTGATGATTTAGTTGCGTTAGCCCAGCGGATGGAAGGAGTGGTAGTTTTAGGACATTCAATGGGTGCGCGAATTGCCATTCGAGCAGCTAGGAAAGATTCTCAGGTGTTTTCTCGATTGATCTTAGTTGATCCACCTGTTTCTGGCCCAGGTAGACGTCCGTATCCTGCAAAGTGGTCATGGTATGCGGAGTCCATTCGTTTAGCACAAAGAGGCTGTACGGCGATGGAAATGCGGTCTTACTGCCCGACTTGGACGGACGAACAGATCGAGCTCCGGGCTGAGTGGCTACATACCTGCCAGTACACAGCGGTCAAAACCGCATTCGATGGCTTCCACACAGATGATATTCATACCGACTTGGCGCAATTGACGCTTCCTATTCAACTCGTTGTAGCTGGTGGAGCAGAAGTTATTCAGCCTGATGATATCGCGGAGATTATTAGTTTAGCTCCTCAAACTACGACGTATGTTGTTGAAGAAGCTGGGCACATGATTCCGTGGGATAATTTAGAAGGCTTCATAACTGCAGTCAGCAATCGATAGAGAGGCGCGATATGGACCATGTGAGTTTTACCGAGATATGCCTACATCAGTTGAAAATGTCAGGTGTACATGAAGGGGAGCGACTGATCGTTCTAACCCAGGGGCATGAACGTCTAGCGTACGCCGACGCATTTATGGCCGCAGGCCAGCGACTTGGAGCCGAGATGTATCATATGAGGCTACCTTCGCCATTGCCTTCTAATGGCTGGGCTGTCGGGGTTACGGGACTTGCCGATTTACCCGGTGCTGTGGAGGCGCTTAAGAACTGCGACATGTTGATTGACTGCGTATTCCTTTTGTTTTCTGCTGAACAGTTTGAAATCCAAGCGGCAGGTACGCGTATTTTAACTGCGGTGGAACCTCCTGAGCTTCTGGCCCGTATGCTGCCATTTCCAGAGCTGCGAGAGAAAGTTTCTATTGCAGCGGAGTTAGTTGAAAACGCTAAGGATATGCGGATCACATCCCCGCATGGGACAGATATTACATACAAGCTGAATACCTATCCTACTATAGCAGAGTACGCTTGTACAGATACACCAGGTCGTTGGGATCATTGGCCTTCGGGGTTTGTATTCACTGGCGGTGACGATGACGGTGTGGATGGAACCATAGTTGTCGCCCCAGGTGATGTTCTTTTACCGCAAAATCTCATGGTTAGGGAGCCAATAACTTACACTATAGAAAAAGGTTGGATAGTCGATATTCGCGGCGGTCTTGAAGCTCAGATCGTTAATTCCTATATGGACTCATTTAATGATCCCCGTGGTAAAGGAATGAGTCATGTAGGCTGGGGAATGAATCCACATGCTAAATGGCACAGCTTTGTTCCGGGGCAATTTACAGGTGGAATGGGAATGGAGCTCAGAAGTTTTTACGGCAATGTAATGTTTTCAACCGGTCCAAACAATGAGCTTGGCGGATCGAATGATACCGCCTGTCATCTTGATATTCCAATGCGTAACTGTTCATTGTTCCTTGATGATACGCCAGTGGTCATTGATGGCGACATTGTTGTTAAAGAAATTCAGCTAGTGCAAAGGTAGACGTGCTGCTAAATTGTGCGGACGCAAGGAGTATTATATGTCACAAAAAGAAGTATATGACGCTGCAGGTTTCGGTAATCCGGTGTCTAGAGGCGTGCACCCAGCTATCATTGTTGTTGATTTTTCGTATGGATTTACTGATCTTCAATATCCAACTGCCTCTGATGCCTCACTCCAGATGTCCCGCACAAAAGAAATTTGTGACTTGGCAAGGGCATTAGAATTTCCGGTGATATTTACCACAATCGCATATCATCCAGGGGAGATACCGATGCTTCCGTGGTTGGAGAAATCTTCTGGTATGGCTGCATTGCTCTATGGGTCCCGATTAGTTGAAATAGATATGGCAACAGGTATTCAGCCAAACGATGTAGTTGTTGTAAAAAAAGGAGCTTCGTCTTTTTTTGGGTCGACGTTATCCAGCCTGCTGGCAGGGACAAATACTGATACAGTTGTGGTGACAGGTGCAACGACCTCGGGGTGCGTCCGCGCTACTGTTGTAGACGCTGTACAATCCGGGTTCAAAGTGCTTGTGCCAGCGGACTGCTGTGCGGATCGTGCGAAAGGGCCACATGAAGCGAGTCTGTACGACATACAGCAAAAGTATGGTGATGTAACCGATTCCGACGACATTTTAAAATGGCTGCGATCGGTTGCGGGCTAGTCGATTTATTAATTGTAGTCCTTAATTTGGTGCGTCTCGGCACATATAATGGGCGCCGAACGCACATTTCTACTTTTTAAGTACGCATGTAATTTCAGATGCTTCGCTGAGTCAATTATTTAAGTCATAGTGTTATCGCGATTTCTGTTTTATTTGTCTCGATGACGCAGTTTTTGATTCTGTATTCGGTTGAGAATTTTGGTGATCTGTCCGTGAGTTAATTGAATTTTAGGTTTGGTGTGTGATGGATAGAGTACTTTGCAAATAAGTGTGGCAAGTAAGGCTTATATGCTTGTTCGGGGGGGGTATTTAATCTCATCGCTTTCAGGGCTGATCCATAATTAGACGATCCTAATTTCTTGTCGCGGGTTCATTGAGCAGCCGACTCCCTAGTCTTCTATATCGTTGGAAGCTAACACATTGAAGAGCTTCCATTTCTTCTGTAATGCCGTTCTGGTGGCAAGTTTGGGCGAGCCGCAACTGTGATGGAAATAGCAATGAACTGGACCTGGTTTCATAAGCTCGGCTCACCCAAGTGGTTCTACGGCATCAGCGGCAGACTGTTGCCCTGGCTGAGCGTCGCGGCCCTGTTGCTGATCGGCATCGGCCTGGTCTGGGGCCTGGCTTTCGCGCCGCCGGACTATCAGCAGGGCAACAGCTTTCGCATCATCTATATCCATGTCCCCGCGGCGATGCTGGCCCAGTCGGTCTACGTGATGCTGGCGATCTGCGGTGTGGTCGGCCTGGTGTGGAAGATGAAACTGGCCGATATCGCCCTGCAATGCGCAGCGCCCATCGGTGCCTGGATGACCGCCGTGGCGCTGGTCACCGGGGCGATTTGGGGCAAGCCGACCTGGGGTTCGTGGTGGGTCTGGGACGCACGACTGACGTCGATGCTGATCCTGCTGTTCCTGTACTTCGGTCTTATTGCGTTGGGCAACGCCATCAGCAATCGTGACAGCGCCGCCAAGGCCTGCGCGGTATTGGCGATTGTCGGCGTGATCAACATCCCGATCATCAAGTATTCGGTGCAATGGTGGAACACCCTGCACCAGGGCGCGACCTTCACCCTCACCGAAAAACCGGCGATGCCGGTCGAGATGTGGCTGCCGCTGCTACTGACCGTGTTGGGTTTCTACTGCTTCTTCGGCGCAGTGCTGCTGCTGCGCATGCGCCTCGAAGTGCTCAAGCGCGAAGCCCGGGCCAGCTGGGTGAAAGCCGAAGTACAGAACAGCCTGGAGGCCGCTCGATGAGTTTCGCGTCATTCGGCGACTTCCTCGCCATGGGCCATCACGGCCTGTATGTCTGGTCAGCCTATGGCATCTGCCTGGCGGTGCTGGCCCTCAACGTGGCGGCGCCGATCCTGGCTCGCAAGCGGTATCTGCAACAAGAGGCGCGTCGTCTGCGCCGGGAGAACGGTCAGTGAATCCGCTGCGCAAAAAACGTCTTGTCATCATCCTGGCGATCCTGGTCGGCGTCGGCGCGGCGGTCGGCCTCGCCCTCAGCGCCTTGCAACAGAACATCAACCTGTTCTACACCCCGACCCAGATCGCCAATGGCGAAGCACCCATGGACACGCGCATCCGTGCCGGCGGCATGGTGGAGCAGGGTTCGCTGGTGCGTTCCGGCGATTCGCTGGATGTGAAGTTCAACGTCACCGACTTCAACAAGACCGTGACCATCACCTATCGCGGCATCCTCCCCGACCTGTTCCGCGAAGGGCAGGGCATTGTCGCCCTGGGCAAGCTCAACGCCGATGGCGTGGTGGTGGCCGACGAGGTGCTGGCCAAGCACGATGAGAAATACATGCCGCCGGAAGTGACCAAGGCCCTGAAAGACAGCGGCCAGTCGGCGCCCGCTCCCGCTCCCGTGAAGGAGGGTTGATCGATGAATGCCGGTCTGTTTATTCCTGAGCTGGGCCATCTGGCGATGATCCTGGCGCTGTGTTTTTCCCTGGTCCAGGCCGTTGTGCCGTTGCTCGGTGCCTGGCGTGGCGACCGCTTGTGGATGAGCCTCGCCCAGCCTGCGGCATGGGGGCAGTTTGCATTCATGCTGTTCGCGTTCGGTTGCCTGACCTATGCGTTCATGGCCGACGACTTTTCCGTGGCCTATGTTGCCAGCAACTCCAACAGCGCCTTGCCCTGGTACTACAAGTTCAGCGCGGTGTGGGGCGCGCACGAAGGTTCGTTGCTGCTCTGGGCGTTGATTCTTGCCGGCTGGACCTTCGCGGTATCGGTGTTCTCCCGACAGTTGCCGCAAGTGATGCTGGCCCGGGTGCTGGCGGTGATGGGCATGATCAGCATCGGTTTCCTGCTGTTCCTGATCCTCACGTCAAACCCGTTCGAGCGCATCCTGCCGCAAGTGCCGATGGACGGCCGCGACCTCAACCCGCTGCTCCAGGACATCGGCCTGGTCGTCCATCCGCCGATGCTCTACATGGGCTACGTCGGCTTTTCCGTGGCCTTCGCGTTCGCCATCGCCGCGTTGCTCGGTGGTCGCCTCGACGCCGCGTGGGCGCGCTGGTCGCGGCCATGGACCATTGTCGCCTGGGCCTTCCTCGGCATCGGCATCACCCTCGGGTCGTGGTGGGCCTATTACGAACTCGGCTGGGGTGGCTGGTGGTTCTGGGACCCGGTGGAGAACGCCTCCTTCATGCCATGGCTGGTCGGCACCGCGTTGATCCACTCCCTGGCCGTCACCGAAAAACGTGGGGTGTTCAAGAGCTGGACTGTGCTGCTGGCGATCGCGGCGTTCTCGCTGAGCCTGCTCGGGACCTTCCTGGTGCGCTCCGGCGTGCTCACCTCGGTGCATGCCTTCGCCTCGGATCCCGAGCGTGGCGTGTTCATCCTGATATTCCTGCTGTTCGTGGTCGGCGGCTCGCTGACGCTGTTCGCCCTGCGTGCACCCGTGGTGAAAAGTCAGGTCGGCTTCAACCTCCGGTCCCGGGAAACCCTTCTGCTGGGCAATAACCTGGTGTTGGTGGTGGCGGCGTCGATGATTCTCCTCGGGACGCTGTATCCACTGGTGCTTGATGCGTTGTCCGGCGCCAAGCTGTCGGTCGGCCCGCCATATTTCAACGCACTGTTCATTCCGCTGATGGCGATTCTGATGGTGGTGATGGCGATCGGTGTGCTGGTGCGCTGGAATGACACGCCGGTCAAATGGCTGCTGGGCATGCTCACGCCGGTGCTGCTTGGCACCGCCGCCCTGGCCGTGGTGGCGGGCATCGCTTATGGCGATTTCAATTGGGCGGTGCTGGCAACGTTCGTGCTGGCGGCGTGGGTGTTGCTGGCGGGCGTGCGGGACATCTTCGACAAGACTCGCCATAAAGGTCTGGTCAAAGGCCTGCCGACCCTGACCCGCAGTTACTGGGGCATGCAGCTCGCCCACCTGGGGATCGCCGTCTGCGCCCTCGGTGTGGTGCTGTCCAGCCAGAACAGCGCCGAGCGCGACCTGCGCCTGGCGCCCGGCGAGTCTATGGACCTGGGCGGCTACCAATTCTTTTTCGAGGGCGCTAGGCATTTCGAAGGTCCGAACTTCACGTCCGACAAAGGCACCGTGCGGGTCATTCGCGACGGCCGGGAGATCACCGTGCTGCACCCGGAAAAACGCCTCTACACCGTACAGAACTCGGTGATGACCGAACCCGGGATCGACGCCGGTTTCACCCGCGACCTCTACGTGGCGCTGGGCGAACCCCTCGGTGATGGCGCCTGGGCGGTACGCGTCCACGTCAAGCCGTTCGTACGCTGGATCTGGTTCGGTGGCTTGCTCACCGGCCTGGGCGGCGTCCTCGCGGCGCTGGATCGGCGTTATCGGGTCAAAGTGAAAACCCGGGTGCGCGAAGCCCTGGGCGTGACGGGAGCCACTGCATGAAACGTTGGTTGATGGTGTTACCGCTGGCGCTGTTTTTGGTGATGGCAGTGTTCTTGTACCGCGGGCTTTACCTGAACCCGTCCGAATTGCCCTCGGCGATGATCGGCAAACCGTTCCCGGAATTCTCCCTGCCCTCGGTGCAAGGTGACAAGACCCTGACCCGCGCCAACCTGCTGGGCAAGCCGGCGCTGGTCAATGTGTGGGGCACCTGGTGCATCTCTTGCCGGGTCGAGCACCCGGTGCTGAACAAGCTGGCGCAGAACGGCGTGGTGATCTACGGCGTCAATTACAAGGACGTCAACGCCGACGCGCTGAAATGGCTCGCCGAGTTCCATAACCCTTACCAGTTGGATATTCGCGACGAGGAGGGCTCCCTGGGCCTGAACCTGGGGGTCTATGGGGCGCCGGAAACCTTCTTCATCGATGCCAAGGGCATCATCCGCGACAAGTTTGTCGGGGTGATCGACGAACAGGTCTGGCGCGAGAAGCTGGCCGCCAAATACCAGGCACTGGTTGACGAGGCCAAGCCATGAGGCGCTGGCTGGCAGCCGCCATGCTCGGATTGAGCCTGGTGGGAGTGGCCCATGCCGCCATCGACACGTACGAATTCGCCAACGAGGGCGAGCGCGAGCGGTTTCGCGAGCTGACCAAGGAACTGCGCTGCCCCAAGTGCCAGAACCAGGACATCGCCGACTCCAACGCACCGATTGCCGCTGACCTGCGCAAGGAAATCTTCCGCATGCTCGGCGAGGGCAAGGACAACCAGCAGATCATCGACTTCATGGTGGACCGCTACGGTGAGTTCGTGCGCTACAACCCCGCCTTGTCCTCCAAGACCGCGCTGCTCTGGTTCGGCCCCGCCGGGCTGTTGCTCGGTGGCTTCGTGGTCATCGCCGTGATCGTGCGTCGTCGTCGGGTGCAACGTACGGCTGCTCCGGACACGCTTTCCGTCGAAGAGCGCCAGCGCCTCGACCAACTGTTGGATACAACCAAGCATGATTGATTTCTGGCTCGCCGCAGGTCTGCTGCTCCTGATTGCCCTGAGTTTTCTGTTGATTCCTGTGTTGCGTGGTCGCCGTGCCCAGCGCGAAGAGGACCGTACCGCGCTCAACGTGGCGCTGTACCAGGAGCGCGTCGCTCAACTGCAGGCCGAGCGGGAGGAGGGCGTGCTCAACGCCGCGCAGTTGGACACCGGCCGCGCCGAAGCCGCCCGTGAGCTGCTGGCCGACACCGAGGGCGCCGAGGCGCCGCGCGAGTCGCGCCTGGGCAAGCCCTTGCCGTTGCTCGCCGCCGTGCTGGTGCCGTTGCTGGGCTTGGGGCTGTACCTGCATTTCGGTGCCAGCGACAAGGTCGAACTGACCCGTGAGTTCGCCCAGGCGCCGCAGTCGATGGAAGAAATGACCCAACGCCTGGAGCGGGCGGTGGCGGCGCAACCGGACAACGCCGAGGGCCTGTATTTCCTTGGCCGTACGTACATGGCCCAGGACCGGCCCGCGGATGCAGCGAAGATCTTCCAGCGCACCGTGGCGGTGGCGGGCCGCCAACCCGAACTGCTGGGCCAGTGGGCCCAGGCGCAGTACTTCGCCGATGGCAAGAAATGGTCGGACCAGGTCCAGGCCCTGACCGACGAAGCGCTGAAGCTCGATCCCAAGGAGGTCACCAGCCTCGGCCTGCTGGGCATCGCCGCGTTCGAAGGCGAACGCTACCAGGACGCGATTGATTACTGGAGCCGCCTGTTGGTGGAGCTGCCGGAGGGTGACAAGTCCCGCGAGGCGTTGCAGGGCGGTATCGCCCGCGCCACCGAGAAGCTCCAGGCTGCTGGCGGCCAGGTTGCGCCGGCGCAGGCCCAGGCACCCGCCGCCAAGACGGCCGCCGTGCTCAAGGTGCGTGTCGAGCTGGCGCCGGCGCTCAAGGCCAAGGTGCAGCCAGGCGACAGCGTGTTCATTTTCGCCCGCGCCGCGTCCGGCCCGCCGGCCCCGCTGGCGGCCAAGCGCCTGACCGTCGCCGACCTGCCGGTGACCGTAGAGCTGGGGGATGCGGACGCGATGATGCCGCAACTGAAACTGTCGAACTTCCCTGAAGTCCAACTGGTGGCGCGGATCTCCCGTGCCGGTCAACCCACCGCCGGTGAATGGATCGGCCGCAGCCAACCCCTGGCGAGCAGCACCACCGCGCCGCAGCACCTGACCATCGACAGCCCGGACCAATAACAGGAATTCGCACAATGACCGCCATCGCTCGTATCACTTTGCTCACGCTCGTCCTGGGCCTGAGCGTTTATGCGGTCCAGCGCTACCCTCGCCGTCATTCTTTCAACTTATGGTCGTCAGGGGGAGCGCCAATCATAGCCGGTTAGTCTCGATACATAGCACGTTCGTCGGGATTCACGCTTGGGTGGCTGGAGGTTGAGCATCTTGGTCGCATATGGGCTCGTCGTCCAGATTGTTATTTCGACTGCGCACTAAGCCTCCAAAGAGGAGACCTATCTCGAACAGGAGCCACATCGGTACCGCCAGCAGGGTCTGGGAGAAAATGTCCGGCGGAGTCAGGATCATGCCGACCACGAAGCAACCGATGATCACGTAGGGGCGGATCCTCTTCAGGTAGGCCACGTCGACCACGCCGATCCACACCAGCAACACCACGGCCACGGGGATTTCGAACGCCACGCCGAAGGCGAAGAACAGCGTCATGACGAAATCCAGGTAGCTGTTGATGTCGGTCATCATCTCCACGCCCGCCGGGGTGGCGGCGGCGAAGAACTTGAAGATCAGCGGGAACACCAGGTAATAGGCGAAGGCCATGCCGGTGTAGAACAGCAGGATGCTGGACACCAACAGCGGCACGGCGATGCGCTTTTCATGCTTGTACAGGCCCGGTGCGATGAAGCCCCAGATCTGGTGCAGGATCACCGGGATCGCCAGGAACAGCGAGACCGTCATCGTCAGCTTCAATGGTGTCAGGAACGGCGACGACACGTCGGTGGCGATCATTGTCGCGCCTACCGGCAGGTACTGGCGCAGTGGTGTGGAGACGAATGTGTAGATCTGCTGGGTGAAGGAAAACAACCCGGCGAAAATGGTGAAGACCGCTGCCACGCAGACCAGCAGTCGTGAGCGCAGCTCGGTGAGGTGCGATACCAGCGGCATTGGTTGGTCGTTCTCTGGGGTTTCGCTCATGAGGCTCGCGGTAGCAAATTAGGGAGATTTGAATTGTTAGGCGCTGGAGTCGCTGGAGGCGGCGTATCGACCGCAGATGCAGATTCATCCACCGCAGGCGTCTGAGGCACGATCTTTTGATCGGTAACGTGCGCCACCAAGGTCAGTTCCTGGTTGGTTGGTGCGAAGATTTTTCGCGCCTCATCCTCTAGGGAAATAATGCGTCCGCTGTGTAGCCGCCGACGAATTTCGTCAGCGCCGATTTCACGTGCAAGTTCCTCTTTGATGGCATTAAAGCTGCGTTTGAGGCGGCCTACCCACATACCGGCCGCACGTGCAGCACCTGGCAAGCGCTCGGGGCCCAGCACTAACAGGGAGACTAGGGCAACGAGCAACAATTCAGTGAAGCTGATCCCAAACATTAGTCAGTGCTCACGCGTTGTTACGAGTTGGCTCTTCAACTCTTTGCGCCTGCACGTCTAAGGTGCTTGGCCCATTCACAGGCTGGGTGGTCTTCGGTGATATCGATTCGGTCGGTTGCTCCGCAGACATGTTGGGGGCGGATGGTGGTTCATCATCGTTCATGGCTTTGCGAAAGCCTTTAATCGATTCGCCGACATCGGTGCCGAGGTTTTTCAATTTCTTGGTGCCAAACACCAGCACCACAACGACTAATATAACAATCCAATGTTTCCAGTCAAAAATACCCATATGCCTGTTCTCTTTAAGTTGAATTAGCTAAATTTTTAATTGTATTAAAACAGATCCAATAGTTCTGCGATCGGCTATCTGAGCTATTACATCGTCATCACTATGACTTGGCCTTTCAAACTCCAATTATTTCTGAGTATTCTCCCCGTAAGCTGACGGCTCGAGGCGAACCGCCATTCCTTACGAACTGCCAGTGTCTCATTTTTGATACCATATAAACTATAAGGCTCTACCTTGAGATACTTTAAATTCAAAAAAATTCAAATGGGTAGGAGATAATCAGTCGAGTTCGAGTGATCCTACCGCCTGTACTGATGTCGCCTGAGTGCCAAGATTGTATTAATTTAGTCGTCAATGCCTTAGCCGGACCGCTCGGGATGATATACTGAGCAATCAAATCGGTCTCCCGCTCTTCTTCAGACTTCCCATAAAGTCCAAAATAAGCTGAGTCTGCGTTAACTTTACTGCCGTCGATGTCCGTCCCACGAATATGCTTGGCTGTCAAAGTCAAACCCGGTACTCCAAACGATTGCATGTCCAGCTCATAGCGAAGCTGAACTGACTGCTCATTTGGTGCATTAAAGTCTGACAATTCAGCGGCGTTTGCTAGGTATAGACCGTCGCTAAAAACACCTGCTGCCACTCCGGGACTGACGCTTCCTATCGCTGCGTAATCGTGGGGCTGGTCACCATCATTGCGCTGAAACGCCAGTGCGAATGTGTGAGGACCCGTTGCAAGTGCTGCTGAAATTGACGCTGCTGTGACATTAATATCACCTGCCTTTGCTTCTCCCGAGTTGAGGCTGCGGTATAAGTTAAAGTCAAGCGTTAATGATTGTGATTCGGATAATGCGATAGCTTGGTTGATATTGGTATAATACTGATCCATGAGGTTCTCATACCGAGAGCCATAAAACGATATAGATGTCTGATCACTGAGCGCGTACGTACCACCAATATATCCCACCTGTGGGGTGCTGACCCTTGCGAAAGCCAGTCCGAGATCGCCGCTTCGATTGGTAGAAAGGTAACTTGTACCTGAGGTGAAAAGTCCAGCGGATAGGACGATATCCTTTAGCTCTCCGCTATCGAGCATCCAGCCAGTTGCGGTCTGGTTCAGTAACTTAGAGCTGCCGGTAGCGAACACAGGAACTTTTGGTTGTAAGTCACCGTATCTTAGTGTGGTATTGGACAGTTGAACCTTGATGCTGCCCCCCGCTTTACTATAGCTATCCGCCGGCTGACCGTTGTCGCGAACAGGGAGCGTCACAGAGCCTGTCCGTTTGCCGCTTCCGTCGAGCTTTATGGCTCCATAGGCGAAAGCATCGATGCCGAAGCCCACCACACCCTGGGTAAATCCAGAGTTGAAATCAAGCATTTCACCCTGTGTCCAATCACGCTGTGTACCCAAATCGCCAGTCTGATGCCAATAGTGATTGCGGGAAAGGAGGTTGAGATGACTGTCTTCTAAAAATCCAGCAGACTCCGATTGGGAGTTTGCATAACAAATGCCTGTAGGCATTAGTACTAGTACGGCCCCTGCAGCTAAACCTTTATGGTAGATTTTGTTATTCATTAGCTGATCTCGAGAGGAGAGTTTAGTTGGGTGTAGCGTAAAATTCGCTTGCTGGTTATATTTATTTAAATAAAGAGTTGGTTGTTATTCTGGTTGGATAATTTGCATGGTGCAGCCAGCATGATCGGATTTCATAGCATGTTAGCTTCCAGTTGGGTATAAAATCATTATACTTTTGGAGCTGTTATCCTATCTTAATTTTTTTGGCTTGTTTTACTTGCTAGGCGATATTGCGCTGGCGACTATTGCTGGATTTAGTCGCGTCCTTATGTATTATTTTTTGATGAGGATAATGAGTGTTCCTGGTTATTAGTGTCAGGCCGAATTAAGCGGTCACTTCCCCAGGTACGCCACTGCCGTTATTTCAATGAGCGCACTATCGCTGGCAAAGTCAACTACTCTCACGCCGGACGCACTTGGCGCTACCAATCCTTTATAAACGGCTGCTCTGGTCTCTAGGGCCTTAAAGTAAATGTCATTGTCTGTTTTATAGTAAATAGTTTCGCTTACAACATTGCTAAAGTCCGCGCCATGGGCTTTTAGGATAGCTGCCATTCGCTCGTAAATTAGCTGCATCTGCTTTGTAGCATCGCCGGCATAGACCTCTTTTCCGTCCTTGTCAACGGAGGTGACGCCTCCAATGCGTAGAAAATCCCCAGCTTTGACTGCAATTGAAAAGCTGTACTGCTTCTCAAATTCAGCATTCAAATGAAACGCTGCTTTGGGCTCCATTGCAAACAATTGCGTGGATAAGAATGGCAATAGAGCTAGTAATAGAATTTTACGCGTTCTGAACTTGTTGAAATGAGATGGATGCGGGGTAGGTGTTGTTTGAGTGGTCATACATGTGCTCCTTTTTGTTTTTTATTAAGCTACTCTAGCTTGTGCTTCAGGTGTTAGACATGAGCCGCCATATGCTTATACATTTTGCGCCACGGGGCCAGCCATCGCCGGGATTCTGAATTTTAAGGTGCCTTCTTGAGGAAATTGCAAAACCTGGGTTGGAAAGAGGTTTGCGCGTGCTCTCGGGGCGAGTTAAATTTATATTTCTTTTTACTGGTTGCATGTGCGATGACTCAATGCTGCAGAGCAATCCTCCCGTTGGAAATGCCGGTGTTCTCGCTCGATGCAACTGATCAAGCGTCCTTGAAGATAGTCCAGAGCCGTGAACAAGGTGACGGTGCCGTGGCGCGCATAATTGTGTGACTACGTACGGATGTGACCGATCGTCAGGGCAAACCCCGGTTGGGTCCGCTCAAGTGCTTGAACTTGGCTATTTTCATCGCAACAGAGCACCAGCGCTTTGTCCGGCGGATCCAGGTAGAGGCCGATGACGTCCCAAAACTTCTCTTCGAAATGCGGGTCATTGGGCCGTTTGAAGGTGCGGGTTAGGTGCGGCTCCAAATCGTTGGCAGCCCAGATCTTGTCCACACTGGTGGCTGAAATTCCAGCCGCCCGGGCCATGCTTCGGCGGCTCCAGCGACGTTCACGGATCCGGGGTTGTGTGACTTGCTCAAGCACGCGTTGTACAGTGTCAAGGGGCAGGAAGGGTTTACGACCGCGACCTGGCTTATCGATCAAACCGTCTAGCCGCTGATCCTGAAAACGTCGACACCAACACGTGACGACAGGAAGCGAGAACCCGGTCAGCCGGGCAATTTCTACCCGCGTGCAACCTTGGGCCGCCAACAGAATCACTTGTGCCCGACGACCGTCGCGCTGGCTGATGGTGGCCGAACGGACACGCCGGCTCAGTTCGGTGTGCTAAGCTATGCAGTTGCTGTCCCAGGTCGACGCGATGGGCCAGAAGATCCACCGCCTTGAAACGGTCAACGAGCAACTTGCTCACGAAATCGCCATCCTCAAGCGACACAAGCTCGCCAAGCGCAGCGAGCAACTGAGCCCCGACCAAGGCAGTCTGCTCGACGATCTGCTCGATACCGATATCGCAGCTATCGAAGCCGAGCTGAAGGCAGCCAATCCACAGGCCGCACCGGCGGAGCCACGTCAAGCGAAATTACCGACTTGCTCCCTTTTCGCTGGGTCAAACAGGGAGGCTGATCGTTGGGAATATCCATCAAGCGGGAAGATAGCGATAGACCTTTGTTTCTCTAACAGAAAATCCTGCTCCCTCATATAAACGGTGAGCAGATTCTCGATTTGGGTTAGACGTAAGATCCAGTTTTTTTGCGCCCAGAGCATGACTTCTTTCTACAGCTGCCTGAATGAGTGCTTTGCCGACCCGTTGTCCCCGGGCACCAGCATCCACAACAACGTCCTCGATCCACGCACGAACTACTGTCGGAATACGGAAATGAATGAGGGTTAGCGCTCCCAAGATATCTTCTCCACCTGCCCCCTTTACGACCAATAAATCCGAGCATTCTGCACCTACGATCTGCTGCAATTCTTGCATTGTCATCGCCTTCGCATTCATGGAAAGCTGGGGGAGTAGGTCATTCAAAGACTTGAGCAATACCGGATTTGTCTCTCGAACCAACTCGATCAATATGGGTTGATTTGTCATTAGAGTTCCTCGGATAGGGAGCAGTGGCGAAGGTAAGAAGTCTATCAAGACACGGCACCAAGCCTCACACCATGCGATCAGACAAATTGCAGTCTCAATATAATACAGGCTACGCATGACCCGCTGGATGACGATGGACATCTCGCTGTTTGACAGCCACAGTCAAAGAAACCAGACGGGATGACCGGACGCTTACTGATGGTGCGCCTCGCTGGCCGGGAGTAGCTGAACCTGCTCGGCGTAACGATGGATTGGATGCAAGCAGAGCTGAGTGAATTGGGTATGGGAGAGGGCGGTGTATTGCCAGATACGATCCAGTAACTGGCGGCGGTGATCGACCGCCAGTAGAGTTTGAGCTGACTCGACGGACAGGTAACCTTCAGTGACGTTCGCGGACAGCAGGGAGGAGGCTTTTGCCTTTTGCGAAGAAATAGGTTGAGAAGCATCGTGGTCTCCAGGGTGGCGGCCGGACCTATGGCCTTTTAGCCTTTTTGGATAGAGCTCTTACCCTTGAACTCCCAATTCCCCTTCGACCTTTGATCTCCTTTTGACTGCTGTCCTTTTTACGCGGTACTCGGAATATTGAAATCGCCTGACATCGGTTTCTTGAGCTGGTACTGACAAGAAAAGATTCAGTACACTGCGGCTGCATAATTTGCGGGGCCTGCTATGAACCTTACTGACGCTACGCTCGTGCTGCTCCTCGCAGCACGCATCCATGGAACAGACGAGGTTGTCAGGGCCTCAGCGAAGAGCGTGGCCAAGAAGTTGCCGCGCAGCAAGCGCGATCTGATCTACAAGGTTATCGACAGCCGAAGTCCGCTCGACCTAGTCGGGTTTCTGGCAGAAAACCTAAATAACTGACCTGCGATCTTTTCCGTAGCCCGCTGCGTCCTAGGAGGCTCTCGGAAGTAGGTAAAGTTGTCCGCGGAAAACGTGGGTATATCAATGGATAAAACTCTGCGTGCCATGAAGTACGCTGATTACGATAGGAGGATTACTAACTGAGCAGCGCGTTTGTAGTAGCTGAAACCTAGATGCGTCTTTGCCCGTAGAGCAAAGCCAAATTCCCATCGGGCACTCTCGAGCAATTCGAGTGTTTAGTAGTTCGATTTTGTTCACGTTTCCGTCGGTTGCCCAGAACCGCCAGAAGTCCTCAGTTCACCTTTACGAAGGTATTCTCCGGCCTTCTTGGTTTCGTTGAGGGGGCAACGATCGTGCGTAATGTTCCCGTAGTCGAGTTTCTTCTAGAGAATGGTTGGCTCACGCCGTGGGAAGGCGGGCTTAACCAGAGACTGGACTTACTAGTGGATAAACCAAAAGAGTACGCTCTTCGAGAAAGGCGATAAATTCCCGCACTGATTTTGGTACGTATCGGCGTGATGGATAAACGACAGAAATTTCCAGGGTCCGCGACTGCCAATCATCCAGAAGTTGCATCAGGCGTCCTGTTTTTAGGTCTTCTATCACAAGAAAATCAGGTATTAGCGCAATGCCTATGCCCGCCAACGCCATTTCTCGGATAGCTAAACTATTACTAGCTGAAAATTGACTAGAAATGTTGATGTCACTAACGTGATTTTCTTTATGAAAGCTCCATTTTGCTGGGCTTGCACCTAAAGTATACAACAAGCAGGCGTGGTCCTGGAGGTCTTGCGGAGTAGTGGGAGTGCCGTTTGCATCGAGGTATGACTTGGTAGCAACTAAGATATGGCGAACATGAGCGATACGTTTAGCTACTAAAGTTGAGTCACTTAGTTCGGCAATTCGTAAAGCCACATCCACACCTTCGGTGAGCAAGTTGATTTTTTTGTCATCCAGACGGAGGTCAATGGTTATTTTTGGATGTTTTTGTTGGAACTCAGCCATTCCTGGCAATATGTGCATCAACCCAAAGCTCATCGGAATGGCTGCAACTACCTTGCCTATTGGCTCAATACGATCCTCATCAATTTCTTTTTCTGCCTCTCGGATTGCTTGAACAGCTACTGATACGCGTGCGTAATATCGTTCCCCAGCAGCGGTGAGAGATAATTGTCGTGTAGTACGATGGATTAACCTTGTGGAAAGTGTGGTTTCTAGTGCCGTGATGTGCCTGCTCACAGCTGACCGAACCATACCGAGCTTTTTGGCTGCGGCGGAAAAAGATTTCGCCTCAATCACCGTTATAAAAATGGAAATTGCCGTTAGGTTCTCCACTTTACAGTCCTCCCCCTCTATTTTCGCCGCTGATGAGCATGTGCTGTTGGCCGTTAGAGGATAGCATCAAGGCAATCACAGTGATTAGTAACTTTAAGAGAACACTGCATTCTAGTTTGAAGCGCTTATCTTGGCGGTGATCATGCCGCACGATTGATGCATCAAATAAAGGTGGGTTTTATGATCGTAATAAATAAATCCGAGGACCGTGGATCATTCAAAAATAGCTGGTTGGATGCAAAATTTTCGTTTGAATTTGGATCTTACCGAAAACCCGAGCGCCGAGGGTTTTCGGATTTAATTGTTTTTAATGATGATATCGTTCAGCCGAAGTCTGGATTTACAGAGCATTCACATTCAAACGTAGAGGTGATGTCTTACCCTTTAATGGGTGAAATTGAACATCGAGACAGTATAGGTAACTGCCAAAGAGTTAGTTACGGTGATGTACACTTAATGCGCGCAGGAAAAGGCATTTCACACAGTGAAATGAATCCTTCGGACAGTGAGATTGAGCATCATGTACAATGGTGGATTAAGCCAAAAAATTTGGACAGTGATCCTTCCTATCAGCTATGCACGTTTACGCCTGAAGATAAAGTTGGACGGTTGTGCCTTATAGCTTCAGATAATTCGGCGGACGGGGTGCTTTGCGTTGATCAGGACGTTAGGATTTACGCCTCCATATTAACGCCGATCGAGTTGGTGTGGAAGGTGCCTATGAATCGCCGTGCATATCTTCATGTGTTAAGTGGCGGTGTAGCTATTAATGATTTTGCGCTATCGGCAGGAGATGCCATCTTTGTGGGAAACTGCACGACAATTGCAATAAGTTCGCTAGATAGTGCGGAAGTGTTGCTGTTTGATCTTCGTTAATCTAAATTACTGGTCTGGGAGAAGGAATATGTTCGGCTATGCAAAATCAATTTTGTCAGTCGCTTTAATTGTTGTCGGTCTTGTCCTCGGTCTTGGTGATGCGAAAGCAGCAGAATCGTTATCGGCGGCTAAGGTTTTAGACCAACTCACGCCAGAAAATACAGCGTTGCTATTGGTGGATTATCAACCTCAATATGCTTTTGCTACACAATCAATAAGTATTGATGCTCTCATTAACAACGCGACTGCGCTGACGAAAGTTGCCAAGGTATTTAAGCTTCCTACAGTCATTACAACGATCACCGCGGACAGCTATGGCGGACCTATGTTTCCGCAAATTAGAGCAGTTATGCCAGATGCTGAAGTTATTGATAGGACGCCGATTAATGCTTGGCAGGATGAAAAAGTTCGTAAAGCAATTCATGCCACAGGACGGAAGAAATTACTGATTGCAGGTCTGTGGACTGATAATTGTGTAATGCTACCAGCCTTGTATGCACTTAAAGAGGGCTATGAAGTTTACGTGGTCACTGATGCAAGTGGGGATTCTGACGCTGTCTCGCATGAGCGGGCAGTGCAGCGTCTTGTGCAAGCTGGAGCAGTCCCTATAACTTGGTTGCCTGTCCTGTTGGAACTTGAAACTGATTGGACTAAAGATAAAACGAACGGCGAGGTTTACAATATTTTGCGCGATCATGCTGGGGCAATGGGTATTGGCGCCTTTTATAAACAGTTTTTAAGTACAAAGTAGCTCGTTTGAACCGTCGCGGCGAGCCTCATAGATACGTCTAGATTCTCTCCGCGCGGTGCCTATGAAGCTCGGTGGTAAAAATTAAGCGTTCTGGGTGATGTGATGCGATCTAGGGTAATAGTTAAGGCCTCCTTCTCGTGTGCTGATTGATTGTTGAACACTGGTTAAACCATTAAATTTATAGTCGGTGGGGCGTGCACGATTACATCGGCTTGACTGATACTACCTACACAAACTTTAATTTTTTTCCTAGCCATGTAGGTAGGATATGGACGACCGACCGGTGCAGCGAGGATCGACTGGCACGCCCAATTGAGTTCGTGTGGGTTGGCAACCATACCTACCGTGGCGGCGAATTGCATGCCTGCTCCTCTTCATCATTTGCCGTTTTCCACCTGACTGAATGTAAGCGCGCCTTGAACCCTACATTCACTGTCACCAGTCGATCCCTGATGCTGCGCTCCCGATTTCTTTCTGGAGCCTGCCCTCGATTATGCGCCCCGACGCTAAAGTGGAAAAAAAAAGCTATCTCCATCCTAAGTCTGTGGACTTTTCGAAAACTCCTCGACGGCCTAGTGGCCCTGGTCGAACGTAAAATAGGGTGCCATTCTCGGCACCCTGTTCTTCGTTATTCTGAATCGCCACAGTAATCGGATGAAAACTCTTTATCGGGAGCGCGACGGCTTCTGGGCCTTTGGCTCAAGCGCCTCGACGCCGACCGTTTTAGAATCGCCGTCGATACCACCGACGAGGCCGTCGTTGCCTGACCCGGTATAATCCACAGCATGATTTCCATGCCTGACGTCTTCCCGGCGACCTTGCATTACTCAAGCGGTTGCTTTGTGAATCGCAATCCAAAGTCGCCTATCTCGAAGAGCAGAATGTCCTGCGGCGTCAGCGCCTGTTTGTCGCAAGTCCGAACAATCTGCCGACTCGCTAACGCCACAGTTGGCCTTGTTCAATGAGGAAGAAGCTGAGCTTGTGGCGGCTGCGAATCCAGACCCGGACGAAGAAGTCGTTGCACCGTTCAAACATCGCGGCAACGTAAGCCGCTTCCGCCCGAGCTCTTCCGGACTGAAGTCATTCACGAATTTCCCAAGCATGACCTGAATTGCGACTGCGGCTGCCGCAAGCCCATTATGGGCGAGTGTACTAGCGAACCGCTAGAGATCGTGCCGCTGCTGATCCGGGTGATCAAATACATCCGAAAAGTGTATGACTGCCGTGGCTGAAGCTGCGACGGTCACCGTAGATAAACCTGCTCAGTTAATTGAAAAGAGCCTCGCCTCAGCCATGTTTAGCGATGCTGTTGACCACTAAGTACGTCGACGGATTGCCACTTCATCGTTTCGAGAAAGTGCTGTTGCGACACGTGATCGACATCCCTCGGCAAATCCTGGCGCGATGGGTCATTCAATGTGGCGCACCTGCAGCCGCTGCTGAATGTGAAGGGCGATAACCTGCTTGAAGGACGCGTTATCCATTGTGATGAAATCTGTGTTCACGTACTCAAGGACGAAGTTCACGAGCCCAACAGCCAGTCCTTGATTTGGGTTCAAAAGGGTGGGATTCCTGCACACCCTGATGTACTTTCGATTATGCATCCAGTTGTGGGGGGACTTGCCTGTGCACCTGCTTGAAGGCTATCGCGGCTATGTCATGATTATGCCGGCTATAACGCTATCACTTTAAATGAGGGCTTCGAGCGCATGGGATGCTGGACGCATGCACGTGTTAGTTCGTCGACGCGCAGAAAGTACAACTTACGGGCAAGGCACGGCGTGCTGATGTTGCGTTGAGTCTGATCAATAAACTCTCAGGATCGAGCGTGAAATCAAGGATGTCGGCGACGCTGAGCGCCTGGTGATTGGTCAAGCATGGAGCATTTCGGTTCTGAGTGAAATACAAAGTGGCTGGAGAAAACTGCATAGGTAACGTCGCAGAATGCCCTGGAGAAAGCCGTTTATTATCCGCAAGCAACTGGAACAAGCTCAAACGTTATGTAGAGGCGGGCCATCTGCCGATCGACGACAAACTGGCAGAAAGAGCGATAAGGCCTTTTGTCATCGGGGTAAAGCTTAGCTGTTCAGCGATGCGCCGAAGGACGCCACCGCCAGCGCTCAGATCTACAGCCGGTCTAGACCGCCAGGGCGAACGGACAGGAGGCCTATCTGGGGTTGCGCCACGTACTAGAACGGCAGCCGCATGCGCAGTCGGTTGTCGAGTAAGAAGCACTATTGCCGTGGGTGGCGAGCATGTAGTTGATAAAGCTAGCTTTTGATCCGTTTGGATTGGTGAACCCCGAAGAATCCTTTCTGAGCCTTAAAGCATAGCGTGCCGGCCACGCAGTCAGCGATTGCCAGCCGGTCATTAGAAGCACACAATTGAGTCCACCAATCATAAGCTTGGCTTTGGAATCCAAAGTCTTTCAATAGGTTAGAGGATGAGTTATGATCCCGTCCGCTGCGCCATATTCGGTAACCTGGAACACTGAACGCCAGGTCACCACAGAAAGCCCGCTTAATGCGGGCTTTTTGCTGTCTGGCATTTGGCTTTTCCTTCACTGTAGGAGCGAGCATGCTCGCGATGGACGTCAACGATGACGCGGGATACCTGACACCCCGTGGTGCCCTCCAGTTTTTCGCGAGCGTGCTCGCTCCTACTCCTACATAGCTTGATTACGAGCATGACGGTAATCGCTCACAGCTTCGTAAACGGCTTTGCGCAGTCGGTTGATCCCGCCGATGGGGCGGTGTGCCTCAAGCCCGAACCAAGGGTTGAACGACTGGTTATCGCATTGCAGGTTCAGTGCCGGGGTGTCGAAATCCTGGGCGGGCAGGGTGATCCGCGCCACCGTCTCGAAGGGCGCATCGTTCTCTTGCCATTCAATACTGGTGTCCTCGATCGGCATGTACTTGCCGGGGTCCTGCCGCTGTATCTGCAAGACAAAACACGCGGGCATCCGATCGGTCGATAACTGCTGGTACAGCGCATTTCGCAGAAAATTCGGTAACTCACGGTTCTGCGCGGGCAAGGTGTAGGCCGGGCAGCTACCAGGATCCGGCACGACCCGAAACTTGGCATTGGCCTCACCGAACTTGTAGGGCGAAACCGAAAAGTAAGTGGTGCGCGTCGGGCTTTCCGGGGCGGGGGAGAGTGTCGCCAGGGCGATAATCAGATGGCGGACCTGCCAGGTGCGCGGGTCCCAGCCCGGAAAGAACGCCAGCAATTTTTTGCCATCCGCCTGGGCAGCCACATTCTGACGATACTCGGCGACATCGCTGACAAAGAAGTTCGGATGGCTGAACATCACGAAGTCCTGTTCACCTCGACCCGGTTGATCGTCAAGCAGCTGTTTGCCGGGCACATCGTGCAGCTTGATCGCCATGCCCCGGGCATCGCGGATGCTGTCGAATTGAGGGTAGGCGTTGCCGTTGGACAGGCGCAGGGTCGCCTGCCAGGTTTTGCCTGGCTCGCTGAACACACCCTGACGCAGTTCTGCCGCCAGTTCCGATAACACCTGCACTTCGGCCTTAAAGCAGCCGTGAGCCTTGGCGTGGGCATCGCGCAGGTAGCGTGTGCTTTCACGGTGCTGGTCGACGATACGCACCGCCGTCTGGATGATGTCCTGGGTCATTGCGGCTTCACCGTTGGGGATCAGCTCTTGCGTAGATACCGGTCCACGGTGCTGCCAGGCGAACCATGCCGTGGCCAATGCCCAGCCGAGTAACCCCAGGACCAGCAAACAGAGCAGGGCCTTGCCGAGAAAGGCGCCCAGGCGCATCCAGAGTCGTTTCATGGCAGTTGCGCCTCCAGAGGGCCGCCCAGCACTTTCAAATACTCCAACAACGCCCAGCGCTCTTCGGGTTGCAGCAAGCGTCCGATCACGCCGTTGCCACGCTTGCCGGCGCGGAACTCGTGCCCGCTGTTGTGATTGCCGGTTATGCGCGTGTCGAACACAAAGCCATTGCTAAAGGCTTCGGTGCGATAGCCCAAATGCCGCGGGTCGTACTCGAAGGTGCCTTTGTAGAAGGTGGTGGCGCGTTCGTCCTGGGGCGAAAGCAATTGATAAATGCTCGGCACCGAACCGTTGTGCAGGAACGGCGGCGTCGCCCATACACCCGGCAGGGGCCGGGCCTTGTAGGCGCGCAGTTCCTGGACGCCGATCGGCAGGCCGAAGCCATCCATGTCCGCGCGCTCGGCCGGCGTGACGGCGGCCTCGCGATAGGCGCGGTTGCCGACGAATGCCGTGACATACGCCAGCCCCTTGGCCACCGACAGCTGGCTCAGGTCCAGAGGTTCGGTGGGGGCTGGATGCAGTTGTACGTCCAGGCGCGCCAACTCGGCCGGGTCCCACTGCAAGGCCGTCAGGTCGAAGCGGTGATCGGCGATATTGTTGGCGGCGCCCGGGTCGGTGCCGATTACCTCCACGGGCAGCATTTTCAACTGTTGCACCGGGCGCCCTTCGCTGATGCTGACGCGCGGTACGTGGCAACTGGCGCAGTTCTCTGCGAACAACGCGCGACCTTTGGCGGCCAGCGGCTTGTCCACCGCGCCCAACCATTCTTCCGGCCAGGCCGGCGGCTTGAGTCGTTGCAAGGTTTGTTCGATCAGGTGCAGATCCCGCACCCGGACGCTGGACGGGTATCGATTGTCGTCCTTGAGGGGCTGCCCTTCGGCATCGAAAAAGCTCAGCGTAGCGCCTACTCCCAGGGCTTCACCGATATTGCGCGCCATGGGCTGCTGCGCCGAGCCATTCCACTGCACCCAGTCGAAGGTCCACATGTCCCACAACTGTGGGTAGTCGACGGGGGCATTGGCCACGCGGTAATTGGCGGGGGAAATTGCGTCGCCGAAGCTGGCGTTGGCAATGCGCCCGAACGCGTCGGTACGCCCGGGACCTTCTTCGGTGGGGTAGAGCCCGCGGTGAGTATCGTTCCAGGCCACCTTCAGGAAAGTATCCAGGGAACCCTTGAATGCCTCGCGCAGTGCCTGGTGCCCGGCCTCGTAGTCCGGTCCAAGGACGTTGCGGGCGAAACGTTCGAACTTCCAGGGGTTGTAGTAAGTGGAAGCCAGGCTCGCGACCAGCGCCTGGCCAAAGCTGCCACCCTGCAAGGTGGGTACGCTGGAGGGCAACACATGCTGCGCAGAGCCGCCGTCAATGCGCACGGCTTGCCCGTTCAAGCGCAGTTCACCGGTGTGACAGGCGGCGCAGGTAATATCCAGAAATGTATCCGCGCTGCCGGGATTCTGATGCCGTGCGAAGCCCACGGGCAGGTTGCCGGGGTTGTTCGGCGTGGGTTTCTGCTCGGGGTCGATCAGGAAACCGAAACGCGCGAGGTAGTCCGGCGCGGCGAATCGTTGTTGCGAAAAGGGCAGTTCCAGGGCGGTGAACCAGTCGTAGTGCAAGCCCTTGACCTGAGTGCCCTGGGGCGTGAAATAGTAACGCTGGCGGTCTTCGGCGTTCCATTGCTCCAGGTAATGCACCTGTTGCGCGGCCGCGTGGCGCGGCAGTTTCGGGTTGGCGACGTAGTACAGGACCACGGCCAGGGCGAGGACCACCAAAGCAACAAAAAGAGCCAGTAAGCGGAGCAAAAGGCGCACGTGGACCATCCTTGTCTATTATTGCTACCGTTATGCCTTAGGGCCAGGGATGCGGCAAGGGGCCATTACGCCAGATGTTCAGCCTCCCTGAGTGCAAGATGACGGAAGTTTCATCATCAGCATGGTGAAATGCGTTTAAACACCTGAACTTATCGCCAGTTTGTGGCTCTCATGCCGGTAGCCATTGGTCGTGGCCGCCTGATAAGCTCGCGACTTTACTCGATTGCCCTTTAGGCGCATGAACAAGGAAATAGCATGAAACAGCATCGGTTGGCGGCGGCGGTGGCCCTGGTTAGCCTGGTACTTGCGGGTTGCGATTCGCAAACCAGCGTAGAGCTGAAAACCCCGGCGCAAAAAGCTTCCTACGGAATTGGCCTGAACATGGGCAAGAGCCTGGCTCAGGAAGGCATGGATGATCTGGACTCCAAAGCCGTTGCCCAGGGCATCGAAGATGCGGTCGGCAAGAAAGAACAGAAACTCAAGGATGAAGAATTGGTAGAAGCCTTCGCCGCGCTGCAAAAGCGTGCTGAAGAGCGTATGGCCAAGATGAGTGAAGAGTCGGCAGCTGCCGGCAAGAAATTCCTCGAAGAAAACGCCAAGAAAGCTGGCGTCGTGACTACCGCTTCGGGCCTGCAATATGAAGTGGAAAAGAAAGCCGATGGCGCCCAGCCAAAGCCGACTGACGTAGTGACCGTCCACTACACCGGCAAGCTGACCAATGGCACCGTTTTCGACAGCTCCGTCGAGCGCGGCAGCCCGATTGATCTACCGGTCAGCGGTGTGATCCCGGGTTGGGTCGAAGGCCTGCAACTGATGCACGTAGGCGAGAAGTACAAGCTGTATATTCCTAGCGAACTGGCTTACGGCGCGCAAAGCCCAAGCCCGGCGATCCCGGCCAACTCGGTGCTGGTGTTCGACCTGGAACTGCTGGGAATCAAGGATCCAGCAAAAGAAGACGCTGCCAAGTAATTCGCGTCTGCTTTAACGACAACGCCTCGCTCATGCGGGGCGTTGTTGCATCTGGCGTTGATTGCACGAACCTGTACACAGGTAAACAAAGCGAACAGTTGCCGTACACTGAAGTCATAGTCAGTGTGGGGGCCGTGCCTAACCTTCGGCAGACCTCCAAGTCAATGAAATATTAGGTTTTTTTAGATGGGTAAAAAACGCCCGATCTAAGTGCAGCCCTTATGCAGCGGGCCTTTCAGCCATGAAAAGTGGCTCTGTTCACAAGGTTATCCACAATTTGTGTGGATAACATTTCTGCCGGAGGCATCATGAAAGCACCCTGGAATTTTGCTCGTTTCCTGCCCTTGGCCGGACGCCTGCTCGCCCGTGGGCGCTTGCCGACCTTACTGTTTGCGGTGGCCAGCAAAAGTGCCAGCCAGGGTAACCGGTTGGGCAAGCTCAAGGAGGATTTGCGCCTGTTACAGGCGTTGTGCCTGGCGTACTGGCGTGGCGAATACCGGGCCATCAGTCCCAAGGCGCTGATATCGGTGGTCGCCGGCCTGATGTATTTCCTCAGTCCGGTCGATGCCATTCCGGATTTTCTACCGCTGTTCGGCATGATCGATGACATCGCCGTGTTGGCCTGGCTGATGAAAGTTCTCGACGATGAACTCAACGCCTTCCGCGCCTGGCGCAAACGCCAAGTCCCGGAAAAGCTCGCGGTGGTCGAGCGATTGCCCGACACCCCTGAACAACTCAAGCTGCAGAAACCGAAAAAAACCTGATTCGATCCCGTCTGTGCTTCATATAGATAGCCCCCGCGACCTTGGCCGCTGTTAGGATTACACTTCTAGGGAAAAGTGCCGACTCGCTAAGTGTTGTTGTCCTACGGGGTAATCATGGATATTCAGATAATTACACGCGAAGGCGAGCCCGAATACGCGGTTCTGCCGTGGGCTCAGTATCAGGCTCTACTGAAAGCAGCAGGCATCAACGAAGCACCGTCACGTGCGGCCCCGACGCCGCTCGCGACAACGCCAGACACCATTCTTCCGGGTCTGGATCAATTACGCAGTTTGCGCGAAGGGAAGGGCATCGCCATCGAGGCGCTCGCCCGCACGGTAGGCATCAGCCCGTCTTACCTGGCCATGATCGAAAGTGGCGAGCGTCTGCCCGACGCCGCGATTCGCCGCAGCCTGGCCTGGGAATTGACGGTGCCAGGGTGGAGGGATGAATCGTGAGCGTACGCATCAGTCGTCAACACTGGGATGGATTGCTGGGCGAGCTGGATCAGGCGCGCCGACAGCGTCACCTCCTGACCTACCGGGCATTGCTGGAGCGATTGCAGCTTCCTACGCCCGCCATGCAAACCCTGACCGCCGCACTTGAACATCTGGCCGCATTGGATGCCAAGGCCGAACAGCCGCTGCGCAGTTCCCTGGTGATCAGTCAGGGTGCCAGTCGCTTACCGCGTACCGGGTTCTTCGAATGCGTCGAGCGCTTGGGGCGCTTCACCGGCCCGTCCGACGGCGTCGCCGCTGCCTCATGGCATGCCTCGGAAGTGGTTCGCGTATTCGAATACGAGTACCCCGAATCGGCGGAAGCCTGAGTGTTCCTGAAGCTCAAGGCGCGGGCCGGCTACTGGCTGGCCCGCCGGTTGTTTCACTGGCCATGGTTCGTGCGCCAGCCTCGCGGCTGGCGCTGGATGGAGGGTCAATTCTCACGCATGGCCAACCTGGGCGATGTCGGCGCGCAGAGTTTCTACGGGCACATCCTGACCTTTCGTGGCGTCGGCCTGGGCGCGCGGGAAGAGGGTATTCGGCTGTTGCGCATGGCCGCACTGGCCGGTGATGGCAAGGCCGCCTACCAAGTGGGTGTGATCAGTCTGGCTGGCAGCCCGAGCAAGGCGCCGGATCCGGCGGAAGCGGCGCGGTTCTGGGCAATGGCGGCCAAGGCCGGACATCCATTGGCCGAGATCAAACTCAAAGAGTTGGCGGCTGGCGGGTCTTCGCAGTAATTCGTTTATTCTTCGATAAGCAAACAAGGGCACCTGCCGCCCGCGTTGTTGAGTTTCAGACAGCGATCACTTGGTAGCCGATCGACGGGGAAGTCCACTTGAGTCTTCACCCTTCGGATCGGCATGCCAACGATAGTGACCTAGAGAGGCGACTTAATATTGTGTTGGATCTCCAGCATCCTGAACGTCACTCTTGCGCCCTCGGTGGGATAGCCGGTGTTGTCCTGCACATACGCCCCTGCTTTGAAATAGAGTGGTTTAGTCTTCCAGCTCGGGTCGATGGTGGTTCTCCAGTTGTTTCCTGCTGCGCTGATGCCCAGTGCGCCCTTCGGGCTGAGGTGGATCTGGTAGGAAAAGTCGCGGTCGAGTGGCACACCCGTCGCAATGTTAATGACCCGGCCCTCTTCATCGTCGGGGTGCATGCGTACCTTGGCGACAATGTTCCCCGTCGAAGCCGACGTTTTGTATTGGTATTCCAGCTTCACCATGGGTTTGTTGCTGTCCTTGTTGTGAATCTGTCCAATCACGATCTTGCCGGTGCTGGGGACCTGATTGACTGTCAGGCTCGCCCGCAGGATGTTATCCGCCGCTGAGTACTGCCAGTTGCGCAGCGTTCCATCACTATAGGTTTCCCGCAACTCGCTGCGCGGATAAATAGCGTTGGCCGTCCTGGAACCGGTCACAGGTGCCCAGAAGGAAAGCGTAGCGGCTTCGGAGCTGAAATACTGGTCCTTGAAGCCTTGCGCCAATCGAGGTGTTTCTATTGTGGCCGGTGGGCTGCCTTCAGGGATGCTTAAATTCCAGGTGGCGAGATCGATCATGTCAATAATCCTGTATGCGGGGGAATGTTGCGGCCACAGTTGCACTCGAACCGACGCTATTGAGCTGTATCAATTGGGCCTGCTGATTAGGAAAATCCGTATGGCGGTAGATTGACGTCAAATGCTCGTCAAGGTGTTTGGTGCAGGCTTTGTGCCTACGGGTTTTACCGTTCGTCGGCTATTTTTGTTTTGGATGGAACTAATCCGCGGTGCGCAGTCGCTGCGGAGAAGGGACCCTGGCCAACACCAGCGTTCAGGTCGGAAGGGACGAGTGCATGCACTGGATGAAGAACACGCGCAGAATCCGGTTCTAAATAACCGGCCGCCGCGCCATAAAGACAGGAGACCGCTCATGAGCCGCCGAAGCAATTTTGCGCTGTTGAGCTTTGATCCGGAGCTTGCGTCGTTGCGCGATGGCCTTTCTGTCGTTCAGCAGATTGACGACACACTCTGGGTTGCGAACGACGAAACCACGAGCCTGGAACGCCTGAAAATCCAGGATGCTGCGCCCGACGGTGTTGTAAGGTGCGACGAGCACCATTCGTTTCCGCTCCTGGACTATCTGGATCTGCCCCTACCGAAACAAGACGCCGAGATCGATATCGAGGGCTTGGCCTATGTTCCTGACAGTGGTTACCTCTGGGTGGTGGGCTCTCATAGCCTGAAGCGCAAGAAGTGCAAGGCCGGCACTTCTGCACAGAAGAATATCAAGCGCCTGTCGACGGTAGAGGCGCATGGCAATCGTTTTCTGCTGGCCCGCATCCCTGTCGTGCAGCAGAACGACAGCTATGTACTCGCCAGGAAAGTGGATGCCGATGGACGTACAGCGGCGCAGCTGCGGGGCAACGAAGTCGGTAACGACCTGACCGCGGCTATTGCTGAAGATCCTCAGCTACGCGACTTCCTGCGTATCCCGGGTAAGGACAACGGCTTCGATATCGAAGGGATGGTGATGATCGGCTCGCGTCTCCTGCTGGGGCTGCGTGGGCCGGTGCTACGCGGCTGGGCCGTGTTGTTGGAGATCGAACCCGAGCTGAACGACGCTTCGTCTGACACCCTGGTGCTAAAGAAGATCGGTCCGGATGGGTGCCGCTACCGCAAGCACTTCTTCGCGCTCAATGGCCTGGGCTTGCGTGACCTGTGCACCCGCGGTGACGATCTGCTGATCCTGGCGGGCCCCACGATGGAGCTGGACGGTCCGGTAACGGTCTTGCGCTGGGGCGGCGGTTTCGCGTCTGACGAGCAAAACGTGGTTTTCGCCGATCAATTGGAGAAGGTGCTGGAGGTGCCTTTCGGGCAAGGCAACGATCACGCTGAAGGCATGTGTCTGTTTGAATCGGGCGGGCAGCCTGGGGAGGTTCTGATGATCGTCTACGACTCTGCGGCGCAGAGTCGTAAACACGGCGAT
The DNA here is from genome assembly GCF_058795195.1 of Pseudomonas sp. GW823-FHT06B06. Taxonomy (NCBI): domain Bacteria; kingdom Pseudomonadati; phylum Pseudomonadota; class Gammaproteobacteria; order Pseudomonadales; family Pseudomonadaceae; genus Pseudomonas; species Pseudomonas sp. GW823-FHT06B06. Next base: position 180,595 of record NZ_JBXAHO010000004.1, on the reverse strand, counting down.
ACGGATGTGGAAGGGGACCTGTTCATCCTGGATTAGCCAAGTACATCGACGTCAACGCGGGCGTCACCCATCATTGGCACCGGCTCTTCATCGTCGTGCTGCTGGCAGAGGAATTCGCGTATCGCTTCGGCGGTTCGCCTGGCGCTGGTCACCACGAAAAAATGCCCCTCGCCCTGCAGGGTGCGCAGTTCGGCTCGGCGAATGGTGCGGCGCAGGATGTGCGCGTTGTACAGCCGCACCAGGGTGTCGCGTTCGCCGGTGAGAATCAGCGTGCGCTGTCGCAGACGGAACAGCCGCAACAGGCTGGTCCAGCCGACCAGGGCGGTGAGCTGGTGGTAATAGGTTCGCGGGTTGGCCGTGAGCATGCCCTTCATCACACCGAAGCGCAGCAGTGTATGCAGTGAATTGCGCGAGCCTTTTTGCGTGTGTTGCCTGGGGCTTTTGCTGCTGGCAAAAAAGTCCAGGATGTCGGCGGGCTTCACCAGCATTGCCGGGCCAGCTGATGTTGCCGCCAGGATCAGCCGGCGCACCATGCCCGGGTAACGCAGGGCGAATTCCTGCGCCAATGCACCGCCCCAACTTACGCCGAACACATCGACCTGGTCGATGCCCAATTGCTTGAGCAGCTCGGCGATCAGGTCGGCATGGCGCGGCAGACGCATGGGCCAGCGCGGCATTTGCGATTTGCCGACCCCGGGCACGTCCAGCGTAATGGTCCTGTAGTCCGCCAGTTCATCGCGCAAGGGGTCGAAAGTACGGATCAAACCGCCCAGGCCGTTGAGCAAGAGCAGCGGTGAGCCTTGGCCGCGGATGGAAACGTTCAACTGCAGGTCTTTGATGGTGATTTTTTGCGTGGTCATGGTTTCCCCTTGGGCCTGCCCGCTGTTAAGACAGCGTCTGGGGTGCAGATGATCCCTGGCCGATTAGCCGAGGAAACCATTTCAACATCAACCCTGATGAATTCAATCGGTTGAACGACCTCGTTCTGCGAGGCCGTGGTCAATACGCTGGCCACCTGGCAATTGCCTGCCTCGTCAGAATGGGCTCGCCGTCGGCCGAACGATCAGCTCGCTTACATCCACGTCCGCAGGTTGTTCAATGGCATAGGTAATTGCTCTCGCGATGGCGTCGGCCGAAATCGCGATTTTGCGAAACTCTTTCATCTCCGCGCGCCCCCCCTCATCAGAGATGCTCTCGGCCAGCTCTGATTCAGTGACGCCTGGGGCGATGACGGTAACCCGAATATTGCCGCCCACCTCTTGTCGCAAACCTTCGGAAATGGCCCGGACGGCGTACTTGGTGGCGCAATAAACGGCCGCGGTCGGGCTCACTGCGTAGGCACCAATAGAGGCAATATTGATGATCTGCCCCGTCCGTTGGCGCTGCATCAGCGGTAGCGTGGCAGCGATACCGTGCAGCACTCCGCGAATATTCACGTCAATCATACGGTCCCACTCATCCACCTTGAGTGCCTCGAGTTTGGAAAGAGGCATCACACCCGCGTTATTGACCAGCACATCGACCCGATCGAAACAGGTAACGGCGAAGTCAATGAAGTCCTGGACATCCTTTCTGTCTGTGACGTCCAGGGCACGGAATTCAGCCCTGCCGCCGCAGGCGTTGATATCGCCAGCAATCTTTTCAAGTCGGTCGGTACGACGCGCGCCGAGTACTACTTTCGCGCCTTGGCTAGCCAGCAGTCGCGCGGTAGCCTCTCCGATACCGCTGCTTGCACCGGTAATTGCGATGACTTTGTCCTTGATGTTCAACATGATCGGTTTCCTCTTCTGTTCGCCCAGGAAGCGGGTCTGGAAACAAGGTTAGGGACGGACAACACGTTTCCGTTAGTCAAATACTGCGTACCTTTTGCCTATTTCTGCGGTGAAGCTTTTGCACTAAGGTTCAGCTCACCAGTGCATAGGGCATCTGTTGCCGCGCAGCCTTCAGGGCTCTCGCCCACCAGTTCAGCTGTACCAGCATTCGAGCCATTGGAAGCCTGGCTTGATCAGGCTGACGTAACACTCCATCCCCATCGATTAGCGCCCAAGGATCAGGGAAGGACACGAAATTGCAGATGGGTACCGCGTGCTGTCCGGCCAGTATCTGGCGAAGCTGATCAATCGCACACAGTCCACCCGACGCTGCGCCGTAGCCGATGAATGCCACCGGCCTTGCGTGCCAACGATCCGAAACCCGTTCAATGAATGCTTTCAGCTCGCAGTGATGCACATTGCGGTGTTCCGATGTAATGATCAGGAACGCATCAGCGTCGGCCAAATGACGAAGACTTTCCTGAACGACTGCATTGTCAGACCTGGCCATGAGGTGGGCGGGTTCTACCCACCAGGGTTCGAACTCAGCACGTTGCGCTAGAACATCGGCAACCCAGTTCACCAGCGCAGGCTGTAGTCCTTCTTCATCTTCACCACTGTGAATCAGGACCAGTTTCATCTCGTTATTCATCTCATCCTCCAGACTTGGTATCCAAGTGGTGGCACGTCATTTGCTGAATTTCACCTGCGCCTTTCAGGCTCTGGATTAGAGTATGAGCGGGAGCGCGGCAGATATAGCCGGTTCTGGGGCATACAACTTGTGACGTGAATTCATATGAGACGGTTGGACATAAACTGCTTCGCCGAAATGAACGTGTTCGTCAGGGTCGTTGAAGATGGCGGCTACACGGCTGCCGCCAGGCACTGTGCGATGACCCCATCAGCGGTCAGTAAGCTGGTTTCAAGGCTGGAAAACCGCTTGGGGACGCGTCTGCTCAATCGCTCGACAAGACGGCAGTTGCTCACCCCTGAAGGGGCCGCGTTCTATGAGCGCAGCCTGACTATCCTGGCCGCGCTCGATGAGGCGGAGCAGGAGGCGGCGGCAAGCAGCGCACCTCAGGGAACAGTGCGGGTCAACTGCAATGTCGACATCGGGCGTTTGTACCTGCTGCCCCTGTTGAAGACTTTCTTGCGAGACCACCCAGGGGTATCAGTGGAGGTTTTCCTCAGCGACGAAGTCGTCGACCTGATCAGCGCACGCGCTGACGTGGCCATCCGCAGCGGCCCGCTCAAAAGCTCCAATCTGGTGGCCAGGCGCTTGGGCGAGACGCGAACTCTCATCGTGGCATCACCGGACTATCTGGCAGCACGCGGCCTACCAAAAACTCCGGCCGATCTCGTAGACCACAACTGTCTGGGGTTCACTTTTGGCCAACCCATGATGGAGTGGAACTTCATGGGCGATGACGGCCTACCTGTTCCGGTATCCGTGACCGGCAATGCACGGGTCAGTGACGGCAATGGAGTACGGGAACTTGCAATCCTCGGGCTCGGCCTTGCGCGCGTAGGATTTTGCCAGGTCGAGCACGATCTTGCGGATGGCCGGCTTCTCCCGGTATTACAGGACTTCATGCCCATTGCGAAAACTGAAGTGCATGCGGTTTACGTAGGGCAGGGAGGAAAGTTGCCCACACGCGTCAGAGTCTTCATGGATTTTCTGGCGGCAAACCTCACGATCCACTAATCGCGAACTTGTAGGGCATGTCACGCTTGGCGGAAAGCGCTGGGCGTGACACCCACCTCACGACGAAAAACCTGGGAGAAATGGCTGGGGCTGGAATAACCCACTTCCAATCCAACATCAATAATGCTGCGATCGGTCTCAAGCAGCAGATGGCGGGCGCGACTCATGCGCAGACGGATGAAGTACTGCGATGGCGCCAGCCCGGTGGCGCGTTTGAACATCCGACTGAAGTGATACTCGCTCAGTTCGGCGATATCAGCCAAGTGCGCAAGGCGGAATTCATCGGCCAGATGCTCGTTCATCGCATCGATGACGCGTCGCAACTTGTAAGCCTGTAGTGCATTACTGCGTCGGGGAGCGCTGTGCAGATCGAGATAACGGCGTATCAGGTGAACGGTCAGCGCCTGAGCCAGGCTGTGTACGAACAACAGGCTGGGCTCAGGTTCCTCGATCAACTCCAGGCGCAACTGATCAAGCATGAAATTCACGCGCTCATCCCGGGCACCGGAGACATCGAGGAAAGTCACCGAAGCAGTGTGCTCGCCCAGAAGATCACGGGCAGCCTGGTCGATCAGTGGAAGGCCGAGGTAGAGATGCATCACTTCGAAGGTGTCACCCCCGATTGTCTGCCAGCGCATCTCGTAAGGCTCGCTTGTATTGGTGAGAAAGAAGTCGCCAGCCTGCACCTGGACGGCTGTCCATGTGCCACCGAGGGAGCGTTCTTCGACCCTGGCCGTTCCAGCCAGGACCAATACCAGCAGAGGCTCCACCACGGCAGGCACCAGGATCGGCTCGACGGTGCTCTGATGGCTGAACAACTGCACCACCACATCCGACATCTGCGGGAGCCGCGGCACCACCTGCGGTGTTCCCGGCAGATGGCGTGGCATCGATTCGGCCGTGATGCGCTGTGCATCGAGCGGCGTCAGGTCTTCATAGTCGTGCGGATGCACTGGCGGCTCCATCGAAAAAGCTGGGGGCGGTATTAACGTTAGCGCAAAACTCCGACAGCTTCGGCAAGCCTGCGAAAGCTCAATCCAGCCCATTGCGAGACAGTGAAGCCGTCGATAACGACAGCGCCTCACGGGCGCTGAGCCGCTGAATATCTCGGTGGCTTGCAATGCAGGAGAGCACCATGACTGAGATCAACCACAGCATCCCCAACGAAGTCGAAGGCAAAGTCGCGCTGGTCACCGGCGCTGCCAGTGGCATCGGCAAGGCTATCGCACTGTTGCTGCATGCGCGCGGCGCCAAGGTCATCGCTGAAGACCGCAATCCCAGCGTCGAAGAACTCGCCCGCCCCGGGTTAGTGCCACTGGTGGCCGATATCACCGAAGACGGCGTCGCCGAGCGCGCAGTCGGATTGGCCGTCGAGACGTTCGGTCGGCTGGACATTCTGGTCAACAACGCCGGGATCATCATCAACAAGTTGGTCATCGACATGACCCGCGAAGACTGGGAGCGCATCCAGGCGGTCAACGCAACCGCGGCCTTCCTGCATTGCCGCGAAGCGGTCAAGGCGATGATGCCCAATAAATCGGGAGCGATAGTCAACATTGCCTCTTACGCAGCCTATTTCGCATTCCCAACCATTGCCGCTTACACCGCATCAAAAGGCGCACTGGCCCAGTTGACCCGCACGCTGGCGCTCGAGGTAATCGAGCATGGCATTCGAGTCAATGCCATCGGCGTCGGCGACGTGGTGACCAACATCCTCAACGACGTGGTTGACGACGGTCCCGGCTTCCTGGCCCGGCATGGCGAAGCCGCTCCCATTGGCCGTGCCGCGCAGCCTGAGGAAATCGCCGAAGTGGTGGCATTTCTCGCCTCGGACCGCGCGAGCTTCATCGTCGGTTCCGTGGTCATGGCCGACGGTGGCATGACTGTCACCGCTGGTTGATCGGGTGACCTGGCAGTCTGAGCACTGAAGCAATGAGCAGCCTGCGCAGGTCATGGTGACCAAGCATGCTGGTAAATCCGCTGAACTCGTGGTCAGGTCAACTGCAGACGGCTGGTCAAGTGGAGTGCGATGGCGCCATCAACCATTCACTCCCTCGCCCCGTCCCCTCCAGGCTATCCATCACATGCACGCTATACCCCGGCACATCCTTGGCGTGATGCTTGGCCTGCGAGGCCATTTCCGCCAACCGGCTGGCATCGAGATGTGCGCAGGCCTGTGGGTGTAGATGCACCACGCCGACCGACAGTGACAACAATGGGAATTCCTGGCGCGTGCCCTGGCGGTTGGGGGCGATGAAGCAGCCGGCTTCCAGGTGTTCGCTGCGGTAGAAACGTCGGCACTGACCCTGGAAGTCCTCCAGCAGTTGGTTCAAGCGCTTGCGCCAGTCGTCCGGGCCCAGCACCAGCAGGAAGTCATCGCCGCCAATGTGGCCGACGAAATCTCGGGACGGATCGATGCGATCATTCAGGCATTGCGCCAGGCACAACAGCACTTCATCGCCACGGCCGTAGCCGTAGATGTCGTTGAAGGGTTTGAAGCTGTCGATGTCCACGTAGCAGATCAGCGATTCGCGTTGCTGTTGCAGCAGGCGGGTCAGGCATTGCTGGATGGGTACGTTGCCCGGCAGCAGGGTCAGGGGGTTGGCGTAGCGCGCTTGCTGGATTTTCAGTTCGGTGATCAGCTTGAGCACGTCGATCACCCGGCCCAGGCCCAGGTAATTGCCATCGAGGGTGATGATGAAGTCTTCTTCGATGCGTTGCCGGGCGCGGCTGGTGATCAACCGGCTGACTTGCTGCAGCGACTGGCCCAGCTCGACGGCGAGGAAGTCGTCGCTCATCAGGCGGCTGATCGGTTTGCGGGCGAACAGGTCGGTGGCAAACGGCTTGAGCAGGGCATCCGAAAGCGAATGGCGATGGACGATACCGCAAGGCTGGCCTTGTTCATCCAGCACCGCCAGCGAGTTCAGGTTGGCCTGGCGACGGAAGGCTTCGAGCACGGTGGCGGTCGGGGTGTGGCGGGCCACCGCGGGCTGGTCGTTGAGCAGGGCACTCAGGTCGCTGCCGTCTTCGCCCAGCGCCACGGCGCTGCTGTCGCGCCTGGGCATCAAGGTGCGGGCATCGCGCGGTGGATGTTCCTGTGGCCGGCAGAGAAGATAGCCCTGGACCAGGTCGACGCCCATTTCGGTCAGTACCGCCAGTTCTTCCGGCAATTCGATGCCTTCGGCGATCACCTGTGCCCGCGAGGCGTTGGCAATTTGCAGGATCGAGCCAACGAACTCGCGCTTGAGGGCATCCAGGTGAATGCCGTCGATGAAATGTCGGTCGATCTTCACGTAGTCGGGACGTAGTTCGGACCACAGGCGCAAGCTGGAGTAACCCGCGCCCAGATCGTCCAGCGCAATGGAAAACCCCATGGCCCGGTAATGATGCAGGGCGGTGTGCAGCAGCTGGAAGTCGTCGGTGGGGGTCTGCTCGGTGAGTTCGATGACCACCTGGTTCGGTTTAATGCCGAAATCCTGCAGCAACTGCAAGGTGCGACCGGGCTGGTGGGCGGCTTCGAGCAAGGATTCCGGGGAGACGTTGAGGAACAGTTTGCCGGGTAGCTGTTGTTCGTTGAAGCGCCGGCACGCGCTCTGTCGGCAGGCGATTTCCAGTTCGCTGAGGCGACCCGCCTGGCGGGCGACGGCGAACAGGGCGACAGGAGAGTGCAACGGACTATTGGAGGGGCCGCGGCTCAGGGCTTCGTAGCCCAGGATGCGTCGCTCGGAGAGGCTGATGATGGGTTGGAACAGGCTGTGCAAACCGCTTTGAGCCAGGATTGAACTCAAGGCACTCAGCTGTTCGGTTGTGGTCATGGCGATCTCTGGCGAAAAAAAAGGACCGGGCGTGCTCTTGGTTAAAAGAGGCGCTACCGGTCCGTTATTTCACGACAGAATGATGACTATTTGATGACGCTCCGGGGAGCGTCAGCATTAAATTGCCATCAGCTTAGTGCTTGGCTACCGCTGTATTGAGCTTCAAGTAATCCAGCAGGATGCGCCCGGTCTCGCTCAGGTAGGCGTCGTCTTCCGGCTTGGTCTTGTCGTCCTCGGCCGCGATAGCGTCTTCGTCTTCTTTCTTCAGCTCCTTGAGCGGCTCTTCGCCCTTGGCCTTGCGGCGGATATTCTCCATGGCAAGCTGCTTGGCTTCGATATCGGCGTGCTGGGCACGACGCTCGGCCTCATTGAGGCTGACGGTTTTTTCCGTCATCAGTTTTTGCGCCAGGGCCAGTTTGTCACGGATGAACACGAACTCCGCGTCCTTGGCCGTGCGTACGTCATGCTCGGACTTGAGCTGGGTGATGTACGGTTTGAACGGGTCGACCGCAGGCTTGATCGCCGCACGGATGGTGTCCCACGGCATGGCTTCGGGCAGCGCGCTTTCGCCGATTTCCTTGGTATCGATGATCGACGGGTAATCGATGTCCGGCAGTACGCCCTGATGCTGGGTGCTCTGTCCGGAAACCCGGTAGAACTTGGCCAGGGTCAGCTTGAGCTCACCATGGTTCAGCGGCTGGATGGTCTGCACGGTGCCTTTGCCGAAGGTCTGGCCGCCGATGATCAGTGCGCGGTGGTAGTCCTGCATGGCGCCAGCGAAAATTTCCGAAGCCGAGGCGGACAGGCGGTTGACCAGCAACGCCATCGGGCCTTTGTAGAAGGCGCCCGGGTTTTCATCTTCCAGGACGTCGACACGGCCATCGGCGTTACGCACGAGTACGGTCGGACCTTTGTCGATGAACAGGCTGGTCAGCTCGGTGGCTTCCTGCAAGGAGCCACCGCCGTTGTTGCGCAGGTCGATGACCACGCCGTCAACCTTGTCCTTTTGCAACTCGGTCAGCAGCTTCTTGACGTCGCGGGTGGTGCTCTTGTAATCCGGATCGCCGGCACGGAACGCCTTGAAGTCCAGGTAGAAAGCCGGGATCTCGATGACGCCGAGCTTGTAGTCCTTGCCATCCTGCTTGAGATTGAGCACCGACTTCTTCACCGCCTGGTCTTCGAGCTTAACCGCTTCGCGAGTGATCGGCACGATCTTGCTGGTCTGGTCGTTCGGTGCATTGCTGGCCGGAATCACTTCCAGGCGCACGATGGTGCCTTTGGGGCCGCGGATCAGCTTGACCACTTCGTCCAGGCGCCAGCCGACCACGTCTACCATCTCTTTGTTGCCCTGGGCAACGCCGATGATCTTGTCGGCCGGTGCGACTTGCTTGGTCTTGTCCGCCGGGCCCGCAGGCACCAGGCGCACGACCTTGACTTGATCGTTATCGCTCTGCAATACGGCGCCGATGCCCTCTAGGGACAGGCTCATGTTGATGTCGAAGTTTTCCGCGTTATCCGGCGACAGATAGTTGGTGTGCGGGTCGTAGGACATGGCGAAGGTGTTGATGTACGCCTGGAAGATGTCTTCCGCGCGGGTCTGGTCCAGGCGCGCCAGCTGGTTCTTGTAGCGCTTGGTCAGGGTTTCCTGGATTTGCTTGGAATCCTTGCCGGCGATCTTCTGCCGCAGCACTTCGTCCTTGACGCGTTTGCGCCACAGGTCGTCGAGTTCCGCGGTGGATTTGAGCCAAGGGGCATCCTTGCGGTCGATCAGCAAGGTTTCCTTGCTGGTGAAGTCGATCTTGTCGACGCCTTTGTTCAGCTCGGCAAGGGCAAAGTCCAGGCGCGATTTGACGCGGTCCAGGTAGCGCTTGTAGATGGTGAACCCGGCGTTGAGGTCGCCGCTCTTGAGGAAGTCGTCGAACTGGGTCTTCCACTTGTCGAATTCGGCGATGTCGCTGGCCATGAAGTAGCTGCGCGACGGGTCGAGCAATTTCAGGTAGCTGTCGTAGATGATCACCGAGCGCGCGTCATCGAGCGGCGGCTTGCTGTAGTGGTGGCGCTTGAGCAACTCCACGACGTTCAGACTGGCGATGACTTCGTCACGGTCGGGCTGAAGCTTGTCCCAGCTGTTGGCTGCGAAAGTATTGCCGGACATCGGCAGCAGGCCGATACCGATGAAAAGGGCGAGGGCAGTGCTGGGGAACAAACGCTTCATGTTGATTCGACGCGGGGACAATTGATAACGCATATTAGGCCGTCTTTGAAGTCGCCGGTTCCACATGGGCCGGTCGCATAATGCAAAAAGCCCGGTGCTACAAGCTTCGGGCTCAGTCCAGACTCACTATGGAGGCACTGTGAAAGCATTGCAAGGCGTTGACGGTCAAGTGGTGTGGGTTGAAGAGCCCAGTCCTGCGTGTGATGTAGGGCAAGTTCGTATTCAAGTGGCGGCAGCGGGTCTCAATCGTGCCGACTTGTTGCAGAAGGCCGGTCTTTATCCGCCACCGCCGGGTGCCAGCCAAGTGCTTGGTCTAGAGTGTTCGGGGGTGATCAGCGAGGTCGGGCCGGGGTCGTCCTGGCAGGTGGGCGATCGGGTTTGCGCCTTGCTGGCCGGGGGCGGGATGGCCCAGGAGGTGGTGGTCGACGGGCGGCACGTGTTGCCGGTTCCCGACGAAATGTCGTTGGCGGAAGCGGCCGCGTTGCCGGAAGTCTACGCAACCGTCTGGTTGAACTTGTTTCAGCTTGCGCAACTCAAGCCCGGTGAAAAAGTGCTGTTGCACGCCGGAGCGAGTGGAATCGGTTCAGCTGCCATTCAGCTGTGCAAGGCATTCGGCAATCCGTGCTGGGTCAGTGTCGGCTCTGCTGAGCGCCTGGCCTATTGCGAAGCGCTCGGCGCCCAGGGCGGTGTGGTGCGCACTGACGAACTGGACAGCCTGCGCGACTTGGGGCCATTCGACGTCGTCCTCGATCCGGTGGGCGGTAACTACGCAGCGCTGAACCTGAAACTGATGGCGACTGATGGCCGCTGGGTGCTGATCGGCCTGATGGGCGGCCGCGAGGCCACGCTCGACCTGGCGCAGGTGCTGGCCAAGCGTGTGCAGTTGCTGGGCTCGACCCTGCGCAGCCGCGATGATCAGTTCAAGGCGGATCTGTTCAGCGATCTGCGCCAGCACGTCTGGCCGCTGTTTGCGGATAAACGCTTGAGCCCGCAACTGGCCAAGGCTTTCCCGATCAAGGACGCCGAAGCGGCGTTTGCCGAGTTGGCGAGTAACAAGGTGGCGGGGAAGTTGGTGTTGGTGATTGACGAAAGCCTGCTCTGATACCGATCGTTCCTACGCTCTGCGTGGGAATGCCTCGTCGGACGCTCCGCGTTCGGCTCTGGGACGCTCTGCGTCCCGGGCTGCATTCCCACGCGGAGCGTGGGAATGATCAGGGCGAGGTACTATTTCCAGGTGTGGATTGGCCAGCCGGCCTTTTGCGCCTGCTCAAGCAACACCGGGTCGGGGTTCACCACGTGCGGGTAATCGACCTTCAGCAACAACGGCAAATCATTGCGTGAGTCCGAGTAGAAACTCGCGCCTTCCAGGTTTTCCTCTTCGGCATCCAGCCACTCCAGCAACCGGGTGATCTTGCCTTCGCGGTAGGTCAGGGTGCCGACGGTCTTGCCGGTATAGGCCCCGTGTGCCACTTCCAGTTCGATACCCAGGATTTCATCGATGCCCAGGCGTTCGGCAATCGGCTTGACCAAATGGACGCCCGAGGCCGAGATCACCAGGATCCGGTCGCCGGCCTTGCGGTGGGCGGCGATGGTTTTGGTGGCGTCGCTGAAGATGATCGGTTCGATAAAGTCTTCCACCCAAGGGCCGACCAAGTGCTCGACTTCTGCGGGAGTTCGGCCGATCAAGGGTTCCAGGCTGAAGGCCATGTAGTCCTCCATGGCCAGGTGCCCCCTGCCGTAGGCGTCCATCAATTCCTTGTCGCGACGCAGGAAGGATTCGCCGTCGACCCAGCCGAGGCGGACCATTTGTTCGCTCCACAACGAGGCGCAGTCGCCGTGGATCAGGGTTTCGTCCAGATCAAAAATTGCCAGGGCCATCAGTGCAGTTCTCTCTTCAACTTCAGCAAGGGCATCAGGCTACCTCACGCAGGGCCGTCGGATCGATGGAAAGCGCCAGGCGCTGACCATCGGGATGCAGGTCGGACGCCGAGCGGTTGAGCACATCCACCACCAGTTCCACGCCGCGGGCTTCGATCCGGTAGCGAATCACGTTGCCCAGCAGGCTGTGGCTGCGCACCTGGGCGTCGAGATCGCCGTCGAGGCTCAGTTCGATGGCCTCCGGGCGAATGGCGATGCGGTGCTTGATCGGCCGTTGCAACAGCTTCGACGCGCTGTCGGCGTCCAGCAAATTGTAGTTGCCGATGAAACCGGCGGCGAAAACGTCCACCGGTGCGGTGTAAAGGGTTTCAGCGTCACCGCTTTGTACGATCTTTCCCTGGTTCATCAGGAAAATACGGTCGGACATCGTCAGCGCTTCTTCCTGATCGTGAGTGACGAAGATGGTGGTCAGGCCCAGTTCGCGCTGGATCTGACGGATTTGTTCGCGCAGGTGCTTGCGAATCCGCGCATCCAGGGCTGACAGCGGTTCGTCCAGCAGCAACAGCCTGGGCCGGGTTACCAGCGAACGGGCGAGGGCGACGCGCTGGCACTGGCCGCCGGACAACTGATGCGGATAACGGGCGGCAAAATCTTGCAGCTCCACCAGTTTCAATACTTCTGCGACACGCTTCTGGCTGTCGTCAGGGTTGACTTTCTGCATGCGCAAACCGAAGGCGACATTCTGCTCAACGGTCATGTTGGGGAACAGCGCGTAACTCTGGAACACCATGCCGATCCCGCGTTTTTGCGGGCTTAACGGCACGATATCGACGCCATCGAGCAGGATCTTGCCGCCATCGACCGATGTCAGCCCGGCGATGCAGCGCAGCAACGTGGACTTGCCGCAACCGGACGGGCCCAGCAGGGTAACGAACTCGCCTTTCTGGATTTCGCAGTTGATGTCGCTGAATACTGTGGTGCCCGAGTAGTTTTTCTGCAGATGTTGGACGCTGACATAGCTCATTCGCTTTTGTCCCTGTTCAAGATATTGGCAATCCAGGTCAAGACCAGCACAAATAGGAAGTAGGAAATCACCAGCGCACTGGTGAAGTGACCGCTACTGTTGCGCATGTTGTTGAGATAAACCTGCAGGGTTTCGTAGCGAGTGCCGACGAGGATGTTAGCGAACACGAACTCACCGAACAGGAACGAGAACGACAGCAGCAGCGCCACCATCAAGCCTTTGCGCAGGTTCGGCAGCACCACCAGGAATGCAGCCTGGAAGGTGCTCGCGCCGAGCAACTGGGCGGCGTCCATCAGGTCGCGCAGGTTGATTGCTTGCAGGTTGTTGGTGATGGCGCGGTACATGAACGGCAGCGCTACGGTGAAATAACAGCCGATCAGGATCCATGGCGTGCCGACCATCGCAAACGGCCCGGAGCCATAGAGCTGCAAAAGCCCCACCGATGACACCACGGGCGGTACGGCAAAGGGCAGCAGGATCAGGATGTTCATCAGCGCGTCGAGTTTGGGGAAGTGGTAATGCACCACGAACAGCAGCGGCAGGATCAGCACGACCGCCAGGATCAGCGCACCGACACAAACCAGCAGTGACTGGCCGAAAGCGCTCAGGAAGCGCGGATCGCTCCACAGCTGCGCATACCATTTGATACTGAAACCGCTGGGTAGAATGGTAGCCGACCAACTGCTGGAAATCGAATAGACAAAGGTGCCGATCAGCGGCAGCAGCATGATTGCAAACAGCAGGTAGACCACCACCCGATGGTAGATGCCGGCAGGCCCCAATTCAGCGCGAGACATGGTAGCTCCTCTTCAACAGCAGTTGATGGACGATGGTCACCAGGGTCATCAATGCCACCAGCACCACGGCCAGGGCACTGGCCAGGTTCGGGTCCAGGGAAATATCGCCCGACACCATCGCGGCGATCCGGATCGTCAGCACGTTGAAGTTGCCGGTAGTCAGGGCGTACACCGTGGCGTAGGCGCCGAGGGCGTTGGCCAGCAGGATCACGAAGGTGCCGAGCAGGGCCGGAGTCAGCACCGGCAGGCCGATGTGGCGCCAGAACTGCCAGCCGTTGGCACCGAGCAACGCGGCGGATTCGCGCCAGTCTTCGCGCAGCGCATCGAAGGCGGGGTACAGCAGCAACACGCCCAGGGGAATCTGGAAGTAGGTGTAGAGAATGATCAGCCCGGTTTTCGAGTACAGGTTGAAGTCCTGAATGATCCCGGCCTGCTTGAGCATGATGGTGAAGCTGCCGTTGAAGCCCAGCAAAATGATGAAGGCGAACGCCAACGGTACCCCGGAGAAGTTACTGGTCATGTTGGCAAAGGCATTGACGAAATTACGCAGCCTGGAGTCGACGCGGCGCAAGGAATAGGCGCCAAGTACGGCAATGATGATGCCGAACACGCTGGACCAGAAACTGATTTCGAGGCTGTACCGGATCGCCTGCAGGTAGAATTTCGAGTTGAAGATTTTGGTGAAATTGGCCAGGCCCCAGCCGAACTCTTCCGATTGCAGGCTGTTGATCATCACCCAGAACAGCGGCGCGAGTTGGAACACGAAGAAAAACAGCGCGAAAGGTATCAGGCAAAGGGCTGCCAGCCATTTGCCGCGGGTCATGGCGTTCACTTGAGTAGCTCCCGGCAGATCGGCTTGTCGTGGGGGACACCCAGTAATTCGCACACGGTGCCGCACAGTTCTGTTTGCTTGGGTGTGGCGCCGGCATTGAAACTGAAGGCGTCGCCGAGGACGAACAGCGGCACTTCACGCTCCTCGGGTAGCAAGCCGTTATGGGAGCGGTCACTGTTCATGCCGTGGTCAGCGGTCACCAGCACCTGATACCCGGCGTCGAGCCAGCCTTGCAGGTAGTCGGCGATGATGATGTCCGCCGAGCGCGCGCTGTTGCGGTATTGCGAGGTGTCGAGGCCGTGCTTGTGCCCGGCGTCGTCGATGTTCATCGGGTGCACCAGCAGGAAATTCGGTGCGTGGCGCAGGCGCAGGTTTTCGGCGTCGGCGAACAGGTGTGAGTCGGGGTAGTGGTCGTTCCAGTAGAAGTGCCCGTGCTGGATTGGCAGGCTTGGGTCGTCGGTATGGCGATCCCGGGCCGCCACGAACGGCGATCGGTTATACAACTCACTGACCCAGTGATAGGCCGCGGCGGCGGTTTTCAGGCCGGCAGCGGTGGCGTAGTGATAAATGCTGCGCTGGTTGGACAGGCGCGAGACGTTGTTGTGAACGATGCCGCTGTCGATCGGCGTGACGCCGGTGAGGATGCATTCGTAGAGCGGTCGGGACAAGGACGGCAGCTCGCATTCCAGCTTGTAGAGTGCGGCGCGTCCTGCGCCGACGTAGGCCTGCAGGTGCCCCATGGCGTGACGGGCGACCTCGTAGTTGAGGCCGTCGAGCACGACAAGGATGACGTTGTGTTTCATGGGGGCAAAACTCCGTGGGTGTTCTCCAAACCCGCAGGAGCCGGCTTGCTGGCGATTGGATCAATGCGATGCTCAAAGAGACCGCGGTGACTGGATCGCCAGCAAGCCGGCTCCTACGGATGAAGCATTACTTCATTTCAACAATGACTTCTTCGTTCCACTTCTGTGGCAGGGACTTGGAGGTCTTCTCCCACGCATCCGCATCCTTGATCGGCGTGACTTTCTTGTACTGCTCGTTCGGCAGCAGCTTGGCCTGGACCTCTGCTGGCAGGGTCAGGTGCTCGGCTCGGATCGGACGGGCGTTACCCTTGGCCAGGTTGATCTGGCCAGCGTCGCTGAAGATGTACTCGCGGGTCAGCTTGGCGGCGTTCGGGTTCTTGGCGTATTTGTTGATGATGGTGGTGTAGCCGGAAATCACCGAGCCATCGGACGGGATCAGCACCACGTAGTCATCCGGATTGGCCATCTTGGCCTTGTAACTCAGGCCGTTGAAGTCCCAGACCACGCCGACTTCGATCTCGCCTTTTTCCATGGCGCCGATGACCGGGTTGGACATCGACAGGCGACCTTGTTTAGCGAGGTCGGCAAATAGCGCCAGAGCCGGTTGCAGGTTTTTCTCGTCGCCACCGTTGGCATAGGCAGCCGCCAGAACGCCGTTGGCAGCCTGGGCGGCGGTGCTAACGTCACCGATCGATACCTTGTATTTGCCGGTTTTGAGGTCAGCCCACTTGGTCGGTACTTCGGAGCCGTGCAGCAGCTTCTTGTTGACGATAAAGGCGATGGTGCCGGTGTAGGCCAATGCCCAGTGACCGTCCTTGTCTTTAGCCCAGGTCGGGACCTGGTCCCAGGTGGATGGCTTGTAGGGCTGGGTAACGTTCTGTTTCACCGCGATCGGGCCAAAGGCTGCGCCCACATCGCCTATATCGGCACTGGCGTTGTCTTTCTCGGCGGCAAACTTGGCGATTTCCTGGGCCGAGCTCATGTCGGTGTCCATGTGCTTGAGGCCGTAGTTCTTCGCCAGGTCTTCCCAGGTGCCTTTCCAGTTGGCCCAGTCATCGGGCATGCCGACACTGTTGACGGCGCCTTCCGCTCTCGCAGCGGCTTCCAGGGTTTTCAAATCATCAGCCGCCATGGCGGCGGTGCACATGGCAATGGTCGAGCCTAACAGTGATGCCAGGAAAAGCTGTTTCATTCCGAAGCTCCTATGGGCGTTTTCAACGCTGCGATTGCGGTTGTGTTGGTCTAGGTCAGCAATACCTGAGCCAATCTAGGGTGACTCGATGACACTTTGATGTCGTTCGTCGCCCCGATGAACGTTTACTTGCCCGGTATTGGCGGGTGCCAGGTAAGCGTAGACCATGGGCGAAGGCCCATTACGCAAGGACTTGGCCGATGTCTTGCACGCGATTGGGGTGACCGTCGGGCGGCTATGTCATCTCTCGGTCATCTGCATTGCCTACGCTTGCAGGATCTTTAAACAGCCGGTTATCTCGCCGGTTCTGCCCTGTAAGTGTGCTGGTCTAGTCCAGATAGGTAACGTTGATGCGCGATGAGGCAACAAAAGCGGTGACAGCCATTGGCCAGGTGCTTCAGGAGCAGATCGATCACGGGCTGCTGGCACCGGGGAGCAAGTTGCCAGCCGAACGCAAGCTCAGTGAGTTGTTTGGGACCACGCGCATAACCCTACGCGAGGCCTTGCTGCAGCTCGAAGCCCAGGGTCAGATCTATCGCGAGGAGCGCCGGGGCTGGTTCGTGTCGCCACCGCGCCTGGCTTATAACCTGATGCAGCGCAGCCACTTTCACGCCATGGTCAGCGCCCAGGGGCGGGTGCCGTCCACCGAAGTCATTTCGGCGCGATTGCAGCCGGCATCGGCGGCGGTCTGCGCCTGGTTACAGTTGCCAGCATTGTCGAGCGTGATTCAGATCTGTCGTTCGCGGCGCATCGATGGGCGACTGGTGCTGTACGTGGAGCACTATCTCAATCCGCAGTATTTTCCTGGCATTCTGGATTTCGACCTGAATCAGTCGATCACCGAGCTGTATGCGCGGCACTACGACCTGCATTACGGGCGGGTGCGCTTCGAAATTGTGCCGACGGCGTTGTCGGCAGACGCAGCGGCCGCTTTGCGAGTGTCGGTGGGCAGTCCTGGACTGCGCATCGCCCGGGTCAATTACGATCAGCATGGGCGGCTGATCGATTGTGACCTGGAGTTTTGGCGCCACGATGCGATCCATGTGGGGGTCGATGTGGCTTGAACCTGGCCGCCGCAGGCTCTGGCCCTTATCCGAAACGGTAGATGTCCATGCCCAGCGCGCCCAGGGTGAATCCCTGGTGGGCAATACTGAATGGGCCCCCGGCACCGCGGGCAAAGTACAACGGCAACAGATGTTCATCGCTGGGATGGTTACGCACCGCGTTCGGTGCTTGCCGGCGATAGTCGTGCAAGGCGGCTTCATCGTTGGCCGCCAGCTTGTCGATCATCCAGTCGCGAAATACCTTGGCCCAGGGTTGTACGCTCTCGGGGCCGGCATGCCAGTCCAGCTCTCGCAGGTTGTGGGTAATGCTGCCGGAACCGATCAACAGCACGCCCTGTTCACGCAAGCCGCTCAGGGCCTTGCCAACGCGGGCCTGTAGCGCGGGACCGCCTCGGGTAGGCAGTGAAACCTGAACAATCGGGATATCGGCCTGCGGATACATCAACGACAGCGGCACCCAGACACCATGGTCGAACGGTCGGGTGCTGTCGATGCGGGCGGGAAGGGCGTTGGCCTGTAACATATTGACCACCTGTGCGGCCAGGTCGGGGTTGCCGGGGGCCGGGTATTGCACCTCGAACAGGGCCCGTGGAAAACCGCCGAAGTCATGCCAGGTGTCCGGCTGCGGGTTGCCGCCGACCAGCAGTTCATCGCTTTCCCAATGCGCAGAGACAATCACGATCGCGTCTGGCCTGGGCATCTCTGTCGCCAGGCGAGCGAGGGCCGGCCCACTGGCGCCAGGTTCAAGGGCCAGCATTGGCGAACCATGGGATATGTAGAGGCTGGGGAACATGGATGAGCTCCTGAGAGTTAAGATAGAGCCATCTTCTGTCAGATCATTGATCTAAATCTAATATAAGTTTTAGGGTGTTTTGATCGAATTTTGGGGTTATTTATGCAGCCGGAGTTTTGGCACAAAAAATGGAAATCGAATCAGATCGGTTTTCACTTGCCGCAAGTGAACCCGTATCTCCAGCGATTCTGGCCGGCGCTGGGCCTGGAAGAGGGCGCTCGCGTACTGGTGCCGTTATGCGGCAAGAGCCTGGACCTGCTGTGGCTGGCGCAGCGAGGCCATGAGGTGCTGGGGATCGAACTGTCGGAAAAGGCTGTCGAGGATTTCTTCAGCGAGCATCAATTTGATCCAGCAGTGGATGAACAAGGACCTTTCAAGGTATATCGCGCAGGTTCCATCGAGCTGTGGTGTGGCGATTTCTTCGATCTGACGCCAGGCGATGTCGCCGACTGCTCGGCCGTCTATGATCGAGCCGCATTGATTGCGTTGCCCGCGCCAATGCGTGAGCGCTATGCAGCTCATTTGACGCGGATCCTGCCCAAGGGCTCCAACGGGTTGTTGATTACCCTGGACTACGACCAGGCGCAAATGGAGGGGCCGCCTTTTGCCGTGCTCGATGAAGAAGTGCAGCGGTTGTTCGGTGCTTCGTGGACGCTGAAGACCCTCGAAGACCAGGATGTGTTGAGCGAGAGCGGCAAATTTCTGGAGGCAGGCGTTACGCGGCTTGAAGAGCGGGTGTATCGGGTTTCCAGCCGATAGGTTGTAGCCGCCAGTGCCGGCCCCTTCGCGGGCAAGCCCGCTCCCACATTAGACCTCATTCATCTTGATAACTCGGCCAACTGTGGGAGCGGGCTTGCCCGCGAAGGGGCCCTGATGAGCGCCGTATAAATCAGCAGGCAAAAAAAGGCCCGCATCATTGCGGGCCTTCTTGTTTATATCGCCAGCGTTCAGCCGCGACGACGCGCCAGTGCGTCGATACGCTCTTCCAGCGGCGGGTGGCTCATGAACATGCGGGCGAAGCCCTGTTTGATGCCACCGTTGATGCCGAAGGCATTCAGGGTGTCAGGCATATGCACCGGCAGGCCCTGTTCCGCGCGCAGGCGTTGCAGTGCGCCAATCATCGCGTTGGTACCGGCCAGGCGTGCACCGGCTTCGTCCGCGCGGAATTCGCGCTTGCGCGAGAACCACATGACGATGGCACTGGCCAGGATACCCAGGACCAGTTCGGCGAAAATGGTGGCTATGTAGTAGGCAATGCCCTGGCCTTCTTCGTTCTTGAAGATCACCTTGTCGACAAAGTTGCCGATGATCCGTGCGAAGAACATCACGAAGGTGTTCACTACGCCCTGGATCAAGGCCAGGGTCACCATGTCGCCATTGGCCACGTGGCCGATTTCGTGGGCCAGGACGGCTTTCACTTCATCCGGCGAGAAACGCTCCAGCAGGCCCTGGCTGACCGCGACCAGTGCGTCGTTCTTGTTCCAGCCGGTGGCAAACGCGTTCGCCTCATAGGCCGGGAAGATCCCGACTTCCGGCATCTTGATCCCGGCTTCGCGGGACAGTTGCTCGACCGTTTGCAGCAGCCATTGCTCGTGACGCGTGCGTGGCTGGCTGATGATTTGGGTGCTGGTGCTCATCTTCGCCATCCACTTGGAGATGAACAGCGAGAACAGGGAACCGGCGAAACCGAAGACCGCACAGAAAATCAGCAGCTGATTGAGGTTGAGATCAACCCCATTGGCCGCCATGAACCCGTTGAAGCCGAAAAGGCTCAGGGTGATGCTGGCAATCAGCACGACCGCCAGGTTAGTGGCCAAGAACAGCAGGATGCGCATCATGGTTGTAGAAATCTCCTCAAGCTAAAGATGTAGCGTACTGCGGGGTATATAAGGTGCCGCAACGGGGTATTCAACCGAGTGACTATTTCAAACTGTGTCCTACAGCAACAGCGTAGCTGTTTGCAGGGCATTTCCGACAAGGGATGGCAAAGAGATTTGCCAGCCAACCGGCAACAAAGTGCCCGTCGTTGCTCGATGTGACCAGGCAATGGGGCAGTGCACGGGCATCGGGAGTGAGGTCACGGGTAGGGCGCGAGCATATGTTGCAGAATGAATCACCGTGCGATGTTTCTGGTATCGCACGGTGACTGGCTGCTTACTGGCGATAGGATTTGAGGAAATTGCCAATGCGTCCGATGGCCATGTCCAGGTCATCGACGCGCGGCAGGGTCACGACGCGGAAGTGGTCGGGCCATGGCCAGTTGAACGCCGTGCCTTGCACCACCAGCAGCTTCTCCGAGAGCAGCAGGTCGAGGACGAATTTTTCGTCGTTGTGGATCGGGCAGACCTTCGGGTCGATCCGCGGGAACGCATACAGTGCGCCCATCGGTTTGACGCAGCTCACACCGGGAATGTCGTTGAGCAGTTCCCAAGTGCGGTTACGCTGCTCCAGCAGGCGCCCCGACGGCAGCACCAGGTCGTTGATGCTTTGATAGCCACCCAGTGCAGTCTGGATCGCGTGCTGGCTCGGCACGTTGGCGCACAGGCGCATGTTAGCCAGCATGTCGATGCCTTCGATGTAGCTCTGGGCGTGGTGCTTTGGTCCGGAAATGGCGATCCAGCCGGAACGGAAACCGGCCACTCGATAGGACTTGGACAGGCCGTTGAAGGTCAGGCACAGCAGGTCCGGCGCCAAAGACGCGGTGCAGATGTGCACGGCATCGTCGTACAGGATCTTGTCGTAGATTTCGTCGGAAAACACCACCAGGTTGTGCTGGCGGGCCAGCTCCAGCATGCCCAGCAGGACTTCTTTGGAGTACACCGCACCGGTCGGGTTGTTCGGGTTGATGATCACCAGTGCCTTGGTGTTCGGGGTGATCTTGGCCTTGATGTCCGCCAGGTCCGGCCACCAGTTGGCTTGCTCGTCGCACAGGTAATGCACCGGGTTGCCGCCCGAGAGGCTTACCGCGGCGGTCCACAACGGGTAGTCGGGCGCCGGTACCAGCACTTCGTCGCCGTTGTTGAGCAGGGCCTGCATCGACATCACGATCAGCTCGGAAACGCCGTTGCCCAGGTAGATGTCTTCAATGCCGACGCCTTCCACCTGTTTTTGCTGGTAGTACTGCATCACGGCCTTGCGCGCGCTGAACAGGCCCTTGGAGTCGCTGTAGCCCTGGGCGGTGGGCAGATTGCGGATCACGTCCTGGAGGATTTCATCCGGCGCTTCGAAACCAAAGGGCGCCGGGTTGCCGATGTTCAGCTTGAGGATGCGATGGCCTTCCTCTTCCAGGCGTTTGGCGTGCTTGAGCACTGGGCCGCGAATGTCGTAGCAGACGTTGGCGAGCTTGTTCGATTTGCTGACCTGCATGGCGATGTGTTCCCGAAAATGAACGATCCAGGCGGTGTGTGGACAACCGTGCTGGGAATCCTGCGTAATCACACAGGCCTGACGCCTTGAGAGGCAGCACCCATAAATCCGTTTGAATGCGCGTGGCCTGGCTGCCAGACTGGCGTTTGACGAGGCGCAATCATACGTGCCGCCCGATCCGTGGAAAAGGTACAGATCGGGCTTTTTCAGTTGCTGAGGTGTGATGATGGAAAAGTTGGAAAAAACCCTGGAAGAATGGAAAGCCATGCTCGATCCGGAACAGTACAACGTTTGCCGCCTCAAGGGCACCGAACGCCCGTTTTCCGGCAAGTACAACGGCACCAAGACCGACGGTATCTACCACTGCATCTGCTGTAGCGAGCCGTTGTTCGATTCCAGCACCAAGTTCGATTCCGGCTGCGGCTGGCCAAGCTTTTATGCGCCGATCGGCGATAGCGCCATGACCGAGATTCGTGATGTCAGCCACGGCATGATCCGCACCGAAGTGGTCTGCGCCAAATGTGACGCGCACCTGGGCCACGTATTCCCGGATGGCCCGCCGCCAACCGGCCTGCGCTACTGCATCAACTCTGTGTGCCTGGACCTGGTACCCCGCTCGTAACGCGAACCCTGTAGGAGCTGCCGCAGGCTGCGATCTTTTGATCTTTGTTTTTTCTCTATATCGCGAAAGATCAAGATCAAAAGATCGCAGCCTGCGGCAGCTCCTACAGGGATTGAGTGTGGATTGAGGGGCAGGTGGGATTTATTAGATTGCACACAATTCAATTGCTCGCTATGTTTGTCGCATCACCCCTTTTCGAGTGCCTCGATCATGAGCGACAACCTCCTGAGCATCCCTTGCACCACCATCAAGGGCGAACAAAAAACCTTGGCGGATTTCGCCGGCAAGGCGGTATTGGTGGTCAACACCGCCAGCAAATGCGGTTTCACCCCGCAATACAAAGGCCTTGAGGAACTGTGGCAGACCTACAAGGATCAAGGCCTGGTGGTGCTTGGCTTCCCCTGCAATCAATTCGGCAAGCAGGAACCGGGCAACGAAGGGGCGATCAGCGAGTTCTGCGAGCTGAACTACGGTGTCAGTTTCCCGCTGTTCAAAAAGATTGAAGTCAATGGCGACGGCGCCCATCCCTTGTTTGTGCAGTTGAAAAAGCGTGCACCGGGTGTGCTCGGTTCCCAAGGTATCAAGTGGAATTTCACCAAATTCCTGATCGGCAAGGACGGCCAGCTGGTCAAGCGCTTCGCACCAGCGACCAAGCCGCAGGACTTGAGCGGTGAGATCGAAGCACTGCTCAAATGAACAGCTTGTCCGTCGACTCGCTGAGCCTCGACAGCCAGCTCTGCTTCAAACTGTATGCGGCGTCCCGCGCGGTCATTCGCGCCTACAAGCCGATGCTCGATCAGTTGGGCCTGACTTATCCGCAGTACCTGGCGATGCTGGTGTTGTGGGAATGGCAGGCGGTTGCCCCGGAGCAGCCGACGGTCAAGGCGCTGGGTGAGCGCCTGGCGTTGGACTCCGGTACGCTGACGCCCCTGCTCAAGCGTCTTGAACAGTTGCAACTGGTTCAGCGTCAGCGCTCGGCGCGCGATGAGCGCGAGGTACACCTGAGCTTGTCGCCCAAGGGCACCGCACTGCGTGATCAGGTCGGGCCGCTCAAGGCCCGCCTGTTATGCGACAGCGGTGTGGATCTGGATCGGCTGAATGACCTGCGCGACGGCCTTGACCACTTGCTGGGGCAAATCAAGGCGTTGTCGTAGCTGGTATCCAAACGTCCAGCAGGGCGGCAAGCTCTTCCCGGCGGAAAGGTTTGGCCAGGTAGTCGCTCATGCCCGCCGCACGGCAGCGTTCGCGTTCTTCGGACATGGCGTTGGCGGTCAGGGCGACGATGGGCAGTTGCGGCCACCGACCACTGCGACGGATTTGCCGACTGGCTTCATAGCCGTCCATGACCGGCATATTGCAATCCATCAGCACCAGATCGAAGTCGCGGCCTTCCAATTGATCCAGCGCCTCGGCTCCGTGCGCGGCGACAATCACGTCGCAACCGAGTTTACCCAGCATGCCCTTGGCCACCAGTTGGTTGACCGGGTTGTCCTCCACCAGCAGCACTCGCGCACGTCGCTGCGGGACGTGGCTATCGACGCGGGTATCGATGGGGGTGTCGGTTTGCGCCAGCAAGATTCGTCGCAAAGTCTGATACAGCGCATTGCGTGCCAGTGGGCGCGCCTGCTGCTGCAGGGGGGCGAGGGCGCTGACTTGTTCGCTGGGCATGAAGCTGCCGTAAGCGGTCACCAGCAGGATGGGCGCACCGACGGTAGGGCGCAGGTTGAACAGGCACTCGGGGCAGTCGGTGATCAGAACATCGGGGTTCAGGCCGAGCAATGGATCATCGATCGACCGTTGCTGATAATCGAGCCCCCACCCGGGCAATACACGGCTCAGCAGTTCCGCCAGACCGCTGCTGGCGGCGGTAATCGCGATGACCTTGCCCTGCAGGGGAGCCGGGGCCAGTGCCCGGGTGTGACTGGGCAGGGGCAGTTGCGCGCAGAACTGGCTGCCGAAACCGGGTTCAGAACTGATGGTTAGCCGGCCTTGCATGGCTTCACACAAGTTGTGGGTCAGGGCCAAACCCAACCCGGTGCCGCCAAATTGTCGGGTGATCCCGGCCCCGGCTTGGGTGAAGGGCTTGAAGATCTTCACCTGAGCATCCCGGGGGATGCCAATGCCGGTGTCGCAGACTTCGATGCTGACGCCATCCTGGTAGGTCGACAGACGCACATCGACCCGGCCAAAACGGGTGAATTTGAGCGCATTGGACAGCAGATTACTGACGATCTGCCGGACCCGTGTCGGATCGCCGAGCACCAGCGCAGGAAAGTCCGGATCGATCAGGCAGGTCAGTTCGACACTCGGCGCGGCGTTCTGCGACAGCAGGTTGGCCGTGTCTTCGACCAGCGAACCAAGGTCGAACGGGATGTGCTCGAGTTCGAGCTGGCCGGCATCGAATTTCGACAGGTCGAGAATATCGTTGAGCAACTCCACCAGCACTTTGCCCGAGTCATGGGCGATGGCCAGCTGTTGCTGTTGCTCGGCAGACAGCGGGCCGTCCAGCGACAGCGCGATCATGCCCAGCAGGCCATTGAGGGGGGTGCGAATTTCGTGGCTCATGTTGGCCAGGAACACGGAACGCGCTTCGGCCATGTCCAGGGCGGTACTGCGCGCGACTTCCAGCTCCTGGTTGGACTGACTGAGCCGGGCGTTGATGGTCTTGAGTTCGGTGGTGCGCGCCGAAACGATGTTTTCCAGCTGGCCAAGATAGTCGGTCAGACGGTTTTCGGCGTTGCGTCGCTGCTGGATTTCGGTGGCGATGTTTTCGAATTGCTGGTTGGCGACTTTCACCAGTACGCCGATTTCATCGTTGGCATGCCCCGCCGGACATTCCAGGGAGGTCGGCTCCGCGCTACGCGGATCGCGGCCACTGAGTTCGCGGATGACCCGCACCAACGGCTTGGTCAGCATCACGTAGAACAGTGCCAGCAGGATACCGCTCAGGAGCAGGCTGCGGGCGAAACCATTGATCAGGGTTACCTCGGCCCGCCGCAGGAATCGGTAGCCGAACGAGTAAGTGTCGACGTCCAATTGCAGGGTACCCAGGGATTCGTTGGGCAAATGATCCAGGTACAGGCGGTCTTCGAACTGCCGGTTGGCCCCGAACAGAAGGTCACTCAAGACCCGATAGTCGCTTTGCAGGCCTGGACGCTTGACCTTGGCCAGGATACTGCCGTTGTTGTCTGTCAGTTTCGCTCCGACGATCGCAGGTGAGCGCAACAGGCCCAAGGTCAGTTCCTGGGCGAGTTCGGCGTCGATGTTGTAGGCGATGCGCGAGGCGGGGTTGTGACTGATTTCGAGTAAAGACAGGATTTCGCGGTTGATGGAGGCGTCTTCACTGGCATAATCGATGCCTATTTGCAGCACGCTGAGCAGCATACCCAGAACAAAACCGACCAGCACGGTGAGCCGCGCTTGTTTGTAAGACAGCCGGTTGGTGAACTTGATGTCCATGGGGTGTTGAATCACTTCCGTTTTCCTTCGCTGCTCAAGCATAGTCGATCATGCAGGGTGATCCCGCGAGCCCCGCTACAGGGCGGTTGACCGTTCATCGAACGCTGTATTTCGTTGCTGTATCGACATCATTACTGTGAACGTGCCCGAGGAGAAGACGTGGATTCCCGATTAAATGCTTTTCTTGAACGTGCCGATGCCGTTCTGGCCCGTATCGAACCGTTGTTGCCCACCCCTCGGCAAGCCATCGACTGGACCCATTGCCTGGCTGCGCGCTGGCAGCGTGAGGGGCGCAGCGGTTTTCTGCTGCCGCTGCAGGTCAGCCTGGACATGCGTCTGAGCGACCTCATCGGCGTCGACCGCCAGGTGGAGCAACTGGGACGAAATACCCGCCAGTTCCTCGATGGCATGCCGGCCAACCACGCCCTGCTCTGGGGTTCGCGTGGCACTGGCAAATCGTCGCTGGTGCGCGCCTTGCTGGCTGAGCACGCCGAGGCTGGTCTGCGCCTTATCGAAATCGAGCGTGATCACCTGGCGGACTTACCGCGGGTGGTCGAGCAGCTCGCCAAGCTACCGCAGCGTTTCGTATTGTTCTGCGATGACCTGTCGTTCGAGTCAGGCGAGGGCGATTATCGCGTGCTCAAAAGCGTTCTCGACGGTTCGCTCGAACAGGCACCGGACAACGTGTTGCTGTACGCCACCTCCAACCGTCGACACCTGGTGCCGGAAAAGGAAAGCGATAACGAAAACTGGAAACGGGTCGATGGTGAATTGCACCCCAGCGAGGCAGTGGAAGACAAGATCGCCCTGTCGGATCGCTTCGGGTTGTGGCTATCGTTCTATCCGTTCACCCAGGAGCACTTCCTCGATGTGGTCGAACACTGGATCGGTCAATTGGCCGACAGGGCAGGCCTGCCGTGGCAACGCACCGAAGAGCTGGACATCCTTGCGGTGCGCTGGGCCACGGGCCGGGGCAATCGCAACGGACGTTGCGCGTATCAATTTGCCCGCTATTGGGTGGGGCTGAAACTGTTGGAGCACAAGGCATGATCGATTTACAAAAGAGCGGCCAGGGCCTCGAGGGCTACGGCATGCTGCACGCGCAGCTGGAGTCCTTGCTGGCGGATGAGCGTGATTTCATTGCCAACGCCGCTCAGTTTTCCGCGTTCCTGTTCAATCAACTCGAGGGCTTGAACTGGGCCGGGTTCTACCTCAATCGTGATGGGGAGCTGGTGCTGGGGCCGTTCCAGGGGCAAATCGCCTGCGTGCGGATTCCGTTCGGCCGGGGCGTGTGCGGGACGGCGGCGGCGACCTTGCAAACCCAGCGAGTCGAAGACGTGCACGCGTTTGCCGGGCATATCGCCTGCGACAGTGCGTCTAACAGCGAACTGGTCGTGCCCTTGGTCAAGGACGGTCGCCTGATCGGCGTGCTCGATCTCGACAGCCCCCAACTGGCGCGTTTCACCGCGCAGGATCAAGCGGGCATCGAGCAATTGGCCGCTATTTTCCTGCGCCTGACCGACTGCTGATCACGCTCTCAAGCCTGCCTTGACCAGCAGGCTTGGCGCATCCACTGCATCGACCTGTTGTGGGTCGAGGAAGCGCCGGGCGTACTGCAGATAAATCTGCGCGTTGATGAACAGTTCGAACAACTGTGGGTCGATGTGGGCATCCCGGCACATGTTGGCCATGATGCCCAGCGCTTCACTCAGGGTCTTGGCTTTCTTGTAGGGGCGGTCGGCGGCGGTCAGCGCCTCGAAGATATCGGCAATCGCCATCATCCGCGCCGGCAGGCTCATCTGCTCACGCTTCAAGCGTTTCGGATAACCCGTGCCGTCCATTTTTTCGTGGTGACCGCCGGCGATCTCCGCTACGTTGCCCAGATGCTCGGGGAAGGGCAGGTGGTTGAGCATCAGAATCGTCTGCACCATGTGGTGGTTGATGATGTAGCGCTCTTCGCGTGTCAGGGTGCCTCGGGTAATGCTCAAGTTGTAGAGTTCGCCGCGGTTGTACTTGTAATGCGGGACATCGAGCTTGAAACCCCAGGGATTATCCTCGGCAATCACTTCGGCTTCGGCGCGTTCGAACAGATGCTCGGGCCGGTCCGCCAGCAACGTCTCGCAGACGGGCAGCGTCGGTGCGGGCGTGCGTGCCTGGCGCTGGTTCTCCTCCCAGGAAACTCCCAGGCGGTCATCCAGGGTCCGCGTCCAGGTGCGTTGACCGATACTGCGCAGGCGTTGCAGATCGGCTTCGGCCATGGTCTCGCCGCCGAGGTTGCAGCGGGCGATGAAGGCGAAATCGTCATCGAGTTCCGCCAAAGTGGCATCGCGCTGTTGCGCCAGGGGCTGCTCATCGCCACCTTGGGCAATGGCTTGCCAATAGTTGATCCAGGCATCGCGCTTGAGCACTTCGAAGCGGGTGCGTATTTCGTGGATGCGGTCGTTCAGGGTTTCGAGCTTGGTGGCTTTGTCGACGACGTATTCCGGGGTTGTCACTTTGCCGCAGTCGTGCAGCCAGGCGGCTATGTGCAGCGCCTCCCACTCATCGTCCGTAGGCTGGTAGCCGCTGAAAGCCGGGTCCTGGCTGGCTGCTGCGGCCTGGGCGAGCATCAACGTCAGCGCCGGAACTCGTTGGCAATGGCCACCGGTATAGGGGCTCTTGGCATCTATCGCGCCGGCCAGCAGCTTGATGAAGGCGTCCAGCAGCTTTTTTTGCCGGTCCTGCAAGCGATGGCTTTCAATACTCACAGCGGCGGCACCGGACACCGCCTGCAGGAATGCAATGCGGTCGGGACGCAGTTTGTCCAGGTCGCTCTGGTTGCCGCTGTCGGCCAGCAGAAACACCAACAGGCCGACGGTTTCGTTGTGACGATTGTGCAAGCGGATGCCGATCAGGTGAACGCGGGGACAGGCCATTGCCAGCAGGACTTTTTGGAGATCCCCCGCCTGTTCGAAGCCCAGGTGGGTGACAACGTTGTCGGCTGTCGACAGCTGCTGCAGCCAGGCGGGGCTGTCTGTGTCCTTGAATGCGTGTGCGCGAAGGTCGAATGAAGACAGGGCGTGTGCGGTGTCGTTGATCACCAGGCCCTGGGGTTCCATGAGGTCGCCATCCCCTTCGCGCAGGTAGATCAGGCCAGCCTGGGCCCGGCCGATCCTTACCGTTTCAAACAGCACCCGCTCCAGCAATGGGGCAAACCGGGTCTCGGCGCTCAGGCTGTCTGTGATCTGGAAAAAGCTTGCCAGGGTATCTTTCATACGCTCCATGGAAAGGCTTAGCTGGTCGACCTCAAGTACCGGAGAGCGGCGTGTGGCCGGAAAGTTGAAATCGAAACTGCGAATGGCATCCGCTTCCTGCACGAGGGAGCGCAGGGGCTTGACCAGGATCCTGGACGTCAGCCAACCCAGTGGTACGCACAGCAGCAGGGTCGCCAGGGTAATCAGTGCGCCTTGCCAGCGCATGCGGTAGGCATCGACGAGCAGTTCATCTTCAGGTATCAGCATTGCCAGTTGCAGCCCCTGGGGGCCGCCTTCCTGCATGCGGCTACGCGCAACAATCCATTGACGGCCCATGGCAGTCAGGCGATTACCCGGCGCAGGTGTACTGAGCAGCGCCTGCAGGGCGGGACTGAGGTCGGCGGCCTTGCTCAGGTGGGCGGTTTGATCGTCAACGATCAGGCGACGGCTGTCGGGATAAGCGATGGCATTGCCTTGCGCGTCGAACAGCACGATCTCGGTAGCGGGCGTCACCACATGTTTGGCCAGTGTGGCCGAAAGCTCGGCCAGGGTCAGGTCGGCAGCGAGTACGGCATGCTCGCCGCTGCGCCGTGCCAGGGTGGTACCGACATTGTGGGTCGAGAAAAAAACGTAGGGTTCGGTGGTGATCTGGTCAGCGTTTTGGCTGGCGCTGATAAACCAGGCGCGGCCACGCGGATCGTAGGTTTCTTCAGGGTTGTCCTGACGGCTGACGAGCGTCAGGTCCCGATCAAAAAACAAGGATTGCGAATGCACCTGGCCGCTGCTGTTTCGCTCGATACTCCAGACCTGGTAGGCCGCGGTATCCGGGGCCTTGAGTAACGCCTTCTGATCTGGGGTGCGCAGCGGGCGAACCATGAAGAAGTCACCGGTGTCGTACCCCACGTACAGCGAAGCCAGGTCGGGGTTGTCCTGGAGTGACTGACTGAAGGGCAGTAGCAACGCCAGGCGCTGCTGCAGATCGAGCGCCTGGGTGGCAGGGGTATGCGTCAACAGGCTCAGCAGGTGCCGAATCGGTTCATAGGTGGCGTGCAGGTCCAGGCGCACGTCCTGCTCAATTCGACTGAACAGTTTTTCACTGCTCGACAGAATGATTTGCGTGGTTTGCTGATAGTTGAAAATGCCCAGCACGATCCCGGTCAGCAACAGCAGGCAAGTGAACATCACGCTGATATGAACGTGCAGGGGAAAACGGCGTTGATCCGGACGCAGTGGGCTGGGCATGCAGGTCACTCCGTGATGGTTAACACACTGCTCCGCGTCCAAGCATAGTTAAGGCTCGCTCACTGTGCAGGGGGCGTTTTGCTCGATTTGTTGCAGCAATGCCTGCTCCAGTTCGAGCAAGGCGCGCTCTACGGCGTCGCAGCATTCGCTTACTTTCTCGGGGGAGAAGGGGGCATGGCCGGCAGCCTCGAGCGCCTCGCAGCTGTCGATCAACCGAGTGGCCTGGACGATTCGGGCGGCGCCCTTGATTCTATGGGCAATGTCGAGAAATGCCTGTGGTTCCTGTGTGCCTGACAGCGCTTGCAGGCCCTGTCGATCCAGGCGGCTACTGCTCAGCAGTTCGGTCAGCAGGCGCAGGTTTAACGTCGGATTGCCACCCGTCAACACATGCAAGCCTTGCTGGCTGAAGGCTGGTGCGGCGCCCGCGGGCTGGATGCCCTTGACCCATTGACCCAGGGCGGCCAGGGACAGTGGCTTGAACAGGCAGTCGTCCATCCCGGCCTGTTTGCAACGTTGAATCTCTTCCGGTTGAGCATTGGCGGTAAAGCCCAAGAGGGTGCAGCGCGGCAATTGTGCATGCTGTTCATGTCGACGAATGGCTTTGGCCAGTTCGTATCCGTTCATGACCGGCATGTTGCAATCGGCGATCACCAGGTCAAATGTGTCGGATTTCCATGCGTCCAAGCCAGCCTGGCCATCTGCCGCGACGCTGAATCGGTGGCCCAGAAACTCCAGCTGCTGGCACATCAGCAAACGATTGGCCGCGTGGTCGTCGACCACCAGCACATTCAATGGGACCGTGGCGCAGTGGATGGTGGGCTCAGCTATTTGCTCCCGTGATTGGCGAGGCAGTGTGGGTAACGGCAATGAAATCCTCACCCGGGTACCGACGCAAGGCTGGCTGCTCAACTGCAGGCTGCCGTTCATCATCTCACACAGGCTGCGGCTGATTACCAGGCCAAGCCCGGCACCCCCCCTGGCCGACTGAGCTGCATTTCCGGCCTGGGCGAAAGGTTCGAACAGGCGTTGTTGATCCTCATGGCTGATTCCCGGGCCAGTGTCTTCGACCAGCAGCAGCATTTGAACCTGGTTGGGTTCTTCGGTCAGGTGCAGTGCGACAATAATCCTGACCTGGCCGTGCTCGGTAAACTTGATGGCATTGCTGACCAGGTTCGACAACACCTGCTTGAAGCGCAGGGGATCGAGCAACACGTCGATCGTCGGGTTGGCCGGATTGAATTCCAATTGCAATTCGAGTCCCTTCTGTCGCGCCAGTCCATCGAAAATACGCGCCACCGACGCCACGAGTTCCTCTGGATTGACCCGTTCCGGGTTCAGGCTCAGGTGTCCGGACTCGATGCGGGCAATATCGAGGATGTCCCCGATCAGTTCCAGCAGGTCCCTCGCCGAGTGGTAGGCCACATCAATGGCGGGACGATCCGGGTGCTGGAGTTCGATGCGTTTGAGCGTCAGTTCGAGCATGCCGATGACGGCATTCATCGGGGTGCGAATTTCATGACTCATGGTTGCCAGGAACGTACTCTTGGCCCGGTTCGCTTCGTCGGCACGTTCCTTGGCACAACGCAGGTCATCGAGCAATTGCCGCCGTTCGCTGATGTCGATCCAGCCACCAATGATGCCCTGGACCTCACCGCTTGAGTCACGGTACGGGAGAATCCAGTGATAGATCGTCAACCGGCGGTCGCCAATGTGCAGCGCACGGTCAAGGATCATGGGCGTGCCCTCGGTCACGACACGCTGGTAGTCGACCTGGTACTCCCGAGCTTCGAAAGCGTTGCCCAGGGTGCCCTGGATCACGCTTTTGCCGATCACGTCTTCGCGTTTGGTATTGAAGGTTCGCAGGTAACTGTCATTGCAACTTTGCAGCAGTCCTTGACGATCACGTACATAAATTGGATGAGGCGTGCCATTGACCAATGAACCCATGAATTCCAATTGATCGTTCAGCGCTCGCTCGGCCGCCCTGCGTTGATTGATCTGGCGCCGCATGTAGGCGTTCCAGGTCACGGAGATCAACAACAGTAACCCCGCGCCGATGACGATCTGATAGAAGAGCCGTTGATAATTGCGCCAGGTACTTTGCGAGGAAGCCGAATAGCCGCGCCAACGGTTATTGATGACGCCCAGTTCCTGTGGCGCGATGCTCAACAGTGCCTTGTTGAGGATGTCATTGAGTTCCTTGGCATCGCGCCCGGTTGCCAGGGAGAACGCCGCCTGCCGGGTGCCGATGGTGGTGCTGATTTGCAGATCGGTTTCGAACAGTTGCGAGGCGATGAAGTAATTGGCGATCACCAACGAATTCACTGCGCCTTCCACCCGGCCTTCGGCGAGCATTTCTACGGCACTGAAGGTGTCCGGGGTCTTGATCAACCGGATCTGCGGGAACTCGCGGCGCAGATACTCGACCAGGGGATTGCCTCGGGCAATTGCCAGGCTCTTGCCCTTGAGCTGGGCAAGGTTCGCCGGACTGTCGTGCGCCTTGCGTGTCAACAGGACGTAGGAGTTCTGCAGGTAGGGACGGGTAAAGTTCAGCAAGTTATCCCGTTTCGCGCTGGGGAGCAGCGCGGCGATCAGGTCGGCCTGACCGGTCTTGATCAGCTCGATCATGTCGCTGTCGCTGCGGCTGCGCTGAATATCGAAGCGCAGGCCGGTACGCAACCTGATCAACTCGAGCAGATCAGCGGCAATTCCGCGAAAGTTGCCGGCACTGTCAAAAAAAGTCAGTGGCGCATAGGCCTCATTGACGACCACCCGGACCACCGGATGTTGCGCCAGCCAGTGCTCCTCATTGTAACTGAGCTCCAGTTTCTGGTCGGTGAGCAGGATATCGCTCCCGGCGCTCCAGCGCTTGGCGATGTTTTCCCGTTCGCTGGCGGGGATAGCCTTGAGCGTCGTGTTGATGATGTCGAGCAGTTGTGGATTGGTCTTGTGCACCGCAAAGCTGAAACCATGGGCTTCGTGCTTGCCGAAACTGGCCATGCGAATGTTGTTCAGATAGCCCTTGTTAATCATGTAGTGGGTTGAAACGGTGTCACCGAGAAAAACATCGGCCTGGCCGAAAGCAACGGCATTGATCGCGTTCTGGTAGGAGGGGTAGGACGTGATGATTGCCTTCGGATACAGGGCCTTTACCTCCTCCAGGGGCAAGTAGTGATAAAGCATGCTCAGCCGCAACCCGGACAGCCCATCATTGAGCGTGCGGGTTTCGCCTTCACGTGTCACCAGGACCGGTTGATCTACCGCATAGGGCCTGGAAAGCGCGATGTGGTCATTGCTCGCCTCGAATCCGTTGGCGGTGCCCAGCAGGTCTACCTCGCCGTTTTCGAGTGCTTCGATTGCAGCTCCCCGGGAGTTGAAGCGCCGGACCTTGATGGGCAGGTCAAGGACCTTGCCAAGAATGCCCGCGTAGTCCGCAGTAAAACCTTCGTAGTCATGACCGCTGCTGGTCAGGTCGAAGGGGGGATAGTCGGGTGCTGAAGTACCCAGGATCAGTTCCTGTTTACCTCGGGCCCAATGTCGCTGTGATTGATCCAGCTCGACTTTCAGGTGCAGGGGGGCTGAACGACTGAGCAAGGTGAGTTGCTCAGAGGCCTGGGCGGCGTGCAGCGGGATGCACAGGCACAAGCTTGTGATCATGATCAGCAGATAGTCCTTCAAGCGACTGGGCATCCTGTGCCTCACACTAACGAGTTACGTTTTGCCATCTCGATGAGTTCAACCAGTGATTTGGCCTTGAGTTTTTGCATGAGTCGTTTTTTATAAGTGCTGACCGTTTTGTTGCTGAGGAACATGCCCTTGGCGATTTCCTTGTTATTGCGACCTTGTGCAAAAAGTTGCATGACCATGAGCTCCCTGTCATTGACTGACTTGAACAGTTCGAGTTCTGCGCACCGCGCTTCGTCACCACGGGTAGGGTTCAAGGCTTCACTGGGAAAATAGTTATAACCTGACAGTACCGCTTTAATGGCGCTCACCAGTTCGCTCAGTTCTTCCTGTTTACAAACATATCCCGAGGCGCCGGATTGCATGCAGCGTATACCGAACAGTGTCGGGCATTGCGCGGTCAATATCAGGATTCTCGGGGGTGTATGCATGGCGTTGAAACGGGTCAGCACTTCAAGGCCATCCAGTTTGGGAATGCTGATGTCGAGAATGACCAGGTCGGGCATGCATTCACGCACCATCTGCATGGCATCGACACCATTATCGGTTTCACCGACGACTTTGAAGCCCTCGTGCTCAAGCAACATGCGAACGGCAAGGCGGATGACAGGGTGATCGTCGACGATAAAAACGGAGTTCATAATCAAATCCCATGCGAGCTCAGATAAAGCGCGCACCTTAGCTCAGATAGTTGAGGTGCCGTATGAACTGACGGGTCCGTCATGGCAATATAGGAAAGTTCCTACACGCGAAAAAGAAATTACTTACGTGTCAACTGGTTTTTGGTGCGGTTGGCGCAATTAGTGTTGCTGTTTAATTATGGCGATCAGACGAAAATTTGCAGGTCACAGATTTTTCATCTGCGCCTGTTCGAAGGGTTATGGAATAAGTTTCAATAGGTGTCTCAGTTCGCATTGTTTCAAAGGTTTTATCAAGCAGCCAAGTAATGGCAATCCATTGAGGAATGCCATCCTTTCAAGTTCGCTCAGTTCGGTAGATGTCAGGCTACTTAAAAGTATTGCCTGCTTGATCATTCCCTGATGACTGGCAATTTTTATCAGGTCAATACCGGATACTTCGGGTAGGCACTGATCGCATAACAAAATATCGAACGGCTGTTCTGCCCTGAGCATGTGTTGCAATGCGCCCGTGGCACAGTCACTGGTGGTTAAATGAATGAAGCCGTAACTCTCAAGCAGGCATTGAGTAGCCTTGAGCTGAAATGGGTGATCTTCCACCAGCATGATGCGCAGACTGTCGTCCATCATATTATTCACGCTTCTTCTATCGGAACCGATAGGCGTGATTGTTTCCTGTCAAAACCGCACGTTCGATCAGTGCACTCGACAGATGCTGTAGGGGAATTCGGTATTCATTGAAAGTTTTTTGACCTTCAGGACTGAACGGCCATTACCGGAGGGGTAATAGCCGATCGATCAATAGTTGTCAGTGGCTGGAGCGTCCCGTCATTTCGAGAGCCATATGGCTGGCGTAACTATCGGTCATGCCAGCGATGAAATCGATCATGCGCAGGAACGAGTTGTGCAGTGGGCCGTTCGGATCGGGCGCATTGTTGCCCAGCAGGTCGAGGACCCGTCGGCTTTTGAAGGACGGCGTTCGACCATTGTGTTGCTCCAGTGCGGCACCGCAGAAAGCGTTGAGCAGAATTTCCAGGGTGGTGTAGGCACCGATTTCGTGCAGCGTCTTGCGTTTGTCCTGGAAGATTTTCTGCCGAGCCATGTCCTTTGCATTGAGGACGCAGCGTTTGGCCGGACCGTGCATATGCTCCACCAGGTCGCCAGGCAGGGAGCCGGCCAACAGTGCATCCTGTTGCTCGACAAAGGCGCGGGCCGCTGCGTTGGTCAGGTGCTCGATGGCCTTGCCCCGCAGGATCGCCAGTTTGCGTCGCCGCGAATCGTTCGGGCCAAGCAGGCGATAGGTTTGCGGTAAATCGTCGCCCACCAGATCCAGTAACAGGGACTCGACTTCGGCGTACTCCAGTAACTCCATTTCCAGGCCGTCTTCGAGGTCGATCAACGCATAGCAGATGTCATCCGCAGCTTCCATCAGGTACACCAACGGGTGGCGTGCCCAGCGCTGCTCTTCAAGCTGCGGCAGGCCCAGTTTTTGCGCGATCTGCTCGAGCAGCGGCAGTTCGCTCTGGTAGCACCCGAACTTGTGCTTCTTGTACCCCAGGGAGTCGGCATGCCTGGCTGTCCATGGGTATTTCAGGTAAGTGCCCAAGGTGGCATAGGTCAGCCGGGTTCCGCCGTCGAACTGGTGATATTCAAGCTGGGTCAGTACCCGAAAGCCTTGGGCGTTACCTTCGAAATTGAGGAAGTCATTGCGCTGCGCTTCACTCATCGCATCCAGCCAGCCCCGTCCAGCGGCTTGCTGGAACCAATGCCGAATCGCGTCTTCGCCGGAATGGCCGAAGGGTGGATTGCCGATGTCATGGGCCAGGCAGGCCGATTGGACCACCATTCCCAGATCACTGGGCTCACACCAGTCGGGCAGGGCGCTACGGATGCTTTCACCGACGCGCATGCCCAATGAACGGCCTACACAGCTGACTTCCAGCGAGTGGGTCAGGCGCGTGTGTATATGGTCGTTGCTGTGGACCGGATGAACTTGAGTCTTGCGTCCGAGACGGCGGAACGCCCCCGAGAAAATGATGCGGTCGTGGTCTTTGTGAAAAGGACTGCGGCCCACTTCTTCCGGGCTGTACAGGGGCTTTCCGAGGCGTTCGCGGGTAAGCAGGGTAGGCCAATCCAAGGCTGGTTCGCTCCGTCAGGTGACTGATTGGATAGCTTCCCGGTTCGCGTCGTTACCTGCAAGTGTCACTACAGCCCCACGGCATCGATATCGATGAGCAGCAGGCGTTCGCCGTTGTCGAAAAATTGCCCGGCGGTGAGGCAGTACTGATTGCTGGTGGCGTCGCGATACGTATTGGAAAGGGTCAGCTGACACTCGTCCCAACCCTGCGCCAGCAGGTGATAGAAATACGGACGCCACGACCAGTTATGGCCCAGATAGCGGTTGTCGGCGACCCACTCGCTATTGCGCCACTCCAGGTTGGGCGTCATCTGCGTACCGTGACGGTCGCACTGGTAGAAGCGCAGTAGCCAGGGAAAGGCCTCCAGTTGTGGCAGGGCACTCAGTGGCGCCCTGGCCTGTGCCCAGGCCTGCAGGATCGCCATCAGCTCACTGAGTTGCTGGCGCAAGAGCTTCAGGCGAACGCGCTCGGCCAGCTTTTGCTGCACATAGCGCTGGCGCAGATGCGCAAAGCGCTCGACGAAGGCGTCAGCGGCAAAGAAATCCGCTTGTGCCCCGGCAAACAGAAACCCCTGGACGTAACGTGAGCCGCACTCCAGGGCAAAATTCAGTTGCGCTTCTGTTTCCACGCCTTCGGCAATGATCCAGCAACCGGTTTTTTCCGCCATTTGTGCAAGGGCCTTGACCACATCGCTGCTGGGCCCGCCCAGAGCCGCCGCCTGGAACAGGCGCATATCGAGTTTTAGGATGTCCGGTTGCAGCGCCAGAACCCGATCGAGCTGAGAGTACCCGGCGCCGAAATCATCGATGGCAATCCGTGCGCCGGCTTGCCGATAGCGGGCCACCACATGAGCCAGGCGCTGGACATCACCACCCAGTTCGGTGATTTCGAAAACGATGCGCTGCGGATCGACGCCATGCTTTTGCAGCTGGCCTAGGCTCGGCAACGGTTGGTCCGGGCGTAGGCGGCTGATCCAGAGCGGAGAAATGTTCAGGCTGAGAAACCAGTCGCTGGGTGCTTCATGCAGGCGGCTCAGCGCGTTATCGCGTAGCTGGCGGTCCAGCCGACGCAGGGCAACGGCGTTGGTTCTGGGATCAGCGAACAGCGGCCCGACCGAAACCAGTTGGCCGTCGGCCCGGCGCAGTCGGCCCAATGCCTCCACGCCGGCGATACCGCCGGTGGCGGTATCGATGAACGGCTGAAAGCAGGCGAGCGGTTGCCCGTCGATCACAAGGCCTCCTTGATGGATCTTGTTTTTGGATAAAGCCCGGGTCACCGGATAGGCGCGCAGGATTGAACCCCTCGATGGAGAGGTTCGATCCCGTGGGTACTGCAAGAATGTAGCCAGATACTGACAGGGTCAGTGTTTGCGCGAAGAACCTTGCAAGACCAGTTTGACCAGAGGCCCCAGAGTGGTGCCCAGGCGGACCAGTCGGGCCAGGCTACCCACGCCGTTGCCCTTCCTGGCGCCCTTGCCGCTCAGAAACCCCAGCAGGGTGACAGCGGCCACGCCCCACAGCGGGGCATGCTTGATGCCGAACCCGTCTTGCAGGCTTTGGGTCATTCCACGTACCCGCTGCAGGGGTTGCAGTAGTTGCGCGGATTCGTGACGGATCTCCTGGCGATGCATTTCCATGCGCAGGCGTATCAGTGCCTTGCGCATTTCCGTGCGCGAGCTGTTTCGAGGCAGTTCAGGCAGGTTCATGGCAGCAGGCGCTCCCGATCATTGGCCAGCTCTTCCAGCGTGCCATGGAACGGCGAGGACTCATCGAAGATCGCCGCTCTCAGGCGCATGCCGCAGAAGACGCATGCCAGGGTGTAGAACACGCAAAGCGCGATGATGGCAGGCAAGCGGTAAGTGTCCCAAAACAGGATCAGCACCAGGGTCGACAATCCCACCAGCAACAGCAAGGCAAACACCAGCGCCAGGCCTGCAAACAGCAACAGGCTCACGGTGCGGGCTTTTTGTTCCTGCAGTTCGATGCCGAACAATTCGACATGGCTGTGCAGCAGTCCAAGGAAAGCGGCACCCAGGCGCCGCGGTGAGGAACTTGGGCCTGTCCCGGACGAGCCGGATTCATCGATGGCCATATCAGCGCCGAGTAGCTAGCAAGCCAATCAGGAAGCCCACGCCGGCCGCGATTCCGACCGATTGCCATGGGTTGGCCTGGACATAGTCCTCGGTAGCGGTCACGGCAGCCTTGCCGCGTTCGCGCAGGGAGTCTTCGGTCAGCTTCAGGGTTTCACGTGCACGCAGCAGACTGTCGTGGATCTGGTCGCGCAATTCATCGGCCTGGTCACCGGCCAGGGAGGCGGTGTGCTCCAGCAACCGTTCGGTATCGCTGACCAGTGTCTGAAAATCGCTCATCAAAATTTCTTGAGCAGTCTTTGCCTTGATGCTGGCCATTGGTGATCTCCATAAGTGGCGTCTGAATCGTTCGAGTATGAGCCTTATGCGAAGGTTCAGTACAAATGACTGGTACAACTTTTGCTGTGTCGTGGTGCGTCAGCCCGCGCTGTTGCGCTGTTGCTGGGCAAGATTCCCGTAAAACCTTAACTCAAACAATCGAAACCCGCGCGAATGTCCCGGTCGTGATTGGCCTTGATGAACCCTGTGCTCCAAAACGGTTCATTGGGAGAGACTTGTTGAAGTCTCAACTTGGTGCATGGATTGCCCGCGCGAACTGCTTTGGTGCTTTTTTCAGCCTTAAGGTCTGCCAAATCCATGGAAAATCTGCAAAGCGCTGTGGACACCCTGGTCCATAGCTCCAATACGTTGTTCATCCTGATCGGCGCGGTCATGGTACTGGCCATGCATGCCGGGTTCGCCTTTCTTGAAGTCGGGACGGTTCGGCAAAAAAACCAGGTCAACGCCTTGTCGAAGATTCTCAGCGACTTCGCTGTTTCGACCCTGGCCTACTTCTTTATAGGCTATTGGATTTCCTACGGGGTCACTTTCATGCAACCGGCGGCAGTGATCAATGCCGATCACGGCTACGGCCTGGTGAAGTTTTTCTTCCTGCTGACCTTTGCCGCGGCGATCCCGGCAATCATTTCCGGTGGCATCGCCGAACGTGCCCGGTTCGTTCCGCAGTTGTGCGCGACGGCGTTGATCGTGGCATTCATCTACCCCTTCTTCGAAGGCATTATCTGGAACGGCAACCTGGGTCTGCAGGCCTGGCTGCTGGAGCACTTGGGCGCCAGCTTCCACGATTTTGCCGGTTCCGTGGTGGTGCACGCCATGGGCGGTTGGCTGGCGCTTGCAGCAGTGCTGTTGTTAGGGCCACGCAATGGGCGTTATCGCGAAGGGAAGCTGGTGGCGTTCGCGCCGTCGAGCATCCCGTTTCTGGCATTGGGCTCGTGGATTCTCATCGTTGGCTGGTTCGGTTTCAACGTGATGAGCGCGCAAACCCTGCAAGGGGTCAGCGGGCTGGTAGCGGTGAACTCGCTGATGGCCATGGTCGGCGGTACGGTGGCGGCGCTGATCGTTGGGCGCAACGACCCGGGCTTTCTGCACAACGGTCCACTGGCCGGCCTGGTGGCGATCTGTGCCGGCTCCGACCTGATGCACCCGGTGGGTGCGCTGGCCACCGGTGCCATCGCCGGGGCGCTGTTTGTCTGGTGCTTTACGGCCGCGCAAGGCAAATGGCATATCGATGACGTGCTGGGCGTCTGGCCGCTGCATGGTCTGTGTGGCGCCTGGGGCGGGATTGCCTGCGGCATTTTTGGCCAGGCGGCCCTGGGTGGCTTGGGCGGTGTGAGCCTGCTCAGCCAGTTGATCGGCACCGCGCTGGGTGTGATGGTGGCGCTGGCCGGTGGCTTTGCAGTGTATGGCGTGATCAAGGCGTTCCATGGTTTGCGCCTGAGCCAGGAAGAAGAGTATTACGGCGCGGACTTGTCGGTGCACAAGATCGGCGCCGTCAGCCAGGATTAACCGTGGATTCATTGGCTCGACGGCATTTCGGGGCAGGCCTAGAATAGGCTCTTAATTTTTTGGTAGAGCGCTCATGCTTCCTGAATGTCAGCTGTTCGGCACGCTTGGGTGCCATCTCTGCGAAGTGGCCGAAGCCATGTTGATGGATTTTGTCGAGCATGGCTTGCTAGTGGAGCTGGTGGACATCGCTGAAGACGAAACATGGTTCCAGGCCTACAGCCTGCGCATTCCGGTATTGCGTCGGGTCGACACTGGCTCGGAACTGGGTTGGCCCTTCAGTCCCGACGAAGTGGTGGCCTTCTTGCGTTAATGATTTTGTTCCGCCCGTCGAACTTCAGGATCGATCCCCTTGGCTTAATTGGCGCGATTCGGATACTGTATGCGCATACAGTTATTCGGATTGTTGCCTTGTCTGCGCTGATTTTCGGCTTTGAGCGGGGCAAATCCGGGCGTGAGAGGGTCAGTCGTGGTCAATGTCGAACAATTGAAGAGCAGCGTTAACCGCATGTCGGTGGATGTAGTACGCGAAGCCGTCGCCGAATTGCGTCTGGACGGCTTGGTGACGGAGGGCAAGACACCCTTCAACAAGCTGCATTTCAATACCTGTTTCGCTGAAATCGAAGCCTTGTTTCAGCGTGCAGGCTATCACCGGCAGCTGGATGTCGTGGGCTATCAGGGGTTGTTGTATGCACTGTATGACCCGGGTCGCTGGGAGGCGGTCGACGTGTTGCGCTGGCTCAAGGAGTACACCGAGGCAGCCGGGCGTGCGCAGATACCGGCTTGAGGATTCTGCGCTAGGTTCGCTTGCGTTGCTGTTGGATAATGCCGCTCTGCATTCAAGGTAAGAGCTTTTGTATGTCCACTTCATCTTTTTCTGCTGCACACAGCCAGGCCAGCACGTTGTACTTGCCGCCTGGCCCGTGGCAGACCGTTTTCGATTGCCTGTGCGAGCACTTCAGCGCCATCGGTCGTGAACAGTGGCTGGACAGAATCGCTCGCGGCCGCGTTCTCGATGGGCAGGGTGCGCCCATTGCCCTGGACCTGCCTTACAAGGAAGGCCTGCGGATTCACTATTTTCGCGAAGTGCCGGATGAAAAATCGATCCCCGTGGTCGAGTCGATCCTGTACGCGGACGAGCATCTAGTCGTGGCAGACAAGCCTCATTTCCTGCCCGTGACCCCGGCGGGAGAGTACGTTGAGCAGACCCTGTTGCGCCGTCTTATCCGTCGACTGGATAACCCGCACCTTGTGCCCTTGCATCGCATCGACCGGCATACGGCGGGGCTTGTGCTGTTTTCAGCCAACCCGCAAAGCCGATCGGCGTATCAATCGTTGTTTCCAACCCGAAAAATTGAAAAGCGCTACGAAGCTATTGCCCGGGCATTGCCTGAATTGACGTTCCCCCTGGTGCACAAGAGCCGGCTCATTGATGGCGAGCCTTTCTTTCGCATGCAGGAAGGTCCGGGCGCGAGCAACACCGAAACGGCTGTCGAAGTCCGGGAGAAGAACGGTGATCTCTGGCGTTATGGACTTTATCCGGTAACGGGCAAGAAGCATCAGTTGCGGGTGCACATGACAGCGTTGGGCGCGAGCATCTGCAACGATCCGTTTTATCCCCAGGTGCTCAAGGATGTGCAGGATGACTACGCCAACCCGCTGAAGCTGCTGGCCCAGGGGCTGAAATTTGTAGACCCGGTGTCCGGCGAGAACAGGGAATTCGAGAGCGCAATCACACTGCAATGGTGAGCAAGGGCGTCAAAAAAATCGAATTTGTGCGCAGCGCTACAGTCTTTTGATCAGGCGCCACGCATGTGGCGTCCGATGAACTTGGCACCGCCGCAGGGTTATCAGGCGCGCCGAGACCTCCCAAGCAAGGAGATTTTCATGAAACGCACTGTTTTCGCTGGAATGTTGATTTGCGCCGCCATGTTGTCCTCTTCCGTCTTTGCCGCAGACAACGATCTGTGCACCATCAAGCTGCAGGAACTCAAGGACAAGGTCACCAGCCTGCCTGCCACGTCCGAAAACACCACCATGGAAATCAAGCGGATGCAGGCCAGCGCTGAAGCGGCCCGGGCTGCCAAGGATGACAAGAAATGCATCACCGAAGCCACCCAGGCGCTGGCACGGGTGGATAAACTGAACAACGAGCCGAACCCGTAGCACCGGGTTTTCGGTTGCATACAAAAATGCCCCGACAAGTCGGGGCATTTTCATGTATCCGGTAGTCACCGCGAAAATTACAACTCTTTGACGGTACGAACCTGATCCTTGTTGATGCGGTTTTGCTTGCCATCCAGTTGTTCGAATTCGTAGAAGCCCGAATCCTTGTCATAGCTTGGCGTATCGACGGCCTGGATTTCGCGACCGTCATTCAAGGTGATCACGGTAGGCGATGCGCAACCGGCGAGGGTAGCGAGGCCCAGTGCGAGCATGAAAGTGGCCAGGGTCCGTTGAGTCATGGAAGTGTCTCCGAAAATGAATTCTTTTGGTTGCTGGGGTTGAGACGTAAACAGCGCGTGCAAGTTCCTTGATACTCAGTCTGACACACCGTCTGGCATGCTTAATAGTTCCGGCGTATTAAGGTTTGCCAGGCGCGGATCGTTGTCGGGGCACAGCAATGCAGTAGCGCCCAGCCTGCGCATGAGTCGTCCCGGGCTACGCTCCCCCTCCTTCCAGGCCGTTTCGAAATCAACGCGCAGGGCCAGGGGAATTACGCACAACAGGGGCTCCCAGTGATCGTCATGGCGCAGCATCAACGGTTTGTCGGGATGCTCGGCGGCGGCTTCGCGCATGCGGGTGAGCAGTGCGTTGTCGATGCGCGGGACATCACAAGGCAAGACTAGCAGGTGTGGATGCCGAGCAGCCTTCAGACCTGCAAGAATGCCCGCCAAAGGGCCCGGAAAGTCGCCTTCGTCGTCATGGACCAATTGATCGGCGTAAGGCGCGTACTGTTCCAGGTTCCGGTTGCACGAAACGATCAAGTCATCGCTCAGAGGGCGCGTCTTGCGGTGCAAATGCGCAATCAGCGGCTCGCCGTGCCATTCCAGCAATCCTTTGTCCTGGCCGCCCATGCGTTGGCCACGGCCGCCTGCCAGGAGCAAAATGGAGCAAGGTGGCAACGCTGGGTTTGAAGTCATGGCAGGCCTCCGTGGGGGCGGCGAAAAATGGGGTCGCTGTGATATAACACCGGGCTGTTTCTCCTACAACTGGACGAGCCTATGAAAGCCAAGGCTGATGTACCTTTCGCACCGCTCAACATCGCGGTGTTGACGGTCAGCGACACCCGTACCCTGGAAACCGATACCTCAGGCCAGGTCTTCGTTGACCGCCTGACGGCTGCCGGACATAACCTGGCCTGTCGGGTCTTGCTCAAAGATGATCTCTACAAGATTCGCGCGCAAGTTGCCAACTGGATCGCCGACGACGTCGTACAGGTGGTGCTGATCACCGGCGGCACGGGCTTCACCGGTCGTGACAGCACGCCGGAAGCAGTGGGCTGCCTGCTCGACAAGCAAGTCGATGGTTTTGGTGAGTTGTTCCGCCAGATATCGGTGGCGGACATTG
The DNA here is from genome assembly GCF_058795195.1 of Pseudomonas sp. GW823-FHT06B06. Classification (NCBI taxonomy): domain Bacteria; kingdom Pseudomonadati; phylum Pseudomonadota; class Gammaproteobacteria; order Pseudomonadales; family Pseudomonadaceae; genus Pseudomonas; species Pseudomonas sp. GW823-FHT06B06. Next base: position 136,783 of record NZ_JBXAHO010000004.1, on the reverse strand, counting down.
GCACCTCGACCGTCCAGTCCCGCGCGTTGGCCGGCCTGGCCAACGGCACGCTGGTGTGCTGCTTGCCGGGATCGACCAATGCGGTACGCACCGGTTGGGATGGCATTCTTGGCGAGCAGCTGGATTCGCGGCATCGCCCGTGCAATTTCGTGACTCACCTGAAACAGGCGGCACCCTGTGAATCCCGCGGGTAAGCCGGGCAAGACTGGCACCCTGATGCCGGTCGAGGTGGCCCTGGCACGCTTGCTGGAAATGGCGGACGCCTCACGGATTGTCGAGCGCGAGCGTTTGCCATTGGCGCAAGTCCAGGGCCGGGTGCTGGCCGATGATCTGCTGTCGTCCCTCGATCTGCCGCCGTGGCCCAATAGCGCGATGGATGGATATGCCCTGCGCGTGGCCGACTGGAACACAGAGCCGCTGGTCGTCAGTCAGAAAGTGTTTGCTGGCCAGGCCCCTGTTGAGTTGACGCCGGGCACCTGTGCACGAATCTTCACCGGGGCACCTGTGCCGCCCGGTGCAGATTGTGTCGAGATGCAAGAGAACGCCGAAGTCCTGGCGGATGAACGTGTACGTTTCACCGAAACCCTGGTCATCGGGCAGAACATTCGTGCGCAAGGACAGGAAACCACCGTGGGCGAACTGATCCTGCCCGCAGGAACACGGCTGGGGCCAATCGAACAAGGCCTGGCAGCCTCGCTGGGGTGTGCCGAGCTGGAAGTGATTCGCAAGGTACGCGTAGCGGTGCTGTCCACTGGCGACGAACTGATCGAGCCAGGTCAGGCGTTGGGGCCAGGGCAAATCTACAACAGCAACCGTGTGTTGCTCTGCAGCTGGTTGCAGCGCCTGGGTTGCGAGGTCATTGATGCCGGGATTCTGCCGGATGACCTGGACACCACGCGCACACGCCTGGGCGAGTTGGGGGATGTCGACCTGATTCTCTCGACCGGTGGCGTATCGGTGGGGGAGGCCGACTTTCTGGGTATCGCCCTGAGAGAAGAGGGCGAGCTGGCGCTGTGGAAACTCGCCATCAAACCTGGAAAACCCCTAACTTTCGGGCATTTTCGTGGCGTACCGGTGATCGGCTTGCCAGGCAATCCCGCCTCGACCCTGGTGACCTTTGCCTTGTTGGCAAGGCCTTATCTGCTGCGGCGCATGGGTGTCCTGGAAGTGGAGCCTCTGAAGGTGCAAGTGCCAGCTGGGTTCGACTGGCCCAAGGCCGGCAACCGACGCGAGTACCTGCGCGGTCGGCTGGAGAACGGCCGGGCCATCATCTACAGCAATCAGAGTTCCGGTGTGCTGCGTAGTGCGGCCTGGGCCGATGGACTGGTCGAGGTCATGGAGCAGCGAACACTGGTGCCAGGCGATGTCGTCTACTTCATCCCGCTGAGCGAAGTGTTGGGCTGAGTCTGGCCGCCGCCAGGCGTGCAAGCCCGGTCGATCGCGCCGGGTTTTGCACCCCTGTCCGATCAATGGGCCAACAGCAGCAGTACCACCTGATCAAAACGGCTGTTGGCGATCCAGCCCAGCAGCCCCAGCACTACGGCTGTTCCGACCGCCGAATAGGCAAGCCTGTGCCTGACGGACTTGATGTCACTGCGAATCTTTTCCAGGTCGCTGCGCAGGGTGTCCAGTGTCTCAAGCTCGTTGAGGCGATGTGGCATATCAACTTCTCCGCTGGATTTTGCATCGCTGACGAATTCAGCTTGATGATTGGCCCGTTTCATTACGAGCGGCATCACCGGAACCACCGGTGACCTGATGTCATGTTGTTGCATTGCACATCCTTGCGTCTGTCCTGCTGATGACTGAAAACCGCTGACACAAAAGTGGACCAATCGCCATTTCTGGTCAATTGAGCCGTTTCCTCACGTTTTGTAAGAAAAATCTCCTTATTGGACTCAAGTGTAAATAATTCAGTTTTTTGCGACTTTTCCGCAGGGAAGCAAGGTCACATGTCCCATACGCCATTCAATAATGGGAGTGACGACAATGAGCGAACGCAAGGCGCTGTTGATTTTGCATGGCAAGCAGGCGCTCAACGAAGCGGTTCGGGCCGCCGTCGACAGCAAGCGTGAACAAGGCTGGGAGCTGGCCGTTCGATTGACGTGGGAGGCCGGGGATGCGCAAAGGCTGGTGGGTGAAGCGCTGGATGCAGGTTATCGGCAAATCATCGCCGGTGGCGGCGACGGTACCCTGCGCGATATCGCCGAAGCGATGGCCGGACAGTCGCAGCAGGCCAGCCTGGTATTGATGCCGCTGGGAACCGCCAACGATTTTGCCCGTGCTGCCGGTGTTCCACTGGAGCCGGATGAGGCACTGGCGCTTCTGGACGTTGCCCCCAGTGCCATCGACCTCGGGGAGGTCGGTGGGCAGGTATTCCTGAATATGGCCACTGGTGGTTTTGGTAGCCAGGTTACGGCCAATACCTCCGAGGAACTGAAAAAGGTTTTAGGCGGGGCGGCGTATCTGTTCACCGGCTTGTCGCGGTTCAGTGAGTTGCATGCCGCCTATGGTGAGTTACAGGGGCCTGATTTCCACTGGAGTGGAGAGTTGCTGGCTCTGGGGATCGGCAATGGCCGGCAGGCGGGCGGTGGGCATGTGCTATGCCCGCAGGCCCTGGCTGACGACGGGATGCTCGACATCAGTATTTTGCCGGCGCCGCAAGAGCTGCTCAGCACCTTGAAAGACCTGCTGGCCGATGGCTTCGGAATCGACAACATGTTCGTTCGTGCCCGCCTGCCATGGGTTGAGATCAAGTCCTCGGAGGGTCTTTACATCAACCTTGATGGCGAGCCGCTCGAGGGTGACAGCCTGCGTTTCTCGGCCCGGCCGGCAGCGTTGTGGGTGCATTTACCCGAGCAGTCACCCTTGTTGAGCAAAGCCTGCGCTGTCAGTCATCCAGACTGATGATCTGCTCTCGTACGGCGAACAATACCAGGCCGGCAACGTCGAAGATCTGCAAGCGCTTCATGACTTGCGAGCGATGGGTTTCGACCGTCTTGACGCTCAGGCCCAGGCCGTTGGCGATTTCCCGAGTGGATTTTCCGCGCACGATCAGCCGCAGGATTTCCAGTTGGCGCGCTGTCAGGTTGTGTGAATCTGGCGACTCTACCGGGTTTTTCTGGGTCCGGTTCAATGCCTGGGTGATCACGGTATGGGCGATGGCCGGGCTCAGGTATCGCTCATTGTTACGCAGGGCGTGCAGCGCGTGTTCCAGTTCGGTGGCCGTGGTGTCCTTGAGCAGGTAACCATGGGCACCTGATTCCAGGGCCTGCATGATCAGGGCCGGGTCGGTGTGCATCGACAGGATCAGCACTTTGGCCTGCGGGCGGACTCGCTTGAGTTGCTGCAGGGCTTCGAGGCCGCCTGTCTGCTTCATGGAAATATCCAGCAGCACGATATCAGGCGACAGTTGCTGGACCATGTCGAGCAACTGCGAGCCATCATTGGCCTCGCCAATAACCGCATAGCCAGGAAGATCCAGCACCAGGGCGCGCACGCCTGCCCTGATCAGCGAGTGGTCATCCACCAGAAGTAAGTTACAAGTCAATGCATAACCTTATTCGGACTGGCCCGTTCGAACGCACGCGGCGCCCATGGGAAGAGGGCTTCGATTTGAGTGCCTTTGCCTGGCTCGCTGGTCACGGTCAGAGTGCCACCCAGTTGTTTGATCCGTTCCGACATCCCGGCCATTCCCCGTTGTCCCTCACGCCCCGGGTCGGTGGCGGGCGCGAAACCCAGGCCATCGTCACTGATCATCAAGGTCAGGCCCTGGGGCAAACGCTGCAGGCAGACCAGCAGGTTTTGCGCTTGGGCATGGCGCAGCATATTGGTGACGGCTTCCTGGGTAATACGAAAGGCCGCCACCGCTATTTCTTCCGGGATGCCGGTCAGTCGTTGATGGCACTCCAGGCTCCAGTGCACCGAAGTGTTGCTCAGCGTCTTGAGCAAATGCGCCCGCAGGCTGGCTTCCAGCCCAAGGCTGGTCAGTTGCCGGGGGTTAAGGATGGCCGATACATCGCGAACCTTGGCCAGGGTTTCCTCGAGCGTGTCGCACAGCACCGAGCACTGCGCCTGGAGGTCTTCGGGCATCCTGCGCTTGAGCCAGTCACTTTGGAGTTTTGCCGCCGTCAGCAACTGGCCGATGTCGTCGTGCAACTCCCTACTGAGGCGGTGGCGTTCGTTTTCCTGGACTTGCAGCAACCGATCGGCCAGCTCCTGGGGCTGGAACTTGATCGACTTGCGTGACAGGCGGTACTGCACCCACACGCAGCCCAGTGCAGCACTATCGAGTACCAGCAGGCCCAGCGGCAAGCGCGTGGACAGGCTGTAGACCAGCAGGCTGCCGAGCGTCGAACCGGCACACAGCAATAACGTGAACCGACGTGCGTTTTCTCGGGAGGGTGGCCATTTGGCAATTGACTTGAGGCTGGCGTACATAGCGGATGGAGCCAATGGATGTTCGCTGCGGGCTGATCGGTCATGCTCGCTGACAGATCGATGATTTTTATGGTCAGCTATCGATTTCAACTGAATTTTGTATAAGAAAATCAGAGTTTTGTATAAGAAATCAGGCCTGCAACTTGTTGGCTGCAATCGTTGCCGTTAATTGACGTCAACTAATGGGCGGCATAATACCACTTCGGATACCGTTGGTCGCGCCTGTGGTAAAGATCCAGGAGGGCAGGACATAACGCGCAGGAATGGGGATATCGTCACGCAGGGTTCGATTATTCAGGTCGTTACATATCAGAAAAGTCGGGTCAGACAGACAAATACTTGTACAAGCAATAGTTACTTGTTTCGAGGTGTCGCTGATCGATATGAAGTATTCAATTGCGACATTGATTCTGGTGATGCAGTTCTCTATTGCCGCTGAATTGTACTTGCAAAAAATTAAGCCTGGCGCTCCGTGTAAGAAAGGAGCGTGAGCGGCCTGGAATTAACCGGGGGACGAAATTGACCCTGGCCGACCTGGAACGCGAAAGCTTCGATCAGGGTGGTCTGTTCGGTTTCATCAAGGCTGAGCTGCCCGGTATTCTGGTCGATCAGCTCAAGTTGCCAGGCGATCAGCGTCAGGCAGTCCTTGAGCGCGTCCAGGGCTTCGTCGTGCAGTTCCATGTGGTTCAGGGCGTGATTGAGCAAACCATGGATATGCAATGAAAACTCTGACACGGCGGCGAGAGCGAGGGCATCGGCCTTGCTGGCGAGTTTGAGCAGGGTGCTGAGCAAGCAGTCAATGGCGTCCGGGTCGTTGTTGATCAATTGCAGATGACTCAGGCATTCCTCGGTTCTGGCCAGGAGCGTTTCAGCCTCGACGATAAACTCCGGAATACGCTTTGCCCACTCTTTACGATTGTTCGGCATGCTTATCTCCACAACGTCATGTCAAATGAGGAGGGTGTCGTGTCTTGAGTTCGCGCTCTGAACGGCTCAAGTGCGGGCTGGACGCTTGAGAGGGTGGCTGGCCACTGGTTTGCGATCGCACACAAATGCCCGACTCCACTTCATGCAATGAGAATGGCGTCACATTAATGGCTATTGGATATCGCGAATATCAGGTTGCACCTGATTGTTGCTAGGGGAATCCCTTACATGACGGAACTCATCGCGCGAACTGTGGTCGCGGCGAAGAGAATGCAGCAGATGAAATAACAGCGCCAGTAAAGCATGATGTTAATGTGACATCAATGCCGGGCGCGGCATTTGCCAAAGGGGTCAAGGTCCAGCGAAAACCGCCGATAACCCTCTATCCAGTGAATTCATCCGAACAAGCCCAGGAGTCATCGATGGCCGGCATTCTCGATACGGTAGACCAACGAACGCAACTTGTGGGTGAGAATCGCCTGGAAATTCTCATGTTCCGGCTTGCCGGGCGGCAACTGTTCGCGATCAACGTGTTTAAAGTGCAGGAAGTCCTGCAACTGCCGAAGCTCACTTTGATGCCCCAGCGTCACCCGTTCGTTTGCGGCGTAGTCAATTTGCGCGGCCAGACCCTACCGGTCATCGACCTGTCCCAGGCAATCGGCATGCGTCCTTTGGTGCCAGGTCCTGGCAGCACGATCATCGTTACCGAGTACAACCGATCGGTACAGGCCTTCCTGGTCGGTGGGGTGGACCGCATCGTCAATATGAATTGGGAAGCCATTCTGCCGCCGCCCAGCAGTGCTGGTCGGCAGCATTACCTGACTGCGATCAGCAAGGTCGATGATCAATTGGTGGAGATCATCGACGTCGAGAAAGTCCTCGCCGAAATCGTACCTTACAGCGCCAAGGTTTCCCGGGAAAAACTCGAGGATCCAGTGCTGGAACGCGCCCGTGGCCGCGAGGTGCTGCTGGTGGATGACTCGAATGTGGCCCTGGCGCAACTGCGCGATACCCTGGGGCAGTTGGGCGTGAAGATGCACATCGCCAGCGATGGCCTGAAGGCCTTGAACATGCTCAAGGCGTGGGCGGATACCGGCGTCAATATGACCGACAAGCTGCTGATGGTATTCACCGACGCGGAAATGCCGGAAATGGATGGCTACCGGCTGACCACCGAAATCCGCAACGATCCGCGACTGCGTGGCCTTTACGTGGTGCTGCATACGTCCCTGTCCGGCAGTTTCAACGAATCGATGGTCAAGAAGGTTGGCTGCGACAACTTTCTCTCCAAATTCCAGCCGGACAAGCTCGTTGATGTGGTGCGCCAGCGTTTGGTGCTGGATGAGGTGCCGGCCTGACAGCCAGGATTTTTCGGCTGCACCCGATACCTGTGGGAGCGGACTCGCCCGCGAAGGCGGCCTGACAGGCGACCTGTTATTTGTTGTCGGAGTACATATCCATTCCTGCGGTAACGGCCACTTAGGGTTTCGCCCTTACGGCGAGTCACTTTCGAAAAGCGCGAAAGTAACCCAAGCGCTTTTGCCCCACCACTCGGTGCCTCGCTAGGGCTCGGCATGCCAGAACGAAGGCATTGCTCCGTGGGTCGCCGCGATGGGCCATCCCTGGCCCAGCGCGGCTAAACCGGCGTCCTGCCGGTTTCCCCACTGCGCAATGCCTGCGTTCGGCCATCGAGGTTAACGGGGCACCCAAATCCAAAGCAAAGCGAGGCGGCCTTAAAGCCGACCTGATCTTTGCAGATACCCCCCAATCCTCTGTAGGAGCCAGGCTTGCCGGCGAACCAGACGCTGCGGTGTATCTTTTGTACCGCGTCATCGTTCTTCGCCGGCAAGCCTGGCTCCTACAGGGTGAACGCGTACGGCTCCCGATCAGGTCGGCTTTAAGGCCGCCTCGCTTTGGCTGTTGCTTTGGCTTTTGATTTTCTTGCCACCTCGAGAGGCCGAGTGGAGGTTCTGCACAGTGGGTAAACCGGCAAGGATGCCGGTTTAGCCGCGCTGGGCCATGGATGGCCCATCGCGGCGACCCACGGAGCAGGACCGGAGCGAGGGCATGGCGAGCCTTAGCGAGCCACCGAACGTCAGGGGCAAGAGCCCTTGGTTACTTGGGGCCGGGCGGCGTTCCGTTTTTCCAAGTGACTCGCTGTAAGAGCGAAACCATAAGTGGCCGTTACCGCAGGAACGGATATGTACTCCTGAAAGAAAATGGTCGTCTTCAAGACCGCCTTCGCCCGCAAGCCTGGCTCCAAAGTCGGAGACCTTTGATTCGCTGACCAAGCTCGTATAGGGTGGCTTTTTTGTCCATCAGGGAGCTGGCCATGTTGCGTCTGAGCGCGCTGTATCGTTATCCGTTGAAATCCGGCAAAGGGGAGATCCTGCAACAGGTTGGCCTCGACAAGCTGGGGCTGGACGGCGATCGACGCTGGATGTTGGTGGATGAAGCCAGTGGACGCTTCTTGACCCAGCGCGCGGTAGCGCAGATGAGCCAGCTGTCGGCATTGTGCAATGCCGAGGGCGGCTTGACCCTTAGCGCCCCCGGCCATTCGCCGATCGATGTCGACTTGCCCGCCAGCGATGCTCAATTGCGCGGCGTGACCATCTGGCGTGACAGCTTGCGTGTGCCCGACGCCGGCGATGCGGCGGCCGCCTGGGTCAGCCGGTTCATCGGCAAACCGACGCGCCTGGTGCAGGTGCCACTGGACCGCGCACGGACCACCGCATCGGGCTATGGCCAGGACGACGATCAGGTCGCCTTCGCCGATGGCTTCCCGTTGTTGCTGATTGGCCAGGCATCGCTTGCGGATTTATCGCAACGCGTCGGGCGCCCGCTGGAGATGCTGCGTTTTCGTCCGAACCTGGTGATAGAGGGCAGCGAGGCGTTTGTCGAGGATGGCTGGAAACGCCTGCGCATCGGTGATGTCGAGTTCCGCGTGGTCAAGCCCTGTTCACGCTGCATCATGACCACTATCGACCCGCAAACCGGCGAGCGTAGCGCTGACCGCGAACCCTTCGCCACCTTGCAGAAGTACCGTGTCCAGGCCGAGGGTGCGATGTTTGGGCAGAACCTGGTCAACGACGGCAATGGCCGGCTCGAAGTCGGCATGCCGGTCACCGTGCTCGAATAAATACCCTTCAATGAAAAATGCCCGTGTCGATGGACACGGGCATTTTTTTTTGCGATGAAACCGGGGTTTTAGCCGCGGTATTCGCACAGGTAGGCAGTGTCGACGGCCACTTTGAGCTGGAACTTGCTGTTGGCAGGCACGTTGAACTGGCTGCCAGCGGCGAAGGTTTCCCAATCGTTGCTGTCCGGGAGCTTGACGGTCAGGGCGCCGGACACCACGTGCATGATTTCACGCTGGCTGGTGCCGAATTCGTATTCGCCCGGAGCCATGACGCCAATGGTCGCTGGACCTTCAGCAGTGCCAAAGGCGATCGACTTGACGGTGCCGTCGAAGTACTCGTTGACTTTAAACATGGGCGATTCCTCGAAAAGGGCTAAAAAGGGCCGGCCAGTATGCACAAGGCCCAAGGCCTAGTCACCTCTCTAAAGCGCAAGGACAAGGGGCAACAGGCGTGCGGTATTGCGCGCGTCTTCCAGCGCCCGGTGTTGCTGCCCGCTGAACTGCAGTCCCGCCAGTTGCAGGGCACCGTTGAGTCCCAACGGTCGTTCCAGGCGCCGGGCCTTGGCAAAGCGCTGCTTGAGATTCATGTGCGGCACTTGGCTCAACGCGCTATCGAGTGCCAGGCGTTGCCAATCCTGGAGCAACTGCTTGCGATCGTAGTCGCCCCAGCTGACCCAGCCTTCAAGCCGCGCGTGATGTTGGCCCAGCCAGCGCTCGAACGCCGCCCAGACTTCGCCGAGGGGCTGTGCGGCATCGATATTGGCCTGGGTGATGTGCGTCAACTCCCGGCAAAACGGCGTCAACAAGGGGCGCCGCAACGGGCGTACGAAACGCTGGAAGAAATCCAGCTCGCGGCCTTTGTGATCCACCAGGGTGGCACCAATTTCGATGATTTCCATTTCCGTAATGGGCCAACCACCCTCATCGGTGGTGGCTTCCAGATCAATGACCAACCAGTGAGGCATCGCAGGGTTCCCGGTATCCGCATGCTGATAGGGCTTGAGCGTAGCCAAAGCCTGCGGTTACGCCTAGCGGCTTATTCGACCTCCAGCAGAATCTGACGGTTTTTCACCTGGTCTCCGACCCGCACCTGCAAGCGCTTGAGCACGCCGTCGATACCCGACTTGAGCGGGTGCTCCATTTTCATGGCTTCCAGCACCACCAGCAATTGGCCTTTGCTGACCTTGCAACCCTCACTGACCAGCACATCGATGACCGCACCGTCCATGGGCGCCTTGAGGGTGCCGCAGCTGACACTGGCCTGGCTGCAGGCCGGCGCTTGAGTGCGATCCACCAGCCGCAGGCTGCCGGGAGCTGTGAATAACCAGAGTTGCCCGGCCTCCATGCGGTAGGCATGACGCTGGCGGACGCCGTCGAGTTGCACCGTGGCCCAGCGGCCGTCGCTCTGGATGATCTTAAGTTCGAGGTGGCGACTGGCGACTTCAACCCGCAGCGGCTCACCGGGAACCGCATGCAACGCCACCGGCCAGTCCTGATCGTCCAGTGCGAGGCGATAGTGCAGCGGCACGCTGGCGTTATTGCGCCAACCGGCCAGCGCAACCGGATGCGCCTGTGCCGATGCCTGATAGAACAGCGCCGCGGCAATCGCCAGTTGTTCGGCACTCGGGACCTGGCGATGCAAACAGGAATGTTCGGCGAAATGCTGCTCGATGAACCCGGTGCTGAACTCGCCACCGATGAATAGCGGATGTTGCAGCAGGCTGACGAGCAAGCGCTGGTTGCTCTGTACGCCCAGCAGCACGCAGTCCTGCACGGCCCGCAGCAACTTGCGCCGAGCCTCTTCACGGGTCTGGCCGTGGGCGATGATTTTGCCCAGCAGCGGGTCGTAGAACGGGCTGATCTCCTGGCTTTCGATCAGCCCATGATCGATCCGCACGCCATCCTGCAAGCGCGGTTCCCAGGACGCGACTCGACCGGTTTGTGGCAGGAAACCTTGCGCAGGGTCCTCGGCGTACAGGCGCACTTCCATGGCATGCCCCTTGAGCTGAACGTCTTCCTGACGCAGCGGCAGCGCTTGTCCCTGGGCGATGTTCAACTGCCAGGCCACCAGGTCCAGGCCGGTGATGAATTCGGTCACCGGATGTTCCACTTGCAGTCGGGTGTTCATTTCCAGGAAGTAAAACTGTCCGCGCGCATCCAGCAGGAATTCCACCGTGCCGGCGCCGACATAGTTGACCGCGCGTCCCGCCTTGAGCGCCGCTTCGCCCATGGCCTGGCGCAACGGACTCGTCATCACGGGGCAGGGGGCTTCTTCGATGACTTTCTGGTGGCGACGCTGGATCGAACAATCACGCTCGCCAAGGTAGATCAGGTTACCGTGCGAGTCGCCGAACAGCTGCACCTCGACATGGCGCGGTTCGATCAAGGCCTGCTCGAGGATCAGTTCGTCACTGCCAAAACCGTGCAAGGCTTCGGAGCGAGCACTGCGCAGCTGTTGCACCAGGTCGGTGGCCCCATGCACCAGGCGCATGCCACGCCCACCGCCGCCGGCACTGGCCTTGATCATCAGCGGGTAGCCGATGCGGTCGGCTTCGCGGATGAGGGTGGCATCGTCCTGTTCGGCACCCTGATAACCCTCGATGCAGGGTACGCCGGCATTGAGCATGGCGATTTTCGACCGGCGCTTGCTGCCCATCAGCTCGATGGCTTCGGGGCTGGGCCCGATGAAGGTGATGCCGGCGTCCTGGCAGGCGCGGGCGAAAGCGGCATTTTCCGAGAGGAAACCGTAGCCCGGATGGATGGCATCCGCGCCAGTGCGCCGGGCCGCGTCGATGATCGCCTGGATATTCAGGTAGGACTGCTGCACCGGGGCGGGGCCGATGTTCACCGCTTCGTCGGCCATTTGCACGTGCAGGGCATCGGCGTCGGCGTCGCTGAATACCGCGACGGTGCGGTAGCCCAGGGCCTGGGCGGTGCGCTGGAGGCGGCAGGCGATTTCACCGCGATTGGCGATCAGGATCTTGCTGAATCCGGGCATGTTCTGCTCCCAGGGATTTGCGTTGAATGTGAGGGCCTCTTCGCGAGCAGGCTCGCTCCCACAGTTGAAATGCATTCCAAAGTGGGAGCGAGCCTGCTCGCGAAGCGCTTAAAGGGCCCACCCCGGTTTGCGTTTTTGCACGAACGCCAGGGTCCCTTCGACCCCTTCAACCCCGGTCACTGCTTCGCTGAACCACTCGGCCGCCTCATCGAGCAATGCATCCGATGGCTGCACGGCGCTCGCCAGCAACAGTTTCTTGGTCGCCGCATTCGCCCCGGGCGCGCAACACAGCACATGGGCCAGCACTTCATCGAGGCGCTCGGCCAATGCCTGCGTATCGTGCTCGACAAAATGCACCAGCCCCATCCGCCGTGCCTGGGTGCCGTCGAAACGTGCGGCGGTCAGGGCGAGGCGACGGGCCAGGGTCAGGCCGATGCGCTGCACCACGAACGGCGCGATCTGCGCTGGCAACAGACCGAGGCTGGTTTCCGGCAGGCCGAACTGCGCCTGGTGATCGGCCAGGGCAATGTCGCTGACACAGGCCAAACCGAAGCCACCACCGAGCACCGCGCCTTGCAGGACGGTGATCACCACCTGCGGCGCATGCTGCACCTCTTGCAGCAACGCACCGAACAGTCGATTCAAGTCGCGGTGCGCGCCCGGACCTTGGGCGCGTGCATTGGCCATGTCCTTGATGTCTCCCCCGGCACAGAAATGCCCGCCGGCACCGCCGACCACCAGGGCCCTGACTCCCCGCTCATCGTGCACTGCCGCCAGCACCGCACGCAGTTCGCTGACCATCTGCAAGTTCATGGCGTTGCGGCTGTCCGGTCGATTGAGGGTGATGTGCAGCACACCGTTGTGCATATCGAGCAGCAGGGTCTGGCAAACCGGCAGGGTACTCATTTTTTTTTCCCGGGCAGAATGCCCATGAGCTTGCAGATAATCCCCAGCATGATTTCGTCGGCACCGCCGCCGATCGACACCAGGCGCACATCGCGGTAGGCGCGGGCCACCGGGTTGTCCCACATGAAACCCATGCCGCCCCAGTATTGCAGACAGCTGTCGGTCACCTCGCGACCCAGGCGACCGGCCTTGAGCTTGGCCATGGACGCCAGGCGCGTGACGTCCTGGCCCTTGATGTATTGCTCAGTGGCTTGATAGACAAGCGCCCGCAGGCATTCGATCTCGGTTTGCAGTTCGGCCAGGCGAAAGTGGATGACCTGGTTGTCGATCAGCGCACTGCCAAAGGTCTTGCGCTCCTTGCAATACTCGATGGTGCTGTCGACGCAATACTCCAGGCCCTTGATCATGTTGGCCGCACCGAACAGGCGTTCCTCCTGGAACTGCAGCATCTGCATCATGAACCCCGCGCCTTCGTGACCGATGCGATTGCGCTGTGGCACCCGCACATTGTCGAAAAACACCTGGGCGGTTTCCGAGCTGCGCATGCCCAGTTTGTCCAGGTGCGAGCTGAGGCTGATGCCCGGCGTGTTCATCGGCACCATGATCAGCGACTTGTTGATGTGCGGTTTGTCCTCCGAGGTGTTGGCCAGCAGGCAGATGAAGTCGGCGCTTGGCGAGTTGGTAATCCACATCTTGCTGCCGTTGATCACGTAGTCGTCGCCGTCCTTGCGCGCGGTGGTTTTCAAGCCGGCCACGTCGGACCCCGCGCCGACTTCGGAGACGCCGATGCAGCCGACCTGCTCGCCGCTGATGGCCGGGCGCAGGAACTCATCGCGCAACTCATCGGAACCGAAGCGCGCCAGGGCCGGGGTGCACATGTCGGTCTGCACGCCGATCGACATGGGAATCCCGCCGCAATGAATGGTGCCGAACTCTTCGGCGGCGACGATCGAGTAGCTGTAGTCCAGGCCCATGCCGCCGAACTTTTCCGGTTTGGAAATGCCCAGCAGGCCGAGGTTGCCGGCCTTGCGAAAGATCTCGTGGATCGGAAAACGCCCGGCCTTTTCCCATTCCTCGACATGAGGGTTGATCTCATGATCGACGAACTGGCGGACGGTGCGACGCAGTGCTTCGTGTTCCTGGGTGAAGATCATTTTTATTGTTCTCCTGGCGAACCACGCAGAGCGTGGGAACGATCAAAACCTCGCGACACCGAAGCTGTTGGTTTGCAGCGAGCGCACCTCGGCCTCGTGACAGATATCCAGCAGGTAACCAAGAAGGGTCCGGGTGTCCCGCGGATCGATCAGGCCGTCGTCCCACAGGTTGGCGCTGCCATAAAGCGCCGTGGACTGGCTGTCGAGTTTCTGCGCGGTGACCTGTTCGAGCATGTCGAGCATTTTCGGGTCGGGCACCAGGCCGTCTTTGGCCTGCTTGGCCTCGGTGACGATGCGCAGCACCTTGCCGGCCTGGGCGCCGCCCATGACGGCGGTGCGGCTGTTGGGCCAGGCGAAGATGAAGCGTGGGTCCAGGCCCCGGCCGCACATCGCATAGTTGCCGGCGCCATAGGAGCCGCCCACCACGATGGTCAGTTTCGGCACCCGGGCATTGGCTACCGCCTGGATCATCTTGGCGCCATGCTTGATCACCCCCTGCTGCTCTGATTCGGTGCCAACCATGAACCCGGTGGTGTTGTGGAAAAACAGCAGGGGCGTCTGGCTCTGGTCGCACAGCTGAATGAATTGCGCAGCCTTGCTCGCACCCTTGGGCGTGATCGGACCGTTGTTGCCGATGAATCCGCAGGCGCGCCCCTGGATTGTCAATTGGCCGCACACGGTCTGCTGATCGAACTCGGCCTTGAACTCGAGGAAGTTCGAGCCATCGGCGATTCGGGCGACGATCTCACGCACGTCGTAGGGTTTTTTCGGATCATCGGGAATCAGGCCGAGCAATTCGTCGATGGGGTAGAGCGGTTCCTGCCATTGCCTGGCAGGCAACACCGGCAAGCGCGCATTCCATGGCAGCAGGCTGACGATCTCGCGCACCTGGCGCACGCCGTCGGCGTCATTCTCGGCCAGGTACTCGGCGGTGCCGGCGGTTTGCGCGTGCATCAACGCACCACCCAGTTCTTCGTCGCTGGCGACCTCTCCGGTTGCTGCTTTTAAAAGAGGCGGGCCGGCCAGGAACAGCTTGGCCTTTCCACGCACCACCACCACATAGTCTGACAGCCCCGGCTGATAGGCACCGCCAGCCGTCGCCGAGCCGTGGACCACGGTAATCTGCGGCAGGCCCATGGCCGACATGCGTGCCTGGTTGGCAAAGCTGCGCGCGCCTTCGACGAAAATCTCCGCCGCGTAATTGAGGTTCGCGCCGCCACTCTCGGCCAGGGTAATCACCGGCAGTTTGTTTTCCATGGCGATCTGTTGCAGGCGCAAGGATTTTTTCAGGCCTGAAGGGGAAATGGTGCCGCCCTTGATCGCACTGTTGTTCGCCACCACCAACACCCGCACACCCGACACGTAGCCGATCCCGGCAATCAAGCCGCCGCCCGCCGAACTGCCGTCCTTGTCGTCGTGCAACTTGTAGCCGGCCAGGCTCGCCAGTTCGAGAAATGGCGCACCCGGGTCGAGCAGCAGGTTGAGGCGTTCGCGGGGCAGTAACTGACCGCGTTTTTCGAACCTGGGCCTGGCCTCGGCTGCCTTGTCCAGCAGGTTCTGTTCGAGGGTACGGACCTGTTCGACGGCGTCCAGCATGGCCGCACGATGACGGGCGAACTGTTCGCTGTGGGGGTCCAGTTGCGACTCAATCACCGGCATGGGTTATTCCTTGTCCTTGAGGACATCAGGCAAGTACGCGCGGTGGAATCCGTTGTACGAGTGGCTGTTGGTCGCCTTGTGAATCGGCCATGCGCGCCCGCCGAGGCTGGCCGCGCCGTCGATGCGCAGGGTGCTGCCGCTGATGAACGCCGCCGCCGGGCTGAGCAGGAACACGATCGCCGCGCTGACTTCCGATTCGGTGCCGATGCGCTTGAGTGGCACATGCTCACGCAAGGTCGGAATCACCGCCTTGAACGCACCTTCGTAGGTGTCCATGCCGCTGGAAGCGATCCAGCCCGGCGCCACAGCGTTGACCCGGACCCCGGCGTACCCCCATTCGAAGGCCGCGGTCTTGGTCAGGTTGTCCATGCCCGAGCGCGCCGCCCCCGAGTGGCCCATGCCGGGCATGCCGCCCCACATGTCGGCGAGCATGTTGACGATGGCGCCGCCGTGCTTGCTCATGGACTGGTTGAACACTTCCCGGGCCATCAGGAATCCGCCCAGCAGATTGGTGCGCATAACGGTTTCGAAACCCTTCTGGTTGATCGAGGCCAGGGGCGACGGGTACTGGCCGCCAGCGTTGTTGACCAGGCCGTGAATCGGGCCGTATTTGCGGATGAATTCGCTGACAAGGTGCGTGACCGCTTCTTCCTCACGGATATCGCAGGTGCCCCAGTCAGCCTTGCCGCCATCTTCGGTAATCTCGGCAGCGACATTTTTCAACTTGTCGGCCTTGCGCCCGACCAGCAACACATGCGCACCGAGGGCCGCCAGTTCGTGAGCCGTGCAGCGGCCAATGCCACTGCCGCCACCGGTGACGATGATGGTCTGGCCGGCAAACAGATCAGCTTTGAAAATCGAATCGTAAGCCATGGCGGCAATCCTCTAGTTGACCTGGTCAGCGATGCGCTGCGGCACCGGAATCTGGATCTCCAGCAATTGCTGGGCGAAGGCCTTGCCCTGCGGATCGATCCGCAGGCTGGCGACGCCTCCGCCACCCAAAGCATTTTCCAGGAGGAAATTCAGGCTGTGGGTGGCGGGTAAATACCAACGCTCGACACGCCCGTGGATCGGGTCGAGGACATGGCTCATCCAGTCGACGATCACGGCCGGGGTCAGGGCTTCGGCGATCCACGGCAGGTACTGCGGGTCGCGGGCCATGACGCCGATATTGCTGTGATTGCCCTTGTCACCGGAGCGGGCCACCGCGAGCTTGACCAGGGCGACGCTGGCATCGGCAGGTCCCGTGGGGCGGGGTGGCTCAATCGGCACGGGCAAGTCGGCGCTGTCGAGCACATCGAGGGCGGGCAGGGCGCACGAATGGCGCTGGCCCATGAGATCAATTTCCAGCGTGCAGGCAGTTTTGTCGATCAGGAACGAAAACAAGCGGATCAGCGGATACACCGTCGGCCGGCCGCCGACGATCCCGGTCAGCCCCGGCGCCATGCCGGTGGCGGCCTGGGCGATTTCCCGGGAGAACAGGATCAATGCCTGCTTGTTCGGATGGCGCACCGCGAGCTTGATCACTACTTCGCGGCTGTCCTGGCGCTGCCCGTGGGGGCCGTACGTGGCTTCGCTGCCAAGCAGTTCAATGTTCACCTCGCTGTAGGGCGCCCAGCCGCGCTGGCTGAACATCTGTGAGGTCTTGTTGATGATCGCTTCGCTGACCCTGTGGCCCTTGGCGACCGCATCGATCCCGGCGATCAGGCAACTGGCGGTGCAACGGAAACCGTCCGGGTACGTGGCGCTGACCTTGTACTGAGCGGTGGGCGGCAAGCCTTTTGCGCCGTGCACCCGGACCGCGTTCCTGCCTTGCTGCACGAGTTTGACCTGGGTGAAATCACAGACCACGTCGGGCAGCAGGTAGGCCCGCGGGTCACCGATTTCGTAGAGCATCTGTTCGCCCACGGTCAAGGGTGTGACCAGGCCGCCGGTGCCTTCGGGTTTGCTGACGATGAACTGGCTGTCGGCGTTGACTTCGACGATGGGAAAACCGATGTGCTCGTAATCGGGCACATCGCGCCAGTCGGTGAAGTTGCCGCCGGTGCATTGCGCGCCACACTCGATGATGTGCCCGGCCAGCGCCGCCTGGGCCAGTTTGTCGTAGTCGTGCCACGACCAGCCGAACTCATGCACCAGCGCGCCGCTGACCACGGCGCTGTCGACCACGCGTCCGGTGATCACGATGTCCGCACCCAGGCGCAGGGCTTCGACGATGCCCGGCGCCCCCAGGTAGGCGTTGGTCGAGACACACATCGGCGGCAGGGGGGCGGCGCTGAACATTTCGTGAATGCCAAGGCTGCCCAGTTGTTTGATCTGCGGTTGCAAGTCATCGCCCAACAAGACAGCGATCTTCAGCGCGACGCCGGCCTTGTCGCAGGCGGCCTGCAGGGCGGCTGCACAGGCTTGAGGGTTGACCCCGCCGGCATTGCTGATGACGCGGATCTTTTGTTCGGCCAGTTGCGAGAGCAGAGGAGCGAGCACTTCGATGAAGTCGCTGGCGTACCCGGCCTGGGGATCTTTCATCCGTGCGCCGGCCATGATCGACAGGGTGATTTCAGCCAGGTAATCGAAGACCAGGTAGTCCAGGCGCCCGCCTTCGACCAGTTGCGCGGCGGCGGTCGAGGTGTCGCCCCAGAAGGCGCTGGCGCAACCGATGCGAATTGTTCTTGGCGCAGTCAACTCCATAACCACCTCCGGCAACAGTGCCTTGAGACTACCAAGCAAGCGCTTGGTTTGTAAACGGCTGAACTATCTTCTGCCCGAGCGCTTGCTTGGTCGTCGCCAGTTGCTTAAATTGCCAGCGCAACCCAATGTTTTCGCGGGGAGCGCGGCATTGGACTGATCGACTGTAGGAGAGAACGGGTGGATGAGCAAAAAGCCTTGAGCGTCATGCGCGAGTTGGTCGACAGCGGACAATTGACCGACCCGGACAGCGCCCGGGGCAAGTTGCTGCAAGTGGCGGCCCACCTGTTTCGCAACAAGGGCTATGAACGCACTACCGTGCGCGACCTGGCCGGTGCCGTGGGCATCCAGTCGGGAAGTATTTTTCATCACTTCAAGAGCAAGGACGATATCCTGCGGGCGGTGATGGAGGAGACCATTCTGTATAACACCGCGCTGATGCGTGCGGCCATCGCCGAGGCCGGCGACGTGCGCGAGCAGGTGCTGGCGCTGATCCGCTGCGAATTGCAGTCCATCATGGGCGGCAGTGGCGAGGCGATGGCGGTGCTGGTCTACGAATGGCGTTCACTGTCCGATGAGGGGCAGGCCAGGGTACTGGCGTTGCGCGATATCTATGAAGACATCTGGCTGCAGGTGCTGGGTGAAGCCAAGAGCGCCGGTTTTATCCGCGGCGATGTGTTTATCACCCGGCGTTTCCTGACTGGAGCGTTGTCCTGGACCACCACCTGGTTTCGTGCCGATGGCAACATGAACCTGGATCAACTGGCCGAGGAGGCCTTGATTCTGGTGCTGGCGGGTAAATAGTGCGTGAGTGCGGGTCGGCAGGAAACTGGCTAAGTGGTCGAAACCGCCTAGCTTCAATGCATTGATGCAGTTTCGGGGAGTGGGTTGTTTTGATGTCTTCGCCAATACGGACGGCTTCGCGACTTTTACTGGCAATACTCGCGTCGTTATCAGTCATGCCGACCCAGGCCGCACAACTGGTGCGCATCGGTGCCGCACACTTTCCTCCCTATACGGTGCGCCCGGAGTCTGGTGCCGACACCGGCCTGCTGCCGCAATTGGTCGAGGCCCTCAACAACCTGCAAAGCGACTACCGGTTCGTGTTGGTACCCACCTCCATTCCCCGCCGCTTTGGCGACTTCAAGCAAGGCCGGGTGGACATGGCGATCTTCGAGAACCCTGACTGGGGCTGGCGGGACATCCCCCACACCAGCGTCGACATGGGCCTGGAAGACGCCGAAATCTTCGTTGCGCAACGCTTGCCTCAGCGCCAGCAAAGCTACTTCAATGAGCTCGCCGGCAAGCGCCTGGCATTGTTCAGCGGGTACCACTACGAATTCGCCCACTTCAATGCCGATCCCAAGTACCTCGCCACTCACCACAATGCCACCTTGACCTATTCCCATGACAGCAACCTGCTGATGGTGCTGCGTGACCGCGCCGATGTCGCCCTGGTCACACGGTCGTACCTGAGCGACTACTTTCTGCGAAACGAGAAAGTCGCCAGTGAGTTACTGGTATCCGAGCGCGTCGACCAGATCTATCACCACTACGCCATTCTCCGCCCGACCGCGCCGATCAGCGGCGAGGCCTTCGGCAGGTTGCTGCAAGGGTTGCGCGATAATGGCCAGATGCTGAAGATTTTCGATCCGTACAAAATCGCGGTGGTGCCGGTGCCTGGCAACTGATGCACATACAGGTTTACCGCTTGTCGCTCCAATGTGTTTTGCAGTGAAAACCTGTCAACTTTGACAGTAGCCAATAACGATTGCCGAGGGTTTAGATAGCGTAATCATCTATTCCGTCGAAAGGTAATCTGTCATGGCTAAAGAGGTTGTCAAAGACGCAGCTCAACACGTCCTGCCTGTTGCGGAACATCCAATTCCGACTGTCAAGTTTGCGACGGCCAATAACACGCTGGATCCGATTTTTGCGAGGCGGGGCGTCATCGTCACCATTGCGTTTGCCAGTATGACGTCTGCTTACCAGATTCAATTGCATTGGGACGGCCCCGAAGGCCCGGGGCGACCCTCGATCCCGGTCAAGGATGGCAGTGACGACCGCTCTATCCAGATTAACGTCGCTGCTGAAGTAATCGGTGCCTGTATCGGTAAGACCGTCGAAGTTTGGTACACCGCCACCCTCAATGGCCGAACTGAACCGTCTATCAAACTTGAATTGACGGTTGAGACACTTAAACCTGAATTTTTACCGGCATCCACGTTTCTCGATGTGGATACATCCCAGGGTGCGCGCTGGCTGGACATGCGCAAGTTCGAAGACAATGCCCGGGTTGCCCTGGAACGTTGGAACTTTATCGCAGAGGGGCAGCGACTGTGGATTCTGGCGATAGGTAACGAACACCATGTCGGCAACTTCCGGTTCGAATGGGTGTTGGAAAACCACCTTGTGAAGAAATGGGAAGCCCAGGGCGGCTTTGTCTTTCTGGAGCACTTGTGTCGTGACTGGCTGGCCGGGTGTGAAGACTATTCCTCGGTAACCTTGTGCGCGGCTGTCACTTTCGACGGCGCGCCCGGAACCGCACCGGCAGATCCAACGCTTTCCTGGCTACCGGCAAATGCTCATGAGCTGAGTCGTAATACTGAAAACCTGCGGTTGGGTGAGCCGGACCTCAAACTGCTGATGCCGAGGGTACTGGAGGCCACCGAGTGCGCGGCCGACGAATGTCTGCTCAATCCGATTAACGCCACAGAGGGCGCGACAATACGCGTGGCCTATAACGGAATGCGCGATACCGATCGGGTGTGCGCTTTTTTCGAAGGAGCGCCCGGTGCCGGGACTCCATCGCTGGCCTGTGTAAGCGGAACAACAAACGGCTTTGTCGATATCCCGGTGCCGGCTTCAGCCATCAGCGCCAACTTTTGCGGCCAGGTTCGAGTGCGTTATACGGTCCAGCGCGATAGGCAGTGGCCTTCTCCGGTGCTGACACTGAAGGTGCTCAAGCTCACCGGTTTGTCTACACCAGAGGTGAGACAGGCTACGGCACGGATGTTGGACCTCAATACGTTCAATGACGATGCCGATGTGATGTTGGAATCATGGCCTTTTATCGCCGAAGGCCAGCCGACTTGGCTATGGGGGACAGGCAAGTCGGAGGATGGCACACCTTACAGCTTCGATGTGCTGATGGGGGACGCGCTGCCGGCGTGGGAGGGCGAAATAGCCGTCCGTGACTTGTTGCCGAGGCATGAGATAGAGAAACTGGCAGATTGTACCGGGCTTCAGCTGCATTTCGCGGTGAACTTCAATGGCCTGATCGATCACCCCAGTGCAGTGAAGTTTCCGTCTTTGGCCTTGTCCCTTCATCAGCAAGATCTGCACCTGATCGCCCCGACAGTACGTCAGGCGGTTGGCGAGCTGCTCAATCCGGAAAACGCCAAGGAAGGCCTTACTGTGCGGGTGGCTTACGACCGTATCAGCCCTCGTCATACGATCCAGCCTTACTGGGTACGCCCGGACGGTTACTCACTGCCGATCGAGGCCAAACCAGGCAATAGCATCGTGGGGTATGTGGACTTCGAGGTGCCTTTCAACGAGGTGATTGCCTGCATCGGCAAGACGGTGACCCTTCGTTATGACGTGACCAGCCCGTGCAAGCAGGCGACATCTCCAGACTTCAACCTGCAAATCAGCGTTCCTAAACATTGGCCGATACCGCAAGTGCTTCAGGCCACCAACGATATTCTGGACCTGCGCAACTTTGACGACGATGGCACGGTTCTGGTCGAACCCTGGAATCCCTGGATGGTTGAGGGCCAGCGTGTATGGCTCAGCTGTGCCGGTACTGACAAGGATGGCAATTGTGTTGTGCTTGATCTGATGGTTGGCGAGTTGGTGTCGGAACCGAATCTGGATGATGGCTTGACCCGGGATTTACCTCGAAAATGGCTTCAATCACTGAAGGACTTCAGCACATTCAGCCTGATCTGCAAAGTAACGCTGGATGGAAGTGAGAGTACCGACAAGGCAGTTGTACTTACACCGCGGGAGTTGACGATACGATTTGCGTTCGATGATCTCACTACGTTTGATGACGGCAACTGGAAAGATTGGGAGCGTGGTGTGGATATGCGTCCTCAGGATCTGATTTTGCAAGCGACGGGAGGGACGGGGCATCTGGTTTCCGACTCTGCTAACAAACCTGTCGGTGTGTTAATGACAAAGTACTTCGACAACTTGCAACCGCACGTCACGTATGAATTCAGTTTGTCGGTTCGAAGGAGGAATTTTTTGGCCCCCGTCCCTAGCTTGTCGCTTCGCGCGGGTTCAACGGCTGTGACTGAACATACGTTCTTTCCACATATGAGCTGGAAACCTCTTTCTGGAACCTTTGTGGCCACGCAACCTCGCATGCAACTTTGGGTAGAAAGCCATAGCTTTTCATATGATGGAAACGATTTTGATATCGATGATGTGCGTTTGAGAGAACTGTAATTTTGTTGTTCCTCTCGCAGGTGCTTCACTCCAGGTATTTGCAATCGCTGCATGTATCGACCATTGGTGTTGCACAGTTATCTGTCGTGCACGCTTAAATTTTCATCCTTGGCTCGCGTTACATCGTTTAACTGTCGACGATTACCGTGAGCCTTTCCCATGCCCAATCCGAAAGACCTGACTGTCCTGCAATTACCAACGGGCAGCAGTCTAGTAGCCGATGAAACCGAAAACCGGCTGAGCCTCAGCCTCGAAAGCCAGGCGCTGATAAATCTGCGCCTGACCCGCGACACCGAGCTGCGGCTGCAAGTGGAGGAACGCTTCGGTCTTTCTGGCAGCCAGGCTTTCTGGGCTGCCGGTTATTGGTTGTTCGCTCGCGACCCGGCCTGCCAGCGTCTGATCTGGCAACTCGATGAAACGCCGACCGAAGCCCTGCTCAGCGGCTTGCTGGTTCCTGCCGATACGGCTGGCTGCTATCGTTGCGAACGCACCCTGTTCTGGCAGTTGCCACAGCCGTGGTTGGGCGATTCGCTGACGGGCTGTTATCCACAGCAGATGGTCATCAGCGGCGGCAAGCGTCACCCACTGCGCCCACCGAAGCCGCAAGGCGAGGTTTATCGGCGTTTCGATTCCAGGCTGGGGGCGTGGATTTCCTTGCGCACAGTGGATATCGACGAGGATCTTGTGCGATTCAATCGCTGGCAGAACAGCCCTCGGGTCGCGAGTTTCTGGCAAGAGCAGGGCAGTCTCGAAGAGCATCGCGAGTACCTGGGCAAACGCCAGGACGATCCCCATACCCTGACGTTGATCGGTTGTTTCGACGATCAACCCTTTGCCTATTTCGAAGCCTACTGGGCCAAGGAAGATCGTATCGCACCCTTCTATGACGCGGATGATTACGACCGTGGCATCCATATGCTGGTGGGCGAAGAAAGTCACCGGGGTCCGCACAAGGTGGCGAGTTGGCTGACGGCGCTGGTGCATTACCTGTTTCTCGACGATCCACGGACTCGCCGGGTGGTCGCCGAGCCCCGTGCCGACAACGCGAAGATGATTGGGCACCTGCAGGGACAGGGGTTTTATTGCGAGAAGGAATTCGACTTTCCACACAAGCGCGCAGCACTGATGGTGCTGGGGCGCGAGCGTTTTTTTGATCGCTGCTCGTTGATCTGAACCGCAGGAAATCGTCCGAATGCCTCACAGGTCTCGGACGATTTCGCAGCTAGCGGTCCTGCGCTTCCTTGGCGTCCATCTCCGCATTGCGTTCGGCGACGCGTTTGCGCTGTTCATCGGTCAGCTCAACCTTGTGGGCGGTGTCGCGCAACATCATCAAACCGCCAACGATAGAGCCAATGGCAACCACCAGAATCAACCAGGCATACCAGGGCATGGGACCTCCTTGAAAGCCGGCCGGCGGGCGAGGGTTTCGCCTGTCGAACGTGCATACCACTTTGAGCGATTGGATTTCGCACTGGTTCCATTGTATGCCTGTTCTGTGTCGTTCACCCCTGTGTCGTCTGCAATGCCCCTTCGCGTGCAGGCTCGCTCCCACAGGGGTATGCGTTTTCCCAAACACTGCTAAACAGTGTGGGAGCGGGCTTGCTCGCGAAGAGGCCCGTCAAGACAACGCAGTAACAGAGCCCTAAACCCACTCTTTACGCTTTCTTTATGCCCCGCCGCACCCCTCGGTCTCGTTCCTTTACAGCCTCCCTGCCGACAATACCTCCACACGCGGCAATACGCCGTAACACGGAGAACTTCCATGAGCGTTCTGGACGGAGTGTCACTGCTGCTGGCAGTGGGACTGTTCATTTATCTGTTGGTTGCGCTGTTGCGCGCGGACCGCAACTAGGAGCGGCTATGCACAGTTATGACTATTGGCTGATCCTGGCGTTTTTCGCCCTGGTACTGGTCCCCGCACCGTTTCTCGGGCGTTTCTACTACAAGGTCATGGAAGGCCAGCGCACCTGGCTGACGCCGATCCTTGGTCCACTCGAACGTGGTTGTTATCGCCTGTCTGGCGTCGATCCCCAGGCCGAGCAGAGCTGGCAGAAGTACACCCTGGCCTTGCTCGCCTTCAACCTGGCGGGTTTTGTACTGTTGTTCGCGATCCTGCTGTTCCAGGACCACTTGCCGCTGAACCCGCAAAACCTGCCGGGCCAGGAATGGACGCAAGCGTTCAATACCGCAGTCAGCTTCATGACCAACACCAACTGGCAGTCCTACAGCGGCGAAGCGACCCTGAGCTACCTGAGCCAGATGGTCGGCCTCACCGTGCAGAACTTTGTCAGCGCTGCCACCGGTCTTGCAGTCCTGGTTGCGCTGTGCCGCGGCATCGGTCGCAAATCCACTGCATCGCTGGGCAACTTCTGGGTCGACATGACTCGCGCCACCCTGTACGGCCTGTTGCCGCTGTGCCTGCTGCTGGCGCTGTACTTGGTCTGGCAGGGCGTGCCGCAAACCTTCGCGCAATATGTGAATGCCGTGACCGTGCAGGGCATCGATCAAGTGATCCCGCTGGGGCCGGCCGCCAGCCAGATTGCGATCAAGCAACTGGGCACTAATGGCGGTGGCTTCTTTGGCGTCAACTCGGCGCATCCGTTCGAGAACCCGACGGCCTGGAGCAACCTGTTCGAAGTCGCGTCGATCATCCTGATCCCGGTGGCGCTGGTGTTCACCTTTGGCCATTACGTGAAAGACCTGCGTCAGAGCCGCGCGATCATCGCGTGCATGCTGGCGCTGTTCTTGATCGGTGGCGCGACGTCGCTGTGGGCTGAATACCAACCCAATCCGACCCTGGCCAACGTCGCCGTCGAACAGACCGCACCGCTGGAGGGCAAGGAGGCGCGTTTCGGTACCACCGCCACGGTGCTGTGGTCGGTGACCACCACGGCGGCGTCGAACGGTTCGGTCAATGGCATGCATGACAGTCTCAACCCGCTCAGCGGCATGGTTGCGCTGGTCAACATGATGGTCGGCGAAGTGATCTTCGGCGGCGTCGGCGCGGGGCTCTATGGCATGTTGCTCAACGTGCTGATCGCGGTGTTCCTTGCCGGCCTGATGATCGGCCGGACGCCGGAATACCTCGGCAAGAAACTGCAAGCCCGAGAGGTGCAGCTATTGGTGCTGACCTTGCTGGTCATGCCGATCGGCGTGCTGGTCCTCGGTGCCATTGCCGCCAGCCTGCCAGGGCCTGTGGCCTCGGTGAGCAACCCCGGCGCCCATGGTTTCAGTCAGTTGCTCTACGCCTACACCTCGGCCAGTGCCAACAACGGTTCGGCATTTGGCGGCTTCGGCGCCAATACGCCGTACCACAACCTGATGCTGGGCCTTGGCATGTTGATCGGTCGCTTCGGCTACATCCTGCCGGTGCTGGCCCTGGCCGGCAGCCTGGCGATGAAGAAGACCGCGCCGATTGGCCAGAACAGCTTCCCGACCCACGGCCCGCTGTTCGTGACCTTGCTGACCGTGACCATTTTGCTGGTGGGTGGCTTGACCTTCCTGCCGACGCTGGCGTTGGGCCCGATTGCTGAACATTTAAGCCTGGGCTTCTAAGGAGCAGATGATGAATATGCCCGCAATCAAACCGGTCGCTGCCAAGGCCCCGGAACAAGCAAGAACCGCGATCTCGGCCCTCTGGCGCCCAGCGCTGGTACAAGCTTTCGTCAAGCTCGATCCGCGACAATTGCAGCGTGCGCCGGTGATGCTGGTGGTCGAACTGACGGCGATCCTGACCACCGTGCTGTGCTTCATTCCCGACACGGCGGTGCCGACCTTCGTCGCCGCACAGATTGCCCTGTGGCTGTGGTTTACCGTGCTGTTCGCCAACTTCGCCGAGGCCCTGGCCGAAGGTCGTGGCAAGGCCCGCGCCGACAGCCTCAAGGCGGGTAGCGAAGGCTTGAGCGCCCGGCGCAGAACCAGCAACGGCAGCTTTCAAGTGGTGCCGGCCGCCAGCCTGCGCAAAGGCGATGTGGTGCGCGTCGAAGCGGGGGAGATGATCCCCGGTGACGGTGAGGTGATTGAAGGGATTGCTGCCGTCAACGAAGCGGCCATCACCGGTGAATCCGCTCCGGTGATTCGTGAATCCGGCGGCGACCGCTCGGCGGTGACCGGCAATACCCGGCTGGTGTCTGACTGGCTGTTGGTGAAGATCACCGCCAACCCCGGCGAGTCGACACTGGATCGCATGATCGCCCTGGTCGAAGGCGCCAAGCGCCAGAAAACCCCGAACGAAGTGGCGCTGGACATCCTGTTGATCGGCCTGACCCTGATCTTCCTGCTGGTGGTCGTGACTCTTCAACCGTTCGCCCACTTTGCCAATGGCAGCCTGCCGCTGGTGTTCCTGGTGGCGTTATTGGTCACGCTGATCCCGACCACCATTGGCGGTTTGTTGTCGGCCATCGGTATCGCCGGCATGGACCGCCTGGTGCGCCTGAACGTGATCGCCAAGTCCGGTCGCGCGGTGGAAGCGGCGGGGGACGTGCACGTCCTGCTGCTGGACAAGACCGGCACCATCACCTTCGGTAACCGTCGTTGCGCCGCCGTTGTTCCCGCTCCAGGCGTGACGGCCAGCGAACTGGCCGAGGGTGCCTTGTTGGCCTCTCTGGCCGATGACACGGCGGAAGGTAAATCCATCGTCGAATACCTGCGTGGCACGCAACCGCAAACGGAGCCGGCCGCCGAATTGCTGACGGCTGTACCGTTCAGCGCCGAAACCCGGCTGTCAGGTGTCGACTATCAGGGCCGCGTGTATCGCAAGGGCGCAGTGGATTCCCTGCTGGCGTTCGTCGGCTTGAAGCGAGCCGACCTGGCCGCGCCGTTGTCCCGGGAAATCGACAGGATTGCCCAGAGTGGCGGCACGCCGCTGCTGGTCTGCGCCGACGGCAAACTGCTCGGTGCGATCCACCTCAAGGACGTGGTCAAGCCCGGCATCCGCGAGCGTTTTGCCGAGCTGCGCAAGCTGGGGATCCGCACGGTCATGGTGACCGGCGACAACCCATTGACCGCTGCCGCGATCGCCGCCGAAGCGGGTGTTGACGACGTGCTGGCCGAAGCCACGCCGGAGAAAAAACTGGCGCGCATCCGGCACGAGCAGAACGACGGTCGCCTGGTTGCCATGTGCGGCGACGGCGCCAATGACGCCCCGGCCCTGGCCCAGGCGGACGTCGGCATGGCGATGAATGACGGCACGCAGGCGGCACGTGAAGCGGCCAACATGGTTGACCTCGACAGTGACCCGACCAAGCTGCTGGACGTGGTGCAGATCGGCAAGGAACTGTTGGTGACCCGCGGCGCGCTGACGACCTTTTCCATTGCCAACGACGTGGCCAAGTATTTCGCCATCCTGCCGGCGCTGTTTGCCGCGATCTACCCGCAACTGGGCGTGTTGAACGTCATGCAGCTGCACAGCCCGCAGAGCGCGATTCTCTCGGCGATCGTGTTCAACGCCCTGATCATCGTGGTGCTGATTCCCTTGGCTTTACGCGGTGTGCGCGTGCAGGCGGCGAGCGCGGCGGCGTTGCTGCGACGCAATCTGCTGATCTATGGCCTGGGCGGGATTGTGGTGCCGTTCGTGGGCATCAAGGCGATCGACATGCTGTTGACGGCGTTGCATCTGGTTTGACCGTGTGTCAGGCGTACCGCCTTCGCGAGCAGGCTCGCTCCCACAAAGGCACCTCGTTTCCTTGTGGGAGCGAGCCTGCTCGCGAAAAAGACGACACGTTGTACCTGACTGAACGCGGTACTTGTTCACCGAATTCGAGGAGTTTGAAATGTCCACAATGATACGCCCGGCCCTGAGCCTGCTGGTTTTGATGACCCTTATCACCGGTGTCGCCTATCCCCTGGTGGTCACCGGCGTGGCCCAGGTCGCCTTCCCGGATCAGGCCAATGGCAGCCTGGTGCGTGATGCCGACGGCAAGGTTCGCGGCTCATCGCTGATTGCCCAGGATTTCGTCGGCGACGCCTGGTTCCACCCGCGGCCATCGGCTGGTGCCTTTGCCACCGTATCGAGCAGCGCCAGCAACCTGTCGCCAAGCAACCCGGCCCTGGCCACTCGGGTGATCGACAACGCCAACAAGCTGCTGGTGCCAGGGCAGGGGCCGGTACCGCTGGCGCTGGTCACCACCTCTGGCAGCGGCCTCGATCCGCACTTGCCACCGGCCGCGATTGCCTATCAACTGGCGCGTGTTGCGGCGGCGCGCAACCTGCCGGTTGCGTCGCTCCAGCAACTGCTGGACGCCCACACCGAACAGCCATTGGTAGGCCCAGCGGTCGTGAATGTGCTTGAGTTGAACCTGGCGCTGGAAAAACTGTAGTCGGCGGTGACGCCATTCGCGAGCAGGCTCGCTCCCACAGGAGAATGCATTCCAAATGTGGGAGCGAGCCTGCTCGCGAAGACGGCCCCCAGGCACCACATGAATACCTGAATAAAGAGAATTGAAAGCATGAGCGACTCCGGCCGCGCCGACGCGCTATTAGCAAACCTGCCCCGTGATGGCCGTGGCCGGCTCAAGGTATTCCTCGGCGCCGCCCCCGGCGTCGGCAAGACCTACGCCATGTTGCAAGCGGCCCACACCCAATTGCGCCAAGGCGTGAAAGTCATTGCCGGAGTGGTCGAAACCCACGGCCGTTTCGAGACCGAAGCGTTGCTCAGCGGATTGCCGCAAATGCCATTGGTGCGCTCGTCATACCGTGGCGTGGAGCTCGAGGAGATGGACCTCGACGGTCTGCTTGCAGCCAAGCCCAGGCTGGTGCTGGTGGATGAACTGGCCCACACCAACGCCCCCGGCAGCCGTCACGAAAAACGCTGGCAGGACATCCAGGAACTGCTCGCCGCGGGCATCGACGTGTACACCACGGTCAACGTCCAGCATCTGGAAAGCCTGAATGACAAAGTGCGTGGCATCACGGGCGTGCAGGTGCGCGAAACCCTGCCCGACTGGGTTTTGCAGGAAGCGTACGAACTGCTGCTGATCGATTTGCCACCGCGCGAATTGCTCGAGCGTTTGCGCGACGGCAAGGTCTACGTGCCCGAGCAGGCGAGGGCCGCCATCGATGCGTATTTCTCCCAGACCAACCTCACGGCGCTGCGTGAGCTGGCCATGCAAACCGCGGCGGCCCAGATCGATAACGACCTGACCCAGGGCTATCGCCAGATGGGGCAAGCGGCGCCGACGGTGCGCGGTCGCTTGTTGGTCGGCGTCGATGGCGATGCCCAGGCCGAGCGCCTGGTGCGTCACGCCAGCCGCGTCGCCCAGCGTCGGCATCTGCCGTGGAGTCTGGTGCATGTGGATAATGGCCGCGTGCGTGACGAGCAGTCGCGGCTGCGTCTGCAAAGTGCCCAGCAACTGGCCGAACGCCTGGGCGGTGAAGTAGTGCTGCTGCGGGCCGGCGAGGTCGCCAAAACCCTGATCCAGCACGCCGCTGAACGCCGCGCCAGCCTGGTGCTGGTCGGCCAGTCGCGGCCGCGCCTGCGTCGTCGATTGTTCGGAGGCGGCCTGGCGGCGCGACTGCTGCGTAATGCCCGTGGGCTGGAAATCAACGTGCTCGACACCGAGCAGCAACAGCATCAACCAAGGCAGCGTTCGATGCAGGCACCGGTATGGTTCGACTACGCCCTGGCCGTGGTGGCGACGCTGTCGGCCACTGCCCTGGCCTGGGCAGTTGCCAGTGTGCTGCCGTTGCCGAACATCTCGCTGGTGTTTCTCGCCGCGGTGTTGCTGGTAGCGGTGCGCAGCAGTCTTGGCCCGGCCCTGGCCTGTGCGGCGTTGTCGTTCCTGACCTACGATTTTTTGTTCATTCCGCCGAATTTTTCCTTCAGCATCCAGCGCGAAGAAGACGTGCTGACCTTGCTGTTTTTCCTGCTGATGGCGGCGCTCACCGGCAACCTTGCTGCACGCCAGCGCCGGCAATTGCAGGCCCTGCGTGATACCCAGGAAGAGACCAGCGAACTGCTCGATCTGTCGCGCAAACTCACCGCTGCCACCGATCGTCAGGCCGTGGTCAACGCGGCGGCCCAGCACCTCAGCGGCTGGAGCGACCTGCAACTGTGCCTGCTCAATCGCGACGGCCAGAGCGGCTGGAAAGTCGAGATCGGTGGCCCGCTGGAGTTCACCGAAGCCGAACGCGCCGCCGCCGATTGGGCGTGGCAGCACGACCAGCCGGCGGGCGCGGGCACCGGGACCTTGCCGTTCGGTCGTTGGTGGTGGTGGCCATTGTCAGTGGAGGAGGGGCCGCTGGCGCTGCTCGGTGTGTGTGCCAAAGAAGGCCAGGCCTTGAGCGGCCAGCGTCGGCGTTTGTTGACCGCGTTGAGCCAGCCGTTGGCCCAGGCGCTGGCCCGAGCACAACTGGCCGATGACCTGGAAGCCGCGCGGCTGCACGGCGAAACCGAACAATTGCGCAGTGCCTTGCTGGCCTCGGTGTCTCATGATTTGCGTACCCCGCTGACCTCCATGCGCGGCAGTATCGATAGTCTGCTGGCCCTCGGTGAGGCCATTCCCCTGGAGGATCGCCGTGAGTTGCTGGAAGGCACCCGCGACGAAGCCGAACGCCTCGATCGCTACATTCAAAACCTGCTGGACATGACCCGCCTCGGTCACGGGGCATTGAAGCTGGCACGGGACTGGGTATCGCCGGCAGACATTGTCGGCAGTGCGCTCAATCGCCTTCGCGCGGTATTGGCCCCGTTGCAGGTCACCACCGAAGTGCCGGCGCAACTGCCGCTGTTATTCGTCCACGCGGCGCTGATCGAGCAGGCCCTGGTCAACGTGATGGAAAACGCTGCGCGTTTCTCGCCGTCCCACGGGCGCCTGCACGTGCGCGCGGGGGCCGATGACACGGAGCTGTTTTTCTCGGTAAGCGACGAAGGGCCGGGGATTCCGGAAGCGGAGCGGGAGAAGATTTTCGACATGTTCTACACCGCCGCTCGCGGCGACCGTGGTGGGCAGGGCACGGGGCTGGGGTTGGCGATCTGTCAGGGCATGGTCGGTGCCCATGGCGGGCGGATCAGCGTGGCCGACGGTATTGAAGGGCGCGGCACCTGCATCACCTTGCACTTGCCTTTGCAGGCGCAGCCGGGCTTTGAGAGTGAAGCCTGATCGTGCTTGCGTTACTCTCTTGCCACTACTTTGTGTTGATGTGAATCCATGAACCAGACCGCGACCATCCTGGTCATCGATGACGAACCGCAAATCCGTAAATTCCTGCGCATCAGCCTCGCTTCACAGGGCTACAAGGTGCTGGAGGCCGGTACCGGCACCGAAGGCCTGGCGCAAGCGGCGTTGAACAAACCGGACTTGCTGGTGCTCGACCTCGGCCTGCCGGACATGGACGGCCAGCAGGTACTGCGTGAGTTTCGCGAGTGGTCGACAGTGCCGGTGCTGGTGCTCTCGGTGCGTGCCGGTGAAGGGCAGAAAGTCGAGGCGCTGGATGGCGGTGCCAATGACTACGTGACCAAGCCCTTTGGCATCCAGGAATTCCTGGCGCGAATTCGAGCGCTATTACGCCAGGCGCCGGTGGGCGAGGCCCAGCAAGCGGCACTGGCCTTCGGCCCGCTGACGGTGGACCTGGCCTATCGGCGGGTATTGCTCGATGGTAGCGAAGTCGCGCTGACCCGCAAGGAATACGCAGTGCTGGCGCAACTGGCACGGCATCCCGGACGAGTCATCACCCAGCAACAACTGCTCAAGGACATCTGGGGGCCGACCCATACTGAAGACACGCATTACTTGCGGATCGTGGTGGGGCACTTGCGCCAGAAACTGGCGGACGACCCGATGCAACCGCGGTTCATCGTGACCGAGGCGGGGGTGGGGTATCGGTTACTCGATTCATGATCGTTCCCACGCTCTGCGTGGGAACGCCGTCATGGACGCTCCGCGTCCGCTATTGAGTTCGTGACGCGGAGCGTCACAGGATGCATTCCCACGCAGAGCGTGGGAACGATCGTTGTTTCAGGAATCTCGCTCACTCTCATACCGATCCAGCGTATCGCGCGCAATCTCGCGTCCCAGCGCGATCAACTCCGGCGCCTTGTAGAACTCGAAAAACCGGCACACCCGCTTCGGCACGTTGATCAGGATGTCCGGCGGATACCCGGCAATCTTGTATTGCGCCAAGGAGGTCTGCATGACCTCGAAACTCTGGTTGATCAAATCCAGCAGGGACGCCGGCCCCACGTTGTCGATGATGAACGACCCGGTGGCGGACTTCGGCGCACCGTCCCGTTCAGGCGCGGCCGCGGGTTGCTGGGCTTCAGGTTCGGCCGACTCGACCCAGGGGTTGATCTCTGCCGCTTCGGCCATCAACGCTTCCTTCTCCAGCAGCAGCAATTGTTCGGCCTGCTTGCGCCGGAACGGCAACTTCGAGCCCAGGGAACTGATCAGGCTGTCAAAGCGGGTCTTGAAGGCAGCTGGGCGCTGGATCACCGGTAACTGGTAGTGACGCTGGTTGGTGGAGTTGAGGTTGACCGCGATGATCAGATCGCAATGGCTCGACACCACCGGCACGATCGGCAAGGGGTTGAGGATACCGCCATCGACCAGCATGCGATTGCCCTGCATCACCGGGGTAAACAGACTGGGAATCGCCGCCGAGGCACGCATGGCCTGGTGCAGGCAGCCCTCCTGGAACCAGATTTCCTGCTGGTTGGTCAGGTCGGTGGCCACTGCGGTATAGGGGATGCGCAGGTCTTCGATATTGATTTCGCCAACGATCTTGCGGATTTGCCCGAAGACCTTTTCCCCGCGGATGGCCCCGAGGCGAAAACTGACGTCCACCAGGCGCAGTACGTCGAGGTAATCCAGGCTCTCGATCCAGTCCCGATAATCATCGAGTTTGCCAGCGGCGTAGATCCCGCCAACCACCGCGCCCATGGAGCAACCGGCGATACAGGCGATATCGTAGCCTCGCCGTTCAATTTCCTGGATGACGCCTATATGGGCATAGCCCCGGGCTCCACCCGAGCCCAACACCAGTGCGACACGCTTTTTCATTGATCGCCCTCGTTTGAATCGTTCAACAATGCACCCAACGAGGGGGGCGCTTCAATCGACAGGTCGTTCGGCCGCGTGAATGGGTCGTTTTTTCGACACTCCATGGCGGCGGATGGGTATTCTCTCCCCGTTGGGTTAACGTTGCCGACGGACGGCACTTTTTGTCCGCCAGACCGTCCTACCTGCATGACTGTTTACCTATTTTAGAGGTGTAAGAAATGAAAGCCTGGATCTGTGTGCCACTGATTGCCCTGGCGCTGGCCGGTTGTGCCGGCAAAACCGCTTATCGCGACAGCTGCGGCAGCCAGCTCGATGCCGCCTGGCGTGAGTTGGACCTGGCAAAGGCCGAAGGTTTCGCCGGAACCGTCAGCTACTCCAAGGCTTTATCGCTGCTGACCGCAGCCAAGACCCAGCAACAATTCGAAGGCTTCGAGGGATGCGCGAAGAAGGCCGAAAAGGCGCGTTTCTATATTCGTGAGTCGCGCGCGGGGAGATAGGCTGGAAAGCAGCTATAAGTTATAAGCTGCAAGCCACAAGTCGGTTCGCTTGCAGCTTGCAGCTTACAGCCGTTTACGGAGTAAACCATGATCGATAGGTTGGTGGCCCGGGTCTTAGGCTTGGAAATTCGTCTATTGGCCTGTCAGGCACGCTTGAGTGCCCACACCGATCCTGAGGCATTGCACGAGTTGCGTACCACGGTGCGCCGGTTGCGCAGCCTGCTGCGGCCGTTGCGCGGGTTGCCCGGAGTCGAGCAGCTGGAAGCGGCGGCGTCCGAAGTTGGCGACTTGACCACGCCATTGCGTGATCGTGAGGTGTTGGCTGCCTACTTGCTCGAAAACGATCAAGTGCAAGCCGCGCAGCGGCGCATGGTGCAAATGGCCAAGGCTTATCCTGCGGTGGCGACCAGTACGGAGTTTAAGCAGCTGCTGTTGATCCTCGATGCCTTTCCGCGATTCCTGCGCGCTGCTCAGCGCCAGGGTTTGCTCAAGGGGCTGGACAAGCGCATCGAAAAACGCCTGGGCAAACAGTGGAAGAAACTCGACACCGCCTTGCACGATCCGGCCCATGACCGCCATCGTTTGCGCTTGCTGATCAAGCGCGTACGTTATGGCATCGACGCTTACCCCGAACTGGATCGCCTGCCCAAGGCCGCCATGCCCCGACTGAAATCTGCCCAAGGGGCCTTGGGGGACTGGCACGACTGTGTGCAATGGCTGGCGATGGCCGAGCAGGAAGCGGATTTGCAGCCTTGTGTCGCCGTTTGGCAAGCCACCATGGCCAAGGCCGAACAGCGTGCCGACCGGGTGCTGGAAAAACTCAGCAAGGCCTGTTTCAAATCCTGAACCCACCACGACCCCTGTAGGAGCTGCCGCAGGCTGCGATCTTTTGATCTTTGTTTTTAAAATCAAAAGATCGCAGCCTGCGGCAGCTCCTACACAGGCGCAGGCGGCTTATCTGTCAGTCAATTTGACCGGAATAGGCACTGTACAGCCCCAGTGAGCTGGTTAAGATTCCTTCATCCGTTTCCTGCCTTGAGGTCTTCATGCGCTTTTGCGATTTGCTCGACGCTGTTCGCCGTCAACCACTGGAACTGTCGATCCCGCCCGGATGGGCGCAAGGCCGAGCCAGTTTCGGCGGCCTGGTGGCTGCCTTGCAGTACGAAGCCATGCGCGCCAAGGTGCCAGCGGACCGGCCGGTACGCTCACTGGCAATCACCTTTGTCGGCCCGGTCGAACCCGACGTGCCGGTCAGTTTTGAAGTTGATGTATTGCGCGAGGGCAAGGCGGTCAGCCAGGTGTTGGGCCGCGCGATGCAGAGGGGGCAGGTCGTCACGCTGGTTCAGGGCAGCTTCGGCGCCTCGCGTCCATCGGAAGTGGCGGTGCAAGCGTTGCCGGCGCCAGAGATGAAGCATTGGGACGACTGTCAGGAACTGCCTTTCATCGAGGGCGTGCTCCCGCAATTCATGCAGCACCTGGCAATGCGCTGGAGTGTTGGCGGGTTGCCATTCAGCGGCAATACATCGCGTCAAATGGGCGGCTGGGTGCGCTTGCGGGGTGATGTGAAGGAGGAGTCGGTCACCGAAGCGCACATCCTGGCGCTGGTGGATGCCTGGCCACCGGCCCTGATGCCGTTTCTGAAGAAGCCGGCGATGTGCAGCACGCTGACCTGGACCATCGAATTCGTCCAGCCATTGCTGGCACTAAGCACCCTGGACTGGTGCAAATACCTGGTTGAAACCGAGCATGCCGCCGACGGCTACGGCCATGCCGCGGCGAAGCTGTGGGATGTGGAGGGGCGGTTGATTGCCATGAGCCGGCAGACGGTGACGGTGTTCGGCTGATCAATGACGACGGTGGCGCTCGCGCCAGGCGCGCCACCAGCCGCCGCTGAGGACGTATCGCGGGAAGGTCAGGAACTGCTCGACCAGCAAGCGTGAAACCGCATCTTTGCGATCACTGAATGGCTCGGAGGCTTGCGCCTCCAGGGTATGGCCGTGACGTTGCAGACCCAAGGCGGCAATCACACCGATGACGCCGATGGCGAAATTCGCCAGGTTCAGGCCGAATACCCCGCAGGCGATCAGCAGGAAGGCGACAATGAACAGTGGCACGGCAATCAGGTGCAACACCAGGTTGGTCGGGTGTTGGTGATTGTTCGGGTACGCACGCCATTGCCAGGCGGGAAGGTTGGGGTGACGTTTACCCATGATGCTTATCCTCGATCCTTGTTGAACTCATGAATCAAGGATAGGCCCGGTAGATGCGGGCGGCGAATCAAGCTTGGCTATCGAAGCGATAGGGGTCATGTCCACCCTCGATGTTATAGCTTGAGCTGCCCGATCGCCGTGCTCAACTCGCCGGCCAACACCGCCAGTTCATCACTGGTTGTAGCCGAGCTGACGGTCTGGCGCACCGTATTTTCGGTCACATCGCGGATGCTCACCACCGCCCGGTTCATCTCTTCGGCCACCTGGCTTTGTTGCTCGGCCGCCACGGCGATCTGGGTGTTGCTTTCGCGCATCTGCGCCACTGCCCCGGTAATCTGCGCCAACGCGGCCCCAGCCTCCTGGGCTTGCTGTACGCATTCATCGGCCTTGAATGAACTCTCCTGCATGAAGTCCACCGCATCGCGAGTACCTGATTGCAAGGCGGACACCATCACGGTGATTTCATCGGTGGAGGTTTGGACGCGCTTGGCCAGGTTGCGCACTTCATCGGCGACCACCGCAAACCCCCGGCCCATTTCGCCGGCCCGGGCCGCTTCGATTGCCGCGTTCAGCGCCAGCAGATTGGTCTGCTCGGCAATGCTGTGAATCACGTTGACCACACCGTTGATCTTCTTGCTGTCCTCGGCGAGGCGCTGGATCATCTCGGCGGTCTGCTGCACCCCGGTAGACAGTCCGGCAATCGATCGCTGTACCCGCATGACCACTTCCTGCCCGCTGCCGGCCAAGGTGTCGGCAGATTGCGAAAGGTCTCGGGTGGCACCGGCGTGCTGGGCGATGTGATAGACGGTGGCGGTCATTTCATTGATGGCCGTTGCCGCCTGATCGGTTTCGCTCTGCTGGCCAAGCATGCCATGACGCACTTCATTCATGTTCGATGCCAGGCGTGCGGCACCTTCGTCCAGTTGTCGGACGGTGCTGGCGACGGTGCTGACCACGCCTTGGTAACCGGCCTGCATGGCGTTGAAAGCGTTGGCCATCTGCCCGACTTCGTCGCTGCAAGTCAGCGGGACACGGGCCGACAAGTCGCCAGTTTTTTCAACGTGGAGCATCACGTCTTTCAGGGTATTGAGTTGACTGAGCAAAAAGCGAATCAACAACTGTGAGGCACCGAGCATTGCCAGCATCAGGATAAACACCGCCAGCGCATAATTGACAACACGTTCGCTGAACACCTGGCCCAGGCTTGGGCCATGGGCAATCAAGGCGACCCGCTGGCCGTCCGTGCGGGTGAAGACTTCGGCGCCGATCGGCGGGTTGTCACCGAAATATGGCAGCGCGTCGAACTCGACCCAGCCGGTGGCATCGGCCAGTGCCTGCAGCGGCTGTCCGTCCAGCCGCGGTGCCTGGCCGTGATCGAAGGTCAGCAGGTTCCCGGCCCTGGGCAGCGGCTGCCCGGCAGGCCAGGCTTCGAGCAATCGCGCCTGGGCCTGGGCCGATTCCTGGGCGGCATGGCTGCGGGCTTGTTGTTCGAGCTGCACGGCATAAAACACCAGCAGTAGCGTGGTGACGAAAGCGACGGCGTTCACCGCCCAGAATTTGTACTTCAGCGAGATATTGCTAAGCCAGGCACCCATGGAGGTCTTCTCTGATAGCGGAAACAGTTTTGGCAAGGTGCCATTATTGTGCCGCTATTGTTGGGCTGAACGCTTGATGCAGGTCAAGATTGCGAGGCTTGCTTGCAAGACGCCATCGCAGGGCGTAATGCGCTATCCTGCGCGCCCTGAAAATTTACCAGCTACAGGATCCGCCCCCATGAAAGCCGCCCTCATCGAACTCATCAGCAACATCAGCTCCGGGTGCATGGCCGATGACGAAATCGAGAAAGTCGCTGATGAAGCGGCCCAGGCTTATGCTGATCCAGCGGCTTTCCTGAGCGCCAACCCGGACATCAACTACGACGACAGCTTCCCGATCCCGCTGGGTGAGTGGGTCGTGGTTGGCAGCCTGCCCGATACCGTGCTGTTTCAGGCCGACACCTATGTGGACCTGTTTGCCCAGATCGTCGCCTCGTTCGGCCCCGGGGTAGAGTTCAATCTCAAGCCCAAGCAGTTGGCCAGGACCGAAGCCCTGACCGCACTGAATCGCATCCAGGTGCAGATGAGCAGCCTGAACAAGGAAAACGGTGGCTACACGCTGATGAACTTCAGCCAATTGCTGGACGATGAACTGCAAGTGGTGCTGGTCTACGGCAATGCCGTGCCTCGGGTGCTCGAACTGTGCGCGCAAGTCGGCATCGCCGCTGCGCCATCGCTGGAAGCCTTGAAAGTGGCGATCCACGTCTGAACCGGTAAAGCTGTCAAAAAAAGGGAACCCTGTTCACGGCGGGCTATCCTAAGAGGGCATATCACTCTTCAGGAGCGTCATCATGGGTTCCACGTTCAATAGCCTGGTTGGCTTGATCATTCTTGCCCTGGATATCTGGGCAATCATCAACGTGCTGAAAAGTGGCGCCGAGACCGGAATGAAAATCTTCTGGGTGCTGTTGATCCTGTTGCTGCCGGTTCTGGGCCTGATCATCTGGGCCATTGCGGGCCCACGAGGAAATGTGCGCATCTGAAGCGAAACACTCGCCGGAACATTGCCCGGCGCCCGAGGTCGAGATAGGTGTAAGCCCATCCATGGGTTTTATCGAGGAGGCACCGATGCAAAGGTGGAAAGTCACTTTCGTGGATGATCATGGTGAAGTAATCGATGAAGAATTCGAGTGCGAGGAGTGCCCGAGTCACGAAGAGGCCGCCAAACTCATCAAGGCGCGATTGCTTCCCGTGGCCGCCGAACTGGATCTGAACGACTATGAGGGCCGCACCCCGGATGCAGGCGTCAAAAGCCTGAAGGCCCAGAACAGTATTGAAATTCGCAGCATCACCCCCGTCTGAACCTCTTCTCGTTATCGACTACAGCAGAACCAGGCCTTGGCAGCGGCTCTATCTTGGGGCTACTCTGCAAGCGAGATCAGCGAATGGATCGCTAAGGTCTGGTCTTGTCAGCTCCATGCTTGTTTCCCGTCGCGCGCACCCTTGGGTTCGCACAAGGGAGTACGGAAAGTCTATCCATCAGTTTGAGGAGGACGTTTCATGAGCACAGCCTATCAAGAAGACATCAGCAGCAGTGTGTTGCGCCGCATGAAAGAAGGCGGTTTTGATTTTTCCCGGTTCCATCCCATCGAGTTCTACGCCATTTTCCCGGACGAGGAGCGGGCACGCAGGGCGGCAGGTCATTTTCACCGTGGTGAATCCCTGGATGCGCAAATCAGTGTGCGCGACGATGGCGCCTGGGCTTTGGAGTTGTGCAAGGTCATGTATGCGACCTACGACGACATTGGCGATTTCGAACAGGGTTTCGAGGCAGTGGTCGAGCCTCTGGGCGGCATCATCGAAGGCTGGGGTGTGAAACAGGAGGTACGAGGGCGACTCGCATAAACCTATGAACAGTTACAAACAGCAATGACGGCTAACCTTCGGGTTGGCCGTTTTCGTTTTTGTCGATGGCAATCGAACAAGGCCGACCCGTTCGCCGGCAAGCCGGCGCCTACGGTCTATGCTGGTGATGGGCGACGACAACGCCTTGCAATGAAGCGGGGGCCGTCAGGTGGGGGCATTTGCCGCACAGGATTGGTGCGGCGCTCGCGTGGTGATTATCCAACCGATTGAAATCAAAGCGTTTCTGCCGATGGCACGGGCCTTGCGAAGGCCTGTATGTCCGGGTGACAAGGAGTACGGCATGATCCGCACCTATTTTGATGAGATGTACGACGCTGGCGGCCAGGTCCGCCCGCATTATCGGGAGTTTGCCCGTTGGCTGGCCGAGACGCCTGACGAGCTTCTGGCACAACGGCGACGCGAGGCCGATCTGCTGTTTCATCGCGCCGGGATTACCTTCACGCTCTACGGTGATGAGCAGGGCACAGAGCGCCTGATTCCCTTCGACACCATCCCGCGCAGTATCCCCGCCAGTGAATGGCGCGTGGTCGAGCGCGGCTGTATCCAGCGGGTCAAGGCGTTGAACATGTTTCTCGCCGACCTTTACCACGAGCAGCGCATTATCAAGGCCGGGATCATTCCGGCCGAGCAGGTGCTGGCCAACGAGCAGTACCAGTTGGCGATGCAAGGCCTGGACCTGCATCGGGATATCTATTCGCACATTTCCGGCGTCGACCTGGTGCGCGACGGCGACGGCACGTACTACGTGCTCGAAGACAATCTTCGTACACCGAGCGGCGTCAGCTACATGCTCGAAGACCGCAAGATGATGATGCGCCTGTTCCCCGAGTTGTTTGCGGCCCAGCGCATTGCCCCCATCGACCATTACCCGAACCTGTTGCTCGACACCCTGAAAAGCTCAAGCCCGATCGAAAATCCGAGTGTCGTGGTGCTGACGCCGGGGCGCTTCAACAGCGCCTTCTTCGAGCATGCATTCCTGGCGCGAGAAATGGGCGTGGAGCTGGTGGAGGGTGCGGACCTGTTCGTGCGTGACGACAAGGTGTTCATGCGCACCACCGACGGGCCGAAAGCCGTCGATGTGATTTACCGCCGTCTCGACGATGCGTTCCTTGACCCGCTGGCGTTCAATCCCGACTCGATGCTGGGCGTGCCCGGCCTGCTGTCGTCCTATCGTTCGGGCAATGTCGTGTTGGCGAACGCCATCGGAACCGGGGTGGCAGACGACAAATCGGTGTATCCATTCGTCACCGACATGATCCGTTTCTACCTGGACGAAGAACCGATCCTGAAAAACGTACCCACGTGGCAGTGTCGCAATCCTTCTGAGCTGTCCCACGTCCTGGCCAACCTTCCGGAGCTCGTGGTCAAGGAAACCCAGGGCTCCGGCGGCTACGGAATGCTGGTGGGGCCCGCGGCGAGCGCAGCGGAAATCGAAGCCTTCCGCGCGCGCATCATCGCCAAGCCCCATGCCTACATCGCACAGCCGACACTGTCGCTGTCGACCTGTCCGACCTTTGTCGAAAGCGGCATCGCGCCACGCCATATCGACCTGCGTCCGTTTGTACTGTCTGGCCGCGAAACCCGGGTCGTGCCCGGCGGCTTGACCCGTGTCGCCCTGCGCGAAGGCTCCCTGGTGGTGAATTCCTCCCAGGGCGGCGGAACCAAGGACACCTGGGTGGTTGAGGATTGAAGGAAGCCTGACATGTTAAGTAGAACTGCCTCGGATTTGTATTGGATGTCGCGTTACCTGGAGCGGGCGGAAAACCTCGCGCGGATGCTCGACATCAGTTATTCGCTGTCGCTGATGCCCCAGGATGGCCGTGGGAACGGCCTGCACGAGTTGGCCATGCCGTTGCTGATTACCGGCACGCTGGATGATTATCTCGAACGCCACGGCGAGCTGCATGCCGAAAGGTTGTTGCATTTCTTTGCCCTGGACGCGGCCAACCCGGCCAGCATCTACAGTTGCCTCGGGGCCGCACGGGCCAGTGCCCACGCGGTACGTGGCCGCATCACCGCCGACATGTGGGAAAACATCAACGCCACTTGGCTGGAGATTCGCGGCATCGCCGAACAGGGCCTGGGCCGCTACGGCATGAGCCGTTTCTGCGAGTGGATCAAGGAACGTTCCCATCTGTTCCGTGGTGCGTCCTACGGCACCATCATGCGCAACGACGCGTTCCGTTTCATTCGCCTGGGGACATTCATC
The DNA here is from genome assembly GCF_058795195.1 of Pseudomonas sp. GW823-FHT06B06. Classification (NCBI taxonomy): domain Bacteria; kingdom Pseudomonadati; phylum Pseudomonadota; class Gammaproteobacteria; order Pseudomonadales; family Pseudomonadaceae; genus Pseudomonas; species Pseudomonas sp. GW823-FHT06B06. Next base: position 95,046 of record NZ_JBXAHO010000004.1, on the reverse strand, counting down.
GAAAGGGCCGACAACACACTGCGCCTGCTCGATGCGCGCTACGAAATGGCCGGTGATCAGGCCGAAGCGGTCAGCGACGGCACGGCCCACGCCTATTACCAATGGAGTGCGTTGTTGCGGGCCCTGTCGTCTTTCGAGGCGTACACCGAGATCTACCGTGACGCCCCCGGCGCCCGGCATGTGGCCGAGTTGCTGCTGCTGCGGGCCGATGTTCCACGCTCTTTGCGCGCCTGCACCGAAGAAATCGATCTGATCCTGGCGCAACTGCCAGGGGCCAATGGCCGCCCGGCACAGCGCTTGGCTGCGGAGATGGACGCACGATTGCGCTATACCGGCATCAACGAAATCCTCGACGAAGGCCTGCATGCCTGGCTGACCGAGTTCATCCCGCTGGTGCGCCAGTTGGGTAATGCCATTCACAGTTCCTACCTGGAGGCTGCATGAGACTTTCCATAAGCCACGAGACCACCTATCACTACGAGGATCAGGTGCGGGCGAGCATCCAGTACCTGCGGCTGACGCCTCACGACAGCGAGCGCCAACACGTGCTCAGTTGGCAGCTCGATCTGCCGCGGCCGGTGCGCGCGCAACTGGATCCGTTCGGCAACATCCTGCACGTACTGACCATGGACGAACCCCACGCGGCCATCATCATCGGTGCCCGTGGCCAGGTCGACATCGACGAGTTGCGCGAAGCCGAGCACGAGAGCCAGTCGGCATTGCCGTTCTTGCGTTTCACCCGGCTGACCGAGGCCGACCAGGCGCTACGCGCGTTCGCCGACAAGGCGTGCAAGCAGCGCCGCGACCGAACGGCGCTGATCGACTTGATGCATGGCTTGAACCAGCACATGACCTACACGCCGGGCGCCACCGAAGTGGACACCAGCGCCGCCCAGGCTTTCGCCGGGCGTTCGGGCGTGTGCCAGGACCATACCCACGCGTTCCTCGCCTGCGCCCGCAGCCTGGGCGTGCCGGCGCGTTATGTGTCGGGTTACCTGTACAGCGAAAACAGCGAACACCTGGCCAGCCATGCCTGGGCCGAAGCCTGGCTCGATGACGCCTGGTACAGCTTCGATGTGACCAATGAACTGGCCCGTCCTGAACGCCATTTGAAGCTCGCGGTAGGGCTCGATTACCTGGACGCCTGCCCGGTACGTGGCATGCGCCGCGGTGGTGGGTGTGAGCAGATGCATGCAAAAGTGTTCGTATCGCCGACGCCTGCGCCGGTGATCTCCGTGCAGCAACAGTAAAATCGGGGATACCGCTTCGCGAGCAAGCCCGCTCCCACATTTGATCTTTGTTGGTCACAAATTCTGTGTTCGCAGAAGATCGAATGTGGGAGCGGGCTTGCTCGCGAAGAGGCCGGCCCAGACACCACAAGCTCAGGGTTTAACCTTGCGCCCGGCCATGTGCTGCAAATACCCCACCAACATCTGCAGATCCCCATCCGGCAACACCTCGGCCGAGAACCCCGGCATTTTCGCCTGCGGCCACTGGCGCAAACTCTGCGGGTCGCGGATATAGCGCTGGAGGAAATCCGCGCCGAAGTACTCGGTCGGGTTGTACGGGATATTCAGGTCCGGGCCGAACTGCGAATCACCGGCACCGTTGAGTCGATGGCACGCCAGGCAGTTTTTCTGAAACAGCGCAAAGCCCTTGTTCACCGGATCGTCGGCCTTCAACGCAGGATCAGGCAGCAGGGCAGGGAAACGCGCGGCCACCGGTGCCATGCGCTTGATGCTGGCGACTTCGAACGGCCATTGTTCCGGGCTGATGTTGCCTGCACGCGGATCGGTCCAGACCAGGTAAAACGGCCCGGCGCTGTGTTTGCCTTCTGCCAGCGGCGGCCACGGCTGGGCCGGATCTTCGATCGCCAGCCAGGCACGCGCGCCTTGGGTATTGAGCAGCGGCGCCGCCGACAACTCGGCCGCAAAGCCGTCCAGCGCCACGGCTTGCAGGTGATCGTCAGGCTTGATGTCGGTCAATAGCGCAGCGAGCGGCACGGCGCGATAAGTCATGTCACGCTTGTAGGACACATCATTGCTGATACTGATGGTCTGGATCTGAGGATGCTTGAGCAACTCCTCGGATTGCCACGTGCGACTGTTCGCGCCCAGCTCAAGGTTCAGCTGTGCGGCATGAAGAGGCGTGCTGAGTAGCAGGGCCCCGAACACAATAAGCGTTTTCAAATGATCGCCATCCATGTCGTGCAAGTGCCGCAGAGGTTGGCACAGCCATACTGGCACGGGAAGCGAGCCAGTCACATTTTTACATGGCGATTAAAGACCTGCCGCCGTCTTTTCAAGATCGACTAACCGATCACCTTGGTCAGGTTTGGCAAAATCAACAATAGAGTGGTGGCGAAAAGAATGAGCCCGGCTTGACGAACTTTCGATTGTTTGAACATGGCTGACCGCCTTTTTTTTGTTATTTCCTGATGCCTGCCTGCCCATCTCCATGACGGCAAACGTTGCACTTCCTGTAGCACGAGCGTCTCGGCAAAACCCGACGACAACTTCGTACACCTTCACCTTAGAGCCCGCGTCACACTTGGTTTAGATCCATTTAGTATGGTGTTGTGACGGACTGCTATTAAAAAGGCATGAGGCCAATTGCCAGCTTCTTGAGCGGCCTTTTGCTAGACACCTGCGTGTGCTGAACCCCTTCACCGGGGGCGGGATGACCGTCCGTCTGAGCGTGTGGGTCAACGTTGATGAACGTTGCGGTCATTGAATGGCCGGCAGCTCGGAATAAGGTGGAGGCTCTCTGGAAGATCAGAAGATTGCAGCCCCATCAGGTTCGAGGACGCCATGACCCAAGCTTTGATTTTCGACGCGTTACGTACGCCCCGTGGCAAAGGCAAGCCCAGTGGCGCCTTGCACAGTGTCAAGCCGGTGAGCCTGGTGGCCGGCTTGCTCACGGCGCTGCAACAGCGAACCGACCTTGATACCAGCCAGGTCGACGACGTGGTGCTCGGATGCGTGACGCCCATCGGCGACCAGGGCTCTGACATCGCCAAGACCGCGGTCCAGGTGGCGGAATGGGACGTCAGCGTGGCGGGCGTGCAGATCAACCGTTTCTGCGCCTCGGGGCTGGAGGCAGTGAACCTGGGGGCGATGAAAGTCCGTTCCGGTTTCGAAGACCTGGTGGTGGTCGGCGGCGTCGAGTCGATGTCACGCATCCCCATGGGCAGCGACGGCGGGGCGTGGGCGCTGGACCCGCAAACCAACCTGCACGGCCATTTCATTCCACAGGGCGTGAGCGCCGACCTGATCGCCACGCTTGAAGGTTTCAGCCGGCAGGACGTCGATGCCTACGCCTTGCACTCGCAACAAAAAGCCGCAAGGGCGAGGGCTGACGGGGCGTTCAAAAACTCATTGGTGCCGGTGCAGGACCAGAACGGCATCATCCTGCTCGATCATGACGAGTTCATCCGCGCCGAATCGACCCTGGAAGGCCTTGGCAAACTCAAGCCGAGTTTCGAAATGATCGGGCAAATGGGGTTCGACGCCACTGCGCTGCGGGTTTTCAGCCAGGTGGAGCGGATCGATCATGTACACACCCCCGGCAACAGTTCCGGGATCGTCGACGGCGCAGCGTTGATGTTGATCGGCTCCGAAGCCATGGGCCAGGTCCTGGGCTTGCAGCCACGGGCGCGGATCGTCGCCACCGCAGTCACCAGCACCGATCCGACCCTGATGCTCACAGGTCCTGCGCCGGCCACCCGCAAGGCGTTGGCCAAGGCCGGGTTGCGGGTCGAAGACATTGATCTGTTCGAGGTCAACGAGGCGTTTGCCTCGGTGGTGTTGAAGTTCATCAGGGACATGGCCGTCGACCCGGAAAAAGTCAATGTCAACGGCGGCTCCATTGCCATGGGCCACCCGTTGGGCGCCACAGGCTGCGCCATTCTCGGCACGCTGCTCGATGAACTGGAAAGCCGGAGCCTGCGCTATGGCCTGGCGACTTTGTGTGTCGGCGGCGGCATGGGCATTGCCACCATCATCGAACGCCTCTGAGCCCCGATTGCAAGGAACCTGTATATGAGCCAAGCCATTCGCTACGAAAAAGGCCAGGACCGGATCGTCGTCCTGACCATCGACCTGCCGGGCCAGAGCGCCAACACCATGAATGCGCTTTACCGCGAAGCCATGGCCGACTGTGTCGCCCGCCTGCAGGCCGAAAAAAACAGCATCGCGGGTGTGATCATCACCTCGGCCAAGAAAACCTTCTTTGCCGGCGGCGATCTCAATGAGCTGATCAAGGTCGACAGGCCCCAGGCCACGGCTTTTTACAACAGGGTGCTGAGCCTCAAGAGCCAACTGCGCACCCTGGAAACCCTTGGTAAACCCGTGGTCGCCGCAATCAATGGCGCGGCGTTGGGTGGAGGCTGGGAAATCTGCCTGGCTTGCCATCACCGCATAGCGCTGGACGATCCTTCCCTGCAACTCGGCCTGCCGGAAGTGACCCTCGGTTTGCTGCCGGGGGGGGGCGGCGTGGTACGCATGGTGCGAATGCTGGGCATTGAAAAAGCCCTGCCGTACCTGCTCGAAGGCAAGAAATTAGCCCCGCAGAAGGCCTTGCAAGCGGGTTTGATCGATGACCTGGCGAGCGATCGCGAGGCGCTGCTGAACAAGGCACGCACTTGGATCAAGGCCAATCCGACGGCGGTCCAGCGCTGGGACGTGAAGGGCTTTCAGATTCCAGGTGGCACGCCGTCGAACCCGAAAGTCGCCCAGATGCTGTCGATTGCACCGTCTATCCTGCGCAGTAAAACCCAGGGTACGTTGCCCGCGCCGGAGAAAATCCTGTGTGCGGCGGTGGAGGGTGCCCAGGTGGATTTCGACACGGCGCAGCTGATTGAAACCCGCTACTTCACAGAGCTGGTCACCGGCCAGGTCGCGAAAAACCTGATTGGCACCTTCTGGTTCCAGCTCAACCAGATCAATGCCGGTGGTTCGCGTCCTGAAGGTTTCGTACCTTATGTGACGAAAAAAGTCGGCGTGCTCGGCGCCGGGATGATGGGGGCGGGTATCGCTTTTGTCAGCGCGTCGGCCGGTGTCGACGTGGTGCTCAAGGACGTCAACCTGGCAGCGGCCGATAGGGGCAAGGCGCATTCAGCTGCGTTGCTGGACAAGAAAGTGGCGCGCCGGCAGATCAGCGTCGAGCACCGTCAAGCCGTGCTGGCGCGCATCCATACCACTGACAACGATGCCGATCTGGCGGGTTGCGACTTGATCATCGAAGCGGTATTCGAGGACCGTGAGCTGAAGGCCAAAGTCTCCTCGGCCGCGCAAAATGTGGTGGGCGCCGATGCACTGATCGCCTCCAACACCTCGACCCTGCCGATCAGTGGCCTCGCCACCGCGGTGGCGGACCCGAGCAAGTTCATTGGCCTGCATTTCTTCAGCCCCGTGGAAAAAATGCCATTGGTGGAAATCATCAAGGGCGCCCGCACCAGCGACGAAACCCTGGCCCGCGGGTTCGATTTCGTCCTGCAAATCCGCAAAACCCCTATCGTCGTCAACGACAGTCGGGGTTTCTTCACCTCTCGGGTGTTCGGCACGTTCACCAATGAAGGCATTGCCATGCTGGGTGAAGGCGTCTGCGCGGCGATGATCGAGACCGAGGCGCGCAAGGCTGGCATGCCAGTCGGACCTCTGGCGATCTCCGACGAAGTTTCCCTCAGCCTCATGAGCCATATCCGCCAGCAAACCGCCAAGGACTTGCAGGCAGAGGGCAAGGCGCTGGTCGAGCACCCGGCGTACGCCGTGATCGACTTGCTGCTCAGCGAGTACAAGCGTGCAGGCAAGGCCGCCGGGGGTGGGTTCTATGAATACCCGGCGGGCGGGCAAAAACAATTATGGCCAGAACTGAAAACCCGCTTTGAAAAGGCTGACGGGCAGATTTCGCCCAAGGATGTGCGCGATCGCCTGCTGTTTGTACAAGCCATCGAAACCGTGCGCTGTGTGGAGGAGGGTGTGCTGACGTCGACGGCGGATGCCAACATCGGCTCGATCTTCGGCATCGGCTTCGCTGCCTGGACCGGCGGTGCACTGCAGTTCATCAATCAGTACGGGGTCAAGGACTTCGTCGCCCGCGCCCAGTACCTGGCCGGGCAATACGGCGAGCGCTTTGCACCGCCGGCCCTGCTGCTGGAAAAAGCCGCCAAGGGCGAGGCGTTTTAGGGATCGGTGACACACTGCGGGGCTTGCCTTGTCACGGTGTTTCAAGGCAGGCTCTGGGGTGTGCATTATTCCCATCACGTGTCAGGTATTTTTTATGTCGTTACGCATCTGCATTCTGGAAACCGACAACCTGCGTCCGGAATTGGTCGACCAATATCAGGGCTACGGGCAGATGTTCAAACACCTGTTTTCGCAGCAACCCATCGCCGCTGAATTCACGATCTATAACGTGGTACAGGGTGAATATCCCAGCGATGACCAGACCTTCGATGCCTACCTGGTCACCGGCAGCAAAGCTGACTCCTTTGGCACCGATCCGTGGATCCAGACCCTCAAGGAGTACCTGCTGACCCGCTATGAGCGTGGCGACAAACTGTTGGGCGTGTGCTTCGGCCATCAGTTGCTGGCGCTGTTGCTGGGCGGCAAAAGCGAACGTGCAACGCAAGGCTGGGGCGTTGGCACGCATAAATACAAACTCGCTGCCAAGGCGCCTTGGATGAACCCGGTGAGGGAAGAGCTGACCCTGTTGATCAGCCACCAGGATCAGGTCACCTCGCTACCGGAAAACGCTACGGTGATCGCCTCCAGCGATTTCTGCCCGTTTGCCGCCTACCACATCAACGACCAGGTGCTGTGCTTCCAGGGGCATCCGGAATTCATCCACGACTATTCCCGGGCCTTGCTGGAAATTCGCCAGCAGGCGCTGGGGGAGCAGGTGTATTCCAAAGGAATCGCGAGCCTGGAAAGTGAACACCACGGCACCACGGTCGCCGAGTGGATGATGCGGTTTGTGGCGCACAAGCCAGAAACCGTTTAACACCGATCTCTTGTAGGAGCTGCCGAAGGCTGCGATCTTTTGATCTTGCATTATAAAAATCAAAAGATCGCAGCCTCGTTGCACTCGGCAGCTCCTACAAAAGAGCGCGAGCTCGCTCCTAAAGCCACCCCGACCTCTTGAAGCTCACCCACAACCCCACACACCCCACCGTGATGAACCCCAGAACCCCGAAATACCCGTAATGCCAGGTCAACTCCGGCATGTTCTGGAAGTTCATCCCGTAAATTCCCGCCACCGCCGTCGGGAACGCCAGGATCGCCGCCCACGCGGCAAACTTGCGCTGCACCACGCTCTGGCGAGAGGCCTCCAGCAACACCCCGACCTCAATGGTCTGGCTGGCAATGTCCGCCAGGGTCGTCAGGTCCTCCATCTGCCGCGTCACATGAATCTGCACGTCGCGAAAATACGGGCGCATGTTCTTGTCGATGAAGGGAAAGCTCAGCTTCTGCAGTTCCTCGCCAATTTCCACCATCGGCGCCGCGAACCGACGCAAGCGCAATACATCGCGACGTAGGCTGTGGAGTTTTTGAATGTCGTGCTCGTTCAGGGAGCCGCACATGACGTTGCGTTCCAGCTCATCGATTTGAGCATGAATGGCTTCGCCCATTGGCTGGTAGTTTTCAATGACAAAATCGAGAATGGCATAGAGTACGAAATCTTCCCCATGCTCCAGCAACAATGGACGCGCCTCACAACGCTGACGCACATAGGCGTAGGACGCCGAATGGCCGTTGCGCGCGGTGATGATGTAGCCGTTGCCGGCAAAAATATGGGTCTCAATGAACTTGAGCTTGCCTTCTTCCATGATGGGCGAATACGTAACGATGAACAGCGCATCGCCAAAGGTTTCCAGCTTCGGACGGCTGTGTTTTTCCAGGGCGTCTTCAATGGCCAGTTCATGCAGGTTGAACTGGCGTTGCAGGTTGTACAGTTCCTCGGCGTTCGGCTCTTCAAGGCCGATCCAGACAAAGTGCCCCGGCTTTGCAGCCCAGGCTGCGCCTTCGTCGAGGGTGATGTTGGTGACTTTTTTACCAGCGCTGTAAACCGCAGCAGCAACAACTCTACCCATGATGTTGATTCACTTCTTCTTGGCAGCTTTCTATGGCAAATGGCCGTGGCAGGCAGCGTTCAGCTTAGCCTTGTCTGCTATCGAGAGTCAGTGAAATCTTGTAGGAGCCAGGCTTGCCGGCGAAGGCGCCCGCCCATTCGATGGATTTGTCTGCGGTCGTACTGCATTTTCAAGCGGCTTGCAGCTGCCGATCCATCGAATCGATGCATTCGCGCATCTGCTCGCGGCACTGGGCCATTAACATCGGCATGTCATCCAGGCTCAATCCCGCGGTCGGAATGGCCGGCAAGGAACGGATCAGAATTTTCCCACTGCGCCAGCGGTTCAATCGCATGTGCTTGACGTAACTGCTGACACACACCGGTACGATGGGCACCCCGGCCGCGATGGCCATCTGGAAGGCGCCTTTTTTGAACGGCAACAGCTCTTCGCCCAGGTTGCGCGTGCCTTCCGGGAAAACCCAGATCGAAGTGTCTTCGTTTTGCAGGGTATGGGTGGTGGTCAACATCGACTGACGCGCCTTCTGCGCATTGCCACGGTCGATCAGCACATTGCCGGCCAGCCAGAACAACTGCCCGAACAAGGGCACCCATTTCAGGCTCTTTTTGCCGATGCATACCGTACGGCGGGGCACCACATTGCCAAACACGAACAAATCATAGTTGGACTGGTGGTTGGCAATGATCACGCAACTGTCGGGTTTGTCCATCAACGGCCCGACGTCGGCTTTTACCCGCAGGCGCAGAATGCACATTGCTGGCCACGCATAGAGGCGCGCGCACAGGCGACTGTTGTCCGGATTGAACGGGCGACACAGGCCAAGCACGACGCCCAGCACGCCCGCCACAATAAAGTGCAGGCCCATCAAAGACATACGTAAAGCGAACAGCATTTGCAGGCCCCACCGGGACAAAAGGTGGCGCAGTGTACGGATGTGCACTGTTTTCGGCAATTGCCACTATGGAGGCGGGAGATAGGCGATGTTTGAGCGCATGTTTCCGACTGATGGGTCAGACGCGCTCTAGAGCGGTTGCAGGCTTATCAACGTGGCGCGTACGAAAAGCCCGACACGACCGTCGGGCTTTTCGTTGCTGCAGGTTGGGGCTTAACCCATATGCTCCTGATCCAGCATGATTGCGTTGTCCAGGGTTTCCAGCAGTGCCTTGCGTACTTTTAGCTTGGTGTTCTTGTGGGCGGTCATGTTGATCTTCTTCAACTGACGAGCCGCTGTCAGTGCTGCACCTTGCAGCTCCTCGGCCGACACCACCACGTCAAGGAAACCGGCATCCACCGCAGACTGCGGATTGAACATCTCAGCGTTGATCACCGAACGGTGGAACGCCGATTTGCGCAGGCGATCACGGGCCAGCTCGATACCGGCGTGGTGCATGGTCATGCCGATCTGTACTTCATTCAGGCCAATGCTGAACGGACCGTCGACACCGATGCGATAGTCGGCGGACAGCAGCAGAAACGCGCCCTTGGCCACGGCATGCCCAGGGCAAGCCACAATCACCGGGAAAGGGTGCGACAACAGGCGACGGGCGAGCGTCGAGCCGGCAGTCACCAGCGCCATGGCTTCTTTAGGGCCGGACGTCATCACTTTCAGATCGTACCCGCCCGACAGAATCCCTGGCTGACCGGTAATGATCACCACCGCGCGATCAGTCACCGCCTGATCCAGCGCAGCGTTGAACGCCGCAATCACGTCCGGAGAGATGGCATTGACCTTGCCGTTGCTCAAGGTCAGGGTCGCGATACCGTCTTCGAGGTGGTAGGAAATCAACTCACTCATGACGCTAATCCTTTCTGTAAAGTAGGGCAGACGTTACTCACCGACACCCGCCAGGTAAAGCGCCGTGACTGACTCGCCAGTCACGCTCCAAGCCGTCGGCCAGCGTCCCCCGGCACGCCAGCCGCGCATCGCCAGCTATATAGAAGGGGATGCCAAGCCGGAGATTGGCCGGTTTGCCATTACCCAGGGCAACCAGAAACAGCTATGCGAGTTAAGCGCATGAAAATTCTGAAAAAAATGTTTGCCATCAGAAAAGCTTTCGACTACATTAGCGCGCCTCGACAGACAGAACTTGTTTGAAGAGATACGGTGAAGTGTCCGAGTGGCTTAAGGAGCACGCCTGGAAAGTGTGTATACAGGAAACTGTATCGAGAGTTCGAATCTCTCCTTCACCGCCACATTTATACGAAAAAGCCCTGATTATTCAGGGCTTTTTCGTTTCTGCGTTTCTGAAAAAAATCCCAGCCCGCGACAATGCTTACCCTGGCATCGCCCAGGACTGCAGCGTGTAACCCCCCTGGCTCAACTCGGCGCGCACTTCTTGCAGCAGGCTTTCCAGCTGCGCCGGGTCGGAATAGGTGCTGCTTGGAATCTGTTTGCGACAAATTCGAGTGGCGGCCCGGTCGATGACGGTCAGGCTCAGGTCGCCATTACCGTCTTGCGGAGCCCAGGCGACGCATTGAAAGGGTTCGAATGCTCGACCTGCAATCAAGAGTGCTTCGTTGATGCGGAACGGGGTGCTCATGGAGCCTCTCTCCTTGTACCCAAACAAATGAAGTGCCGCCGGTTGGGCTTACCGGCGGCTATCTATTGCGTTTGCGTGATTTGATCTTCGTCTGTGCGATCAAGCTGCTGTGTTGCAGGCAGTGTTGCGCAGCGCTCCACAGCAGTATTTCATTGCTTTACAAAGCTGCCTGGCGCCGGCTCCAGAGGCGGGTATTGGTCATTGCCGATGTGCGCAACCGCGGGTTGACGCTCGCCTGAGTGCCCCGCCAGCCAGTTGAACCAGTCATTCCACCAGCTACCTTGTTGCTGCTCGGCATTCTTGAACCAGGTCTCGGGGTTTTTAGTCACCCGATTGTTGGTCCAGTAATGACGCTTCTGCTTGGCCGGCGGATTGACGACGCCGGCGATGTGCCCGGAAGCACCCAGTACGAAACGCTTGGGCCCGGAAAGCAGGTGGGTGCTGGCGTAGGCGCTCTTCCACGGCACGATGTGATCGTCATGGGTGGCGAGGATGTAGGCGGGCGCGTCGATTGCACGAAAATCCAGCTTGGTCCCGCAGCACTCCAGCTCGCCTGACTTCAAGTCGTTCTGCAGGTAGGTGTGGCGCAGGTACCAGCAGTACATCGGCCCTGGAAGGTTGGTGCTGTCGTTGTTCCAGAACAGCAGGTCCAGTGGAATCGGCTTTTGCCCCTTGAGGTATTTGTCGACGTTGTAGTTCCACCACAGTTCGTTGGGGCGCAGCAGGGAAAAGGTATTGCCCATGTCTTCGCCACGGAACAATCCGATAGGGCCGTCGACACCGCCAATGGTGCGCTCGCGGTAGGCCACCAGTTCTTCATCGACGAAGATGTCGATGGGACCGGTATCCAGGTAATCGAGGAACGTGGCGAACAGGCTCAGGCTGGCGATCTCGCGGTCGCCACGTGCAGCCAATACGGCCAGCGCCGTGCTCAACAGGGTGCCGCCTATGCAGAAACCCACGCAATTGAGGCGCTGTTGGCCACTGATCTCGCGGGTCACTTTCACGGCGTTTATCACCCCGTGCTCGATCAGGTCGTCCCAGGTGGTACCGGCGTGTTCCTGGTCAAAGTTGCGCCAGGAGACCAGGAATACGGGATGTCCCTTTTCCAGCAGGTGGCGGACCATCGAGTTGTCGGGGCGCAGATCAAGTATGTAGTACTTGTTGATCGATGGAGGTACGACGAGCACCGGCTGCTGGTACTGGGTTTCGCTTTGCGGGTAGTACTGGATGAGTTGGAAGATGCGATTCTCGAAGACGACTTCGCCAGGGGTATTGGCCAGGTCGACTCCCACCTTGAAGGCGCCGCTATCGCACTGGCGCATTTTGCCTTCGTTCATGTCGCTGGCCAGATGCTGCATCCCTGTGATCAGGCTGGCACCTTGGGTCTCGACCGCACGCTGCAACGCATCAGGGTTGCTGGCCAGGAAATTGCTCGGTGCACTGGCGGCAATGGCTTGCTCCACCAGATAGCGCAGGCGTTGGCGTGCTTTCTTTTCGTCGATTCGCAGCTTGTCGAGCAGTTTCAGCAGGAAGCTGGAGTTGAGCAGGTAAAACGCGGCGAGGGAGCCGAACAGGGGGGCGCTCCAGTTGCCGCTGGTGAAGCGTCGATCATCAAAGCTGAAGGGCTGGCCGGTCAGCAGTTTCTGGCCGAGTTGAGCCCATTCAACCTGGTAGTCCGCTTGAAGGCTGTCCAGGGTCTCGCGAGGCAGGTCGAACCAGGTGTCGTGGTCATGCCCGGAAAACCACGGATTGGTGCTCACCCACAGGCGCAATTGTTGCACTGCAAAAGAGGCGATGAACGGAACCTGTCCTGACCAGAAGGTTTTGAATGTATGCGCGTTGTTGTCCATAAAATTCATACCGATGTGCCGGGCAGAAAAAAGCCGCGCTATACCGGATTGCGGCGTAGCGACGGCAAGGGAGGCAGGCAACGTTGTCCGAGGCCAGCCTGATGCGCGGAGCAAGGAGCCCAAGTCCGCGCATTGGCTATTCGTATGCCGTTGGTTAGCGTTCGATAGCCAGGCCGACGCCTTGTCCGCCACCGATGCACAAGGTGGCCAGTCCTTTCTTGCCATCGCGACGGATCAGTTCGTGCACCAGCGACACCAGGATCCGTGCGCCCGACGCGCCGATCGGATGGCCAAGGGCGATCGCGCCGCCGTTGACGTTGACTTTGCTGGTGTCCCAACCCATCTCTTTGCCAACCGCCAGGGCCTGGGCGGCGAAGGCTTCGTTGGCTTCGATCAGGTCCAGGTCCTCGACACTCCAGCCGGCCTTTTGCAGGGTCAGGCGTGTGGCCGGGACCGGGCCGATACCCATGATCGACGGGTCCACACCGGCGCTGGCATAGGCCTTGATTTTGGCCAGTACTGGTAAGCCCAGCGCTTGGGCTTTGGCGGCGCTGGCCAGCAACAGCACGGCCGCACCGTCGTTGAGGGTCGAAGCGTTGCCAGCGGTCACGCTGCCGTCTTTCTGGAAGGCCGGTTTGAGCTTGGCCAAGGCTTGCGCCGTACTGTCGACACGCGGCTGTTCGTCGGTGTCGAAGGCCAGCGGTTCGCCCTTGCGCTGAGGGATCAGGATCGGCGTGATTTCGCTCTGGAAACGCCCGCCCTCAATGGCGGCGGCGGCCTTCTGTTGCGAGGCGGCAGCGAAGGCATCCTGTGCTTCACGGGAGATCTCGTACTTCTGCGCCAGGTTCTCGGCGGTGATGCCCATGTGGTAGTCGTTGAATGCATCCCACAGGCCATCCTGGATCATGCTGTCTTGCAGTTGCGCATGGCCCATGCGCAGGCCGGTGCGTGCCTTAGGCAGGACATAGGGGGCCAGGCTCATGTTTTCCTGACCGCCAGCGATGATCAGTTCCGCGTCGCCGCAACGGATGGCCTGTACGGCGAGGTGGACCGCCTTGAGGCCGGAGCCGCAGACTTTGTTCAAGGTCAGGGCAGGCGTGGTGTGGGGCAAGCCAGCCTTGATCGCGGTCTGGCGTGCCGGGTTTTGCCCGGCGCCGGCGGTGAGCACCTGGCCGAGGATCACTTCATCAATTTGCGCAGCTTGGACACCCGTCTGCTCCAGCAGGCGGCGAATCACTGCTGCACCCAGTTCGGTCGCGGGAATTGCAGACAAGGCACCCTGGAAACTGCCAATGGCGGTACGCGTAGCGGCAACGATTACGACTTCGTTCATGCATGACCTCATGGAAAAGACAAAATTCGACGAGCAAACCTGGGCATTAAGGCCCGGGTCAGGGTTACTGCATGTTCATGCCGCCGTTTACCGAGAAGTCGGCACCGGTGCTGTAGGCGGATTCATCGGACGCCAGCCAGGCAACGATCGAGGCGATCTCTTCCGGCAGGCCAAGGCGACCCACCGGGATTCCCGAGATCATGCCTTCGAGAATGTCCGGGCGAATGGCCGCGGTCATGGAGGTCTGGATGTAGCCTGGGGATACGGTATTGACGGTCACGCCCTTGCCGGAGACTTCCCGGGCCAGTGCCATGGTGAAACCATGGATGCCAGCCTTGGCGGCGGAGTAGTTGGTCTGGCCGAACTGGCCACGCTGACCGTTGATCGAGGAGATATTGATGATCCGCCCCCAACCTTTGGAGAGCATGCCCTCAATGACCTGCTTGGTGGTGTTGAACAAGCCCGTCAGGTTGGTCCCGATCACGCTGTCCCAGTCTTGCGGGGTGAGCTTGCGAAAAGAGGCGTCGCGAGTGATGCCGGCGTTGTTGACCAGCACATCGATCGGGCCGAATTGTTCACGAGCCATCTCGAAAGCCTTGCGGGTCGACTCCCAGTCGGTGACGTCGCCATAGATGAACTCGAACTCGTAACCTGCCTCACGCTGGCTGGCAGCCCAGTCGTCCTTGCGGCTGGAGTCAGAACTGCAGCCGACGATTACCTTGAATCCTTCCTTGTATAGACGTTGGCTGATTGCTGTACCGATACCGCCCATACCACCCGTTACCAAAGCAATACGACTACGCGATTCCATACATCTACTCCGTTTTTTTTTGCGCTGCAGGAGTGGTGATTGTTGGTTATCGACGGGCTGTGGGGGAAGTGTTTGAAGGTGACGTTCTCCTGTCCTTCGGTGCCACGCGGAAGGGAGGGGGATGGCAAAAAATGAGGAGTACCTATACTTGGATCAATACTTAAAACTGAATGGATAGTTAATATTTCTGCAACAGAGTTGAAATATGTTCTACACGTGTCAGCATCGGCTCCGGACAGGACGTTCGGTTCCACTGGTCATTGAGGACGCCATGTACAGGATAAGTTCAGGTTATGCCAGCGTGCTGGCGAATACGTTTTTGGCCCAGGGTCTCGACCTTGCCGCTCTGTGCGAGGAGGCGGGACTGGATATCGGGTTCGTGAATAAACCAGGGGCATTCTGCGAGCGAAACGTTATCTATCGTCTCTGGGATCTGGCGGCCCAGGCTTCGAACGATCCGAATATCGGTCTGAAAGCCTACGGGGAATGCCATCCCAGCAGTTTTCAGATCGTGGGCTACACGATGATGTCCAGTTCGAACCTGAAAAGGGCGCTTGAACGCCTGGTCCGTTTCAGCCCGTTGATCGGCACCGGATTCAGCCTTTTCCTTGTCCAGGAGGAGCAGCATTACCGATTGGCCAGTCTCGATCATCAGCAAGATGGCTCGGTCAAACCACGGCAATATACGGATGCAGCCTTGGCGTCGCTGCTGGGCTTCTGCCGTTGGCTGGCAGGTGGCAAGTCACCGCAACCCATGAGTGTGGAGTTCTCCTATCCCGAGCCAGAAGACACGTCGCAGCATCAGCGACTTTTTGGCTGCCCGCTGAGTTTCGGGGCGGCCTATGACAGCATCCTGTTCGACGGCCAGGAGCTCCTGACGCCATTGAGCATGGCCAATGAGGCGCTGGCCACGCTGCATGACAGTTTTGCCGAAGCTCAATTGGACCAGTTGTCCGGGTACTCGATCGTTGGCAGGATTCGCCGCCTTTTGACCGAGCGCTTGAGCCAGGGGCAAGGCCAGGGGCAGTGTGATATGGAGTCGATTGCAGCAGCGCTGAACATCAGCAAGCGCACACTTCAGCGCGGTCTTGAGAAGGATGGGACGCAATTCAAGGATGTCCTGAGCGATGTGCGCCGGCAGATGGCCGAATTCTACTTGCGCCACTCTCATTTCAACCTGAAGCATGTCACCCACCTGCTCGGCTTTCATGATCACAGCAGCTTCCACAAGGCGTGCACCCGTTGGTTCGGTATGACCCCCGGCCAATATCGAACCCATGAGTCGTTGCCTGTGCTCAAGGACGTCGTGCCGGTCCTACCCATGAGTGCTATAGGTCGGCGCGGGGATCACAAGATCCCAAGCTTCGCCAGAGATTACGTCGAACGGATGCACCGCTAATCTCCTGTGAAGGCACATTGAGAGATGGAGTTCCACGAGGGCCTCCAGGATGACAAACGATTCACTGGGCGCTCGGCTCAGGTGCGTGGAGATTTCGCGGAGGCTGGGCGCCGGTGAAGGCGCCCAGTACGCCGTAAATACCGTAGAAACAGATCTCTTGAGTGGCGTCACGCACGTCGCGGTACGCATTCAGGGTGTCTTGCATCTGGTTGGAGAACAGCTCCTGCCAGGCCAGCAGCGGGTTGTCCTGGTGTGCGGGACGACGGTTACGGTTGACCGCTGAAACTGTCCCGGGCAACCACCATAGCGTCGGATTCAAGCTGCTCCAAAACAATTGCTGCTGATGGAAGGGGTGCGTCCTGCGCATCCATTCGGCCGTGGGTTCGTTGATGATCTGACGCAGCCACGGACGTATCGATCCGTCGTAAAACGCACTGTTGATTTCAGAGGCGCGCACGACCGAAGAGAATTCGCGATCGTCATCACGGACAGGCTCGTGGTCATCGTGAATATCGGCAATTTGCCTTGATTGGAAATGCACCCGGTATTGCATGTCACCGCTGCCTGAAGTGGCCGGCAGGTCGTCAATCAGCATCTCATGCAGCCCGGGCGGCAGCGCATTGATGGCTTCGACCGCACCTAGCAACCCTCGGTGTTCGCGCCGCGCCACCTGGCCCGAGACAAAGATACCCAAGTGGCCGATGCTGGCATGCCGCAGGTAGACGATGGTGCGGCCTGCCTCCTGCAAGGCGAGATCGCTGGAATAGACATCGGCGATCCAGTTCAACGCCTGTTGGGGAGGGGTGATGTTGTCCCCGTAGGAGCAGAACACCACCACCGGCACTTCGATCCGTTTCAGGTCGATACCGTTACTCTTGCGGTCGGCACGGCCCGACAATTGGTTGCCGATGAACAGATCATCGACAATCATCTCGATCTCTTCTCCATTGAGCAGGGTCGGGCTACCCCACCAGCGTTCGAAATCGAGGAAGCGCCCGGCCTCGCTGTCGATCTGGCTGAACAACTGGTAATACTTGCCCCAATAGGTGTTGGCCGGGTCGAGGTTTTCGAAGTTGCTGACCAGCCAGGTACCGTCAAATCGGCCATTGCCCAAGTCGCTGCCAAGGCGAGCCATCCAGCCGCCACCCAGCAGGCCGCCGGTATAGCGCATGGGATTGCGTCCATTGATGCCGGCCCAGTAAGACAAGGGGGCGCCGTTGATAATGATCAGGCCGGGTAGCTCCGGTCGTGTGGCCGCCAGGCCCATCAAGGCCCAGCCGGCCTGGCAGTTGCCGATGATGATCGGCTTGTCGTTGGCTGGGTGCAGGGCGCTGACGGCTTCGATGAACCGGGCCTGGGCCTGGACGATATCGTCCAGGGTTTGCCCAGGCTGTGGCGAGTGACTGAAAGAGATGAAGTAGGTGGGGTGCCCGGCCCTGAGGCTCTCACCTATGATCGAATCCTGCTTGAAACCACCGATTCCCGAACCATGTCCCCCGCGCGGGTCAATGATGATCACCGGCTGGCTGTTACCGTCGATTTCTTGCTCGGGGCCGGGGAGGATCCGCAGCAGTGAAAAATTGACCGGGCGCGCAAGATCAGGGCCAGCGATCAAGGTTTCATGATCGAACTTGAGCAGCAGTGGATACCCGGCGCGTTCATGGGCCAGCCTGTTGTCGCCGCGCTGGCGCAGGGTGTCCCAGAACAGCAGGCAGCGTTGGCTGAAGTCGATGACATATTCCTGCCATTGAGCGGGAGTAGGTTGTCTGAGTTGGCCTCGTTTCAGGGGCGTGAGGGTTTTTTTCTGGCGTTGGCGCACAGCCTCGAGGACGTTCAGCGCATTGAGGCGCTGCAGATGACTCAGGTGTTCCCACAGGCCGCGTGGTGAGGTGGGTTTTTCCTGTTGCGATGCACTAATGTCTTCCTGGTCCATGGTGATCTCCTGACGATAGGCATGTAGGAGTCTATAGCGAACATCCATAGGATGGAAAAGTCTTTTGTGCGGTGCACAAAAAATCGTTGCCAAAAGAAATTGTGCACTGCAATATAAACCCTAACGCGATGACCGGCAGGATCGCTCTCGCGTCCTCAGGCCCGAGTCGGCCTTCAAACCAGGAGATTCAAGCATGTCTTTTTTCAACTCGGAAAAATTGCAAGACGCTCAGAAAGCCAACCTCGACCTCCTGCAGCAAATCAGCGGCAAAATCTTTTCCAGTGTCGAGCAACTGAGCCAGTTGCAGTTCAAGACCCTGCAGGCCTCCACCGAGGAGCAGTTCGAGGGCTTTCGCAAGCTGCTTTCGGTACGTGATCCACAAGGATTCGCCGAGCTCCAGGCGTCTTTCATCCAGCCGAATGTGCAAGCCGAACGCCTGGCTGATTACAACCGTCAAGTACAGGCGCTGATTGTCGATACCCACTCGGAAATCGCCAAGCTGACCTCGCGTCAGGTCGAGGCGGGCACTCAGCAGGTGCGAGAGTTTGTTGACGTGATCAGCAAGAATGCACCGGCTGGCTCCGAGCCTGTCGTGGCTGGGTTCAAATCGTCGCTGGCCAATGCCGGTGCCGTTTTTGAAAGTGCACAGAAAGCGGTAAAACAGGCTGCTGACGTTGCCCAGAGCAACTTTGACGCAGCGACCGCTGCAGTTGGCAAAACCGCTGCTGGTGGCAAGGCTGATAGCAAGTAAGCCTGATCAGGCTGGTTACAGGATGGCGATGGGGATTACTCCCCATCGCCATTTTTTTTCGGCCCGCCATCGGCACCTGGCTTGCCTGGGGGCACGGCGCCGAACATTCCGAAGAGGTTCTGGGTGTTCAGGTAGAGCGCTTTTGACTGGTCGACATACTGGCGCATCAAATCCTGCATGACCGGTGCCTGCTGGTGCATGAACGCGCTCCAGGTTTCGGAGGACTGAGCGCCGGTCTGGGACTGGATGTCGATGACCGTCTGGATGCTTTTGTCCAGATAGCTGCCAAGGACGCTCTGGTAGGGACCGTAGAACTGGATGATCCCCATCAGCATCTCACTGGAGAAGATCGGCTGACCGCCACTTTCGGCTTCCAGAATGACCTGCAGCAAAATACTCCGGGTCAGGTTCTCGCCAGTCTTGGCGTCGACTACCTCGAATGGGATTCTATCGACGACCAATTGGCGAATATCCGCAAGGGTCAGATGACTGCTGGTGTGCGTGTCATACAGACGGCGATTCGGGTATTTCTTGATCAGACGGGTGGTGTTCCGACTGTTTTCTGTCATGCGGGGCTACTCACAGCGAGCCTGGTTTGCTGGCATCTTAACCTACTCTGGGCACTGCCACTCTTATGTGTCGCCTCACATCACACTGCGGTGTCGGTCAAACTGCTCTGACAGGCTTCGCCCATTCGTCGGGCATTCGGTTGCCTGAACAACAAGTCCGTTAATGACCGGCTAGTCTCAAAATCCTTGGTGATCGATATTTTTCGGGCAAAGGGCTTGCCGGTGTCGATCCCGTATTTTTGAGAGGGGTGAAGCGATGACTGAACCGTACATCGAAGACGACGGCGCAGAATATCCGATCAACAACTACGTTCAATGCGGCCAGACAGAGTATGTGGCCAGCTTTGGCGAAGATCAGGCCAAGGTCCTCAAGATCAAGACCAAGGCATGCCGAGTGTTGAAGGGAAAATTCCTGCCGAAGCTTACAGAACCGGCCAGCAAGTAAATGATCCGCGAGCCAACCCCGTCATCGAACGGGGTTTTTTGTGCCCGGAATCTGAACGAATATTTAATTTGGAAAGTTTTCACAAACTTTTCACAAGGCCCTACGTAGGCTCAAACCATCCGTTAGACGCAACACCCTGCCCGTTCCCCAGCGGGCTTTTTTTTGCCTGCGATAAAACCTTTTCCAAAAAAGCTGTCCAACCGTCGCGAACAACGAGGTTGAGCGCGCGCATGTCTGGACTTTGTTCCCTCTAAAGCATTCAATCTCGACCCTTTTGAATTTTACCCCCTATTTTTTGAGGTTTTCGTCATGCGTTTCACACTGCCTGCTCTGGTTCTGGGTCTTCTGGTTACTCAAGGTGCAATCGCCGGTGACGGTACAGCCGCCCTTGGTGGTGGCCTGGGTGGTGCGCTGGGTAATGTCGTTGGCCGAAGCATGGGCGGCAGCACCGGTGCCGCGATTGGTGCGGGGGTTGCGGGTGCAGCCGGCAGCGCGGTTGCCGCCAAGAAAGGCCACCGTACCAGTGCCGCCATCGGTGGTGGCGTGGGCGCTGCCGGTGGTTCGGTGATCGGCAACAGCCTGGGCGGCAAGACCGGTTCGACCATCGGCGCAGGCCTGGGTGGCGCCTTGGGCGGCGGCGTAGGCAGCAACCTGGCCAACGGTCACAAGCGTCACTGATACCCCAAGGGTCGTGAACAAAAGCCCGGCTTGATGCCGGGCTTTTGCGTTTTTGAACGTTTATGGAATTAACGGCTCCAATTCACATACCCCCGATAAATAAGAGGCGTGCCATGACCCCGAAAACCCAAGGTAATGAAGTGCAGTACCCGAGTACTCGACGCTTGACGTTACCGGCAATTGTTTTTGGATTGTTGTTTACACCATTCGCACTGGCTGCAGGCGATGGTACCGCAGCCGTTGGCGGCGGTATTGGTGGTGCGCTGGGCAACGTGGTAGGTGGACAAATGGGCGGCAGCACGGGCGCTGCGATTGGTGCCGGCGTCGGTGGCGCCGCCGGTAGCGCGATCGGTGCGCCCAAGGGTAGTCGCACCGAAGCGGCGGTAGGCGGTGGCTTGGGTTCAGCCGGCGGTTCAGTGATCGGCAACAGCCTGGGTGGCAGGACCGGTTCGACTATTGGCGCAGGTCTGGGTGGTGCAGCGGGTGGTGCGGTCGGCAACAACCTGGGAAGCGACGATGGCGACTCCCACTCCGGCGGCGGTCACAAACATAAGCACAAACACAAGAACAAACATCACTGACGGATTCGATCGGCAACATAACCGATGGTCTCCCTGATCGAACCTGACGATCGACTCTACCTCCAACGGTCAGGACCTGCCTTTACAGGTCCGTTGCGAGGTGCCCCATGAATGCTGATCCGAAAGTCTCCGATATCGACGAAACCCCCGAATACCCCTTGCCTTCGCCGACTGATTCTCTCAGTCGGGATCAGCGGCCGCCCGATGACGAGCCCGGAGTCGAGCAGGTGCCCAACGATGACCTCAAGCGCACGGATTCTGATGTCGAAGTCGACCCGGACGATCCGGACATTGCCGGTGAGGACGCATCCGGGGAGCCGAGCTGACCGACCTCTGGCGCGAGACCGCCTGTCGAATGAGTGGTAACCCTGCCGATGCACTGCTGCCAGACTCAAGGTATGCAACGGGTAAAAGGAGACGTCCATGATCAGGTCAAGCGTGTTGGCCCTGGCAGTGGCTAGTCTGTTATCGATCGGTTCAGGCGTGGCATTTTCACAATCCTCAGGTAACGACGCGCCCGTCGATAAGGGCGGTATGCCGCCGTCTACTGAAATGAATGCAGGCTCTGGAACTGAGAACGCATTACCGCCTGGCGCCATCAGGAATGGCAATGCAGGCGATGCCAATGGGAGCACCACCCGCCCGGAGACGGGAAGCGGGTCGACCAGCGGTGGCAGTTCGACGGGGAGCGCTTCTGGCAATGGGTCTGGAGGATCAGATAGTGCTGCCAAAAGTAGTGGGACAGGCAAGGCGTGCGGTTAGCCTGGCATAAATCAACAGCGCGTAAAGCTGTCCGGGCCCGGCGATTTGCCGGGCTTTTTGCGTCATGCGCCCGTTGCTCTTGGCCACGGCTGCTCGTTATGCTGCTGAAACCTTTAACCTGTCGAGGACCGGCCATACCAGAGCCGCCTGGGATGTCATGAAAACGGATCAGATGCGATGAATTTACCGCTCAAGGAGTTCGGCCCCATCAAGGCCGTGATTTTCGATATGGACGGCTTGTTGCTGGACACCGAGGGGATTTACACCGAAGTCACGGCCACGATTGCCGCGCGCTATGGCCGAACGTTCGACTGGAGCGTCAAGCAGAACATCATCGGCCGTGGCGCAGGTGACCTGGCGAGTTATGTGGTGCAGGCGCTGGACTTGCCGATCAGCGCCGAAGAGTTCCTGGTGATTCGCGAGCCGCTGATGCGCGAGCGTTTTCCTGCGGCGCAGTCGATGCCGGGAGCAGAAGAGCTGGTTCGGCACTTGAAGGCGCACAACATTCCCATTGCGGTGGGAACCAGTTCCTCAAGCCAGTCGTTCGGCCAGAAAACCACCTTGCATCGCGACTGGTTCGCCTTGTTCGACTTCATCGTCACGGCTGATGATCCAGAAGTCGGTGCGGCCAAACCGGCGCCGGATATCTTCCTGACGGCGGCACGACGCCTGGGTATCGAGCCACGTGATTGCCTGGTGTTCGAGGATTCGCCGTTCGGTGTCACGGCGGCCAAGGCGGCGGGGATGACGGCGATTGCGATTCCGGATGCGGCGATGGCCGATGAAAAGTACGCACACGCCGATGGCATTCTTCGAACGCTGAAGGCGTTCGTGCCGAGTGCCTGTGGCTTGCCAGCACTCGATTGGGCCTGATGATCAAAATTTGTAGGAGCGAGCATGTTCGCGATGAGCCTGAGAGCGCCGCTGGGTGTCAGGTTTCCCTCGTCATCGTTGACGACCATCGCGAGCATGCTCGCTCCTACAGGGTCAAGCGCCAAAACCACCGTCGATGGTCAGGCTCGCACCGGTGATGTAGCCCGCTTCGGGACCGACCAGGTAGGCGACGAAACTGGCGATCTCTTCGACTTTGCCGTAGCGCCCCACTGCCATCAGCGGGATCAGGCTGTCGGCGAAGTCGCCGTGGGCAGGGTTCATGTCGGTATCGACCGGGCCCGGTTGCACGTTATTGATGGTGATGCCCTTGGGGCCGAGGTCGCGGGCCAGGCCCTTGGTCAGGCCAACCAGCGCCGATTTGCTCATGGCGTACGGGCCACCACCCGCGAAGGGCATGCGGTCGGCATTGGTGCTGCCGATATTGATGATGCGACCGCCTTCGGTCATGTGCCTGGCGGCAGCCTGGGTGGCAATGAACACGCTGCGTACGTTGATCGCCAGGGACTGGTCGAAGTCTTCGAGCTTGAAGTCTTCCAGCGGTGCGACGGCCAGCACACCCGCGTTGTTAACCAGGATATCCAGCTGGCCAAACGCTTCTACGGTTGCCGTCACGGCGTTGCGAATGGCCTCGGCGTCAGCGCTGTCAGCCTTGATCGCCAGGGCTTTGCCGCCGCCTTGGGTGATGCTGTTCTGCAGTTCTTCGGCCTTCGCCGTGGAGCTTACGTAGGTAAAGGCGACTGTCGCGCCTTCAGCGGCCAGGCGTTTGACGATGGCAGCGCCGATGCCGCGGGAACCGCCTTGGATCAAAGCCACTTTGCCGCTGAGGTTCTGAGTAGTCATATCGATCTCCAAAGTCCCGAGGCGAGATGTCCCGGTTGATGGAGCCTAGTATCGATTCAAGATTACAAGCTGAGTAGACAGCAATTGCGATAGTCTGTGTAAACCATAAGTTTATAATGGCTCCTATGGAAACCTTCAGCAGTATCGAATGCTTCGTGCGCAGTGCCGAGGTGGGCAGCTTTGCCGAAGCCGCGCGACGCTTGAGCCTGACCCCGGCGGCAGTCGGCAAGAGCGTGGCCAAACTGGAAGTGCGGCTGGGGGTACGCTTATTTCAGCGCAGTACTCGCAGCTTGACGCTGACCGAGGCCGGGCAGCTGTTTCTGAGCGAAGTCAGTGCCAGCCTGCACACGATCCAGAATGCCGTGGCCAATCTGGCCAGCGCCGAGGGGCGTCCCGCGGGCACTTTGAAGGTCAGCATGGGCACCGTCTTCGGGCGTCTATACATCGTGCCGCTGCTCGGTGAGTTTTTGCGGCGTTTTCCAGCGATCAACCCGGACTGGCATTTCGATAACCGTCAGGTCGACCTGATCGCCCAAGGTTTCGACGCCGCGATTGGTGGCGGGTTCGAACTGCCCCAAGGGGTGGTGGCGCGCAAGCTGACCCCGGCCCATCGCGTGTTGGTAGCCTCGGCCGGTTACCTGGCGGCGCATGAAGCGATTGTCGAGCCCGATGATCTCAAGCTTCACGACGGCATCCTCATTCGCTCACCGCAGACCGGCCGCGTGCGCTCCTGGCAGTTGACCAGCCGCACCCGACAACACAGCCCGCTGACGCTCAGGGCGCGGATGACCATGAGCGATTCGGAGGCGGCCTGCGCCACGGCGGTCCAGGGTTTGGGCATTGCCCTGGTGAGCATGCCGTTTGCCGTGGGGTATCTGGAGGCGGGGACGCTGGAGCGGGTGCTGCCGGACTGGTATGTCGATGATGGCAATATTTCGATCTATTACGCCGAGCACAAACTGCTGCCGGGCAAGACCCGGGCGTTTGTGGATTTTATTATCGAGCAGTTTGCCGGGCAGGGGTTGGGGCAGCGTTTTAGTGCTATTTGAGTCAGGCTTGAAACCGAGTCGCCCCCATTCGCGAGCGGGCTCGCTCCCACAGGGGAGTTTTGTACGCCGCGGAACCAATGTGGGAGCGAGCCTGCTCGCGAAGAACGATAACGCGGTTTACCTGCCAAATCGCCCCGGCCAGCCAATGATTTTTTTCGGCCGCGGCGTCGCATAGGTCCGCACCTTGGACGTCGACAACCCCAGCCGCACCAGCGATTCGGCGATGGTCACCGCCGCCGTCACACCATCGATTACCGGAACGCCTGTGCGCTGGCGAATCTGCTCGTCCAGCCCGGCCATGCCACCGCAACCCAGGCAAATCACTTCGGCCTTGTCCTGGGTTACTGCCAGTTCAGCCTGATGCACGATGGCCTCCAGTGCGCGTTGCGGCTCGTGTTCCAGTTCCAGCACCGCCAGGCCGCTAGCTCGCACCGAGGCACAACGGTCCCAGAGCCCCGACAGTTTCAGGCGATCTTCGATCAGAGGAACGGTGCGGTCGAGGGTAGTGACGACCGAGTAGGCATGGCCGAGAAACATCGCGGTGCTCGCTGCCGCATCGGTGATGTCCACCACCGGTACGTTGAGCAATTCCTGCAGGCCTTCGCGACCGTGTTCGCCATAGCCTGCTTGAATCACGGCATCGAAGGGCTGGTCGTAGGCCATGACCCGATCCATCACCGCAATGGCGGCCAGGTAGCTTTCGAAGTTGCCTTCGATCGAGTCGGCACCGAAGTAGGGCGTCAGGCCAACGATTTCCGTGCCGGGCGCAGCCACGGCCTGGGCCGAACGGGCAATGGCCTGGGTGATGGATTCGGTGGTGTTGACGTTGACCACGAGAATACGCATGGGGATTCCTTATAGCGGGTGGTTCAGCAGCCCGACGCTGCCGGGCCGCGATGGAGTCAATGGCTGACGTTGTCCACGGCGATGGCTTCACCGCTGACGTCGGCGTAGTGAGGTTGGCGCTTGGCGATGATCAGGTAGAGCATCCCGGCAATCCCGGCCCCAATCAGCCAGGAGAACGGCGACACCAAGTGGAAGCCCGGTACCAGCGCCAGGACGATGGCGATCAGTGCGGCAGGAATGAATGCCGCCACGGCGCGCAGGTTGACCCCGCGGCTGTAGTAATAAGCACCGTTCGGGTCTTCGCTGTACAACTGCGGCACGTTGACCTGGCCTTTTCGTACAAGCCAGTAGTCGACCATGATCACGCCATACAGCGGGCCGAGCAGGGCGCCAAGGCCGGAGAGGAAGTAGACGATCACCAACGGGCTGTTATAGAGGTTCCACGGCAGGATCAGCACGGCGATGGTCGCGCTGATCAGCCCGGCACGACGGAACGTCAGGTATTTGGGCGCCAGGTTGCTGAGGACAAAGGCCGGCGCGACGAAGTTGGCCATGATGTTGACCGCCACGGTGACGATCAGGAACGCCAGGCAGCCCAGGACCAGGAAGAAGGTGTTGGGGATCGAAGCGATGATCTCTGTAGGGCTTTCGATAATGTGGCCATTGATCTGGAATTGCGCGCCGCACAGCAGGACGGTGATGGCAGCGAATACCAGGATGTTCACCGGCAGGCCCCAGAAGTTTCCGACCTTGATGGTCTTGCGGCACGGCGAAGAGCGGGCGAAGTCGCAGAAATTGAGGATCAGCGTACCGTAGATCGCCAGCCACAATGCACCGCCGGCAAAGATGTTGCGCCACATCTCGCCGCCGCTCAGCGGCTCGCGGATCGACCAGGCGATGGTCGCATTGGCCTGAAAATACATCCAGGCGGCCAGGGCGGCGACGGTCAGCAGGATCACCGGCCCGGCAAAGGCTTCATAGCGCCGCACCATTTCCATGCCGTAGGCAAGGATGCCCAATTGCACCAACCAGATCGCCACGAAACACACCCAGCCCAGGCTGGACAGGCCGAGGATCGAATCGTGGTCGTACTCGGCGAACCCGGGATGGATGGCGGTCAGCAGGACGCGGAACACAACCGAGGCCAGGTACGTCTGGATGCCGAACCAGGCGATGGCGATCACGGCGCGGATCAGGGCAGGAATCTGCGCGCCATGGATGCCGAAACTGATGCGGCTGATGACCGGAAACGGCACACCGGTCTTCTGGCCCATGTAGCCCGACAGGTTCATGAAGCAATACACCAGCGCCGCGCCGATGCCCAGCGACAGGAGAATCTGCCAGCCGCCCAGGCCCAGGGCGTAAAGGCCAATGGCAAACGAGTAGTTGGCGATGTTATGCACATCGTTGGTCCATAACGCGAAGATGCTGTAGCGACCCCAGCGCCGGCCTTCTGCCTTGGTCGGGGCCAGGTCTTTGTTGTGCAGGCGGGGGCTGAGCACGACAGGGGGTTGCAGTGGCTGCCCAAGGTCGGTCTGGGTGACGTGGGAAGAAGGTAGATCCAGCGCAATATCGTTGGTGGAGAGACTTGTACGCATTCCGGCAGGCTCCTGATGTTCGACGCCGCGATGACTGTGCATGAGCGCAAGGCTCGACAAATCTTCGTCGCGGGTAGCGAAAACCATTGGTTATGGGGCATCTGCAGCCTGTACGGGATAGGGCGCTTCAGGCTTGCGGATCTGAGTGTTTTTATGTTTTGAGGTGATTGTATACAAAACATGTATGCACTTAAGCGAGATGCGTGCCAGTCTTGAATCTATGGATTTGGTTGCTCATTTCGTTTTGTTATCAGCGGGTGCTAAACCGCTGAAAAACGGGTGATATAAGTTGACCGATTGCGCAGGTATTTATTTTTTCGGAGGGGGCTACAAAAAGCTGTGGCGAGGGTTGTCAGGCAGGGAAATGTAACTTTTTAGGGC
Source organism: Pseudomonas sp. GW823-FHT06B06 (assembly GCF_058795195.1). Lineage (NCBI taxonomy): Bacteria > Pseudomonadati > Pseudomonadota > Gammaproteobacteria > Pseudomonadales > Pseudomonadaceae > Pseudomonas > Pseudomonas sp. GW823-FHT06B06. The sequence goes on along the minus strand of NZ_JBXAHO010000004.1, from coordinate 67,691 downwards.
GAAGAAACAAAAAGTGCACACAAAAATGACACCGATGGTGACAGTGGTGTGTACATATTTTCAGGGCTGATGTTGACACCTGTGGGAGCTGGCTTGCCCGCGATTGTCTTCAACGATAACGCAGGGTGCCTGATACACCGCGGCGTTCTCACGTTTTTCGCGAGCGAGCTTGCTCCTACATGTGGGTATCGCTGTTATGACTTGCTGATGATATTGCCGGCATGCAGCCCGCATTCCTTCTGCGTGGCCTCTTCCCACCACCAGCGACCTTCACGCTCGTGCTGGTTTGGCAGTACCGGGCGGGTGCACGGCTCACAGCCAATGCTGATGAACCCGCGTTCGTGCAGGCTGTTGTACGGCAGTTCCAGCATCCGGATGTAGCCCCAGATTTCCTCGCTGGTCATCTGCGCCAGCGGGTTGAACTTGTACAGGGTGCGTTCCGGGGTAGAGAACGCGGTGTCTATTTCCATCACGGCCACAGCGCTGCGCGTGCCAGGGCTCTGGTCGCGGCGCTGGCCGGTAGCCCAGGCCTTCACGCCAGACAGCTTGCGACGCAGCGGCTCGATCTTGCGGATGCCGCAGCATTCGCCATGGCCGTCCTTGTAGAAACTGAACAGGCCTTTTTCCTTCACGAACGGTTCAAGCTTGGTGTGATCCGGGGACACCAGTTCGATATCGATCTTGTAATGCTCGCGCACCTGATCGATGAAGCGGTAGGTTTCGGGATGCAAGCGGCCAGTGTCGAGGCTGAACACTTTGACGTTCTTGTTCAGCTTCCAGGCCATGTCCACCAGCACCACGTCCTCGGCGCCGCTGAAAGATATCCACAGATCATCGCCGAACTCGGCAAAAGCGAGTTTCAGGATGTCCTGGGCGGATTTGTTGGCATAGGTCGTGGCGAGTTCCACGACGTCGAACGTTGGGCTCATCAGGGCGGCTTCCTACAGGTCGGTGGCGCTGGGCGCTCTATATGGGGCCGATGGTAACAAAAAGCTGCGCTGGCCGGGGCGTCCTCTGCGTTGCGTGGTGGGGGAGTTGTCGCTAGAGTTCGGGCTCGCTCGACTCAATAAACAATACCAATGGGAGTGTCTTGTGGAAATTGCCTGTCTGGATCTTGAAGGTGTGCTGGTCCCGGAAATATGGATCGCCTTCGCCGAAAAAACCGGGATCGAATCCCTCAGGGCCACCACCCGGGACATTCCCGACTATGACGTGCTGATGAAGCAGCGCTTGCGGATTCTCGATGAACACGGCCTGAAACTCGCCGACATCCAGGAGGTGATCGCCACGCTCAAGCCGCTGGACGGTGCCGTCGAGTTCGTCGATTGGCTGCGCGAGCGCTTCCAGGTGGTGATTCTGTCGGACACCTTCTACGAGTTTTCCCAGCCGCTGATGCGTCAGCTCGGCTTCCCGACCTTGCTCTGCCATCGTTTGATTACTGACGATACCGGCCGGGTGACGGGCTATCAGCTGCGTCAGAAAGATCCCAAGCGCCAGTCGGTGCTGTCCTTCAAGAGCCTCTACTACCGGGTGATTGCAGCGGGCGATTCCTACAACGACACCACGATGCTGGGTGAGGCGGACGCCGGGATTCTGTTCCATGCGCCGGACAATGTGATCGCCGAGTTCCCGCAGTTCCCGGCGGTGCATACCTTTGAAGAGCTGAAGCAGGAGTTCATCAAGGCTTCGAATCGTACCTTGAGTTTGTAGTCGTTCTTCAGGACGCCTTCGCGGGCAAGCCCGCTCCCACAGTGTTTTTTCGTCGGTCACAAAATCTGTGAACAACCATTAACCTGTGGGAGCGGGCTTGCCCGCGATGTTTTTAGAGGTTCTGGAGGGTATCGAGCAGCACCTTCACCTTGGTGATCGATTCCTGATACTCGGCCTGCCACTCGGAATCGGCGACGATTCCGCCACCACCCCAGCAGCACACCTGCCCATCCTTGACCAACAGGCTGCGGATGGCGATGGAGCTGTCCATCTCGCCGCGCACGTCCAGATACAGCAATGAACCGCAGTACAGCCCGCGTCGGGTGGGTTCCAGCTCGTCGATGATCTGCATCGAGCGAATTTTCGGCGCACCGGTAATAGAGCCGCCCGGGAAGCTGCCGGCGATCAGGTCCAGCGCATCGCGATCATCTGCCAGTTCGCCGGTCACGCTGCTCACCAGGTGATGCACATTGGGGTAGCTTTCCAGGCTGAACAACTCAGGCACTCGAACCGAACCGGTGCGGCAGGTGCGACCGAGGTCGTTGCGCAACAGATCGACGATCATCAGGTTTTCCGCACGGTCCTTGGGGCTCGCCAGCAGTTCGGCGGCGTTCGCCGCGTCCTCGGCAGCGCTAAGGCCGCGCGGGCGTGTGCCTTTGATCGGACGGGTCTCAACATGGCGTTCGCTGACTTTGACGAAACGTTCCGGTGACAGGCTCAGCACCGCGCCGCCGTCGGGCAGGCTCTGGAAGCCGGAAAACGGAGTGGGGCAAGCCAGTCGCAACGCGCAATACGCCGTCCATGGATCACCTTGGCAGGGTGCACGGAAACGCTGGGCGAAGTTGACCTGATAGCAATCGCCTGCCTGGATGTATTGCTGGATGCGCTCGATCGCCTGGCGATACTGATCAGCGTTCAGATCGGCATTCATCGGCGCTTGCAGCTTGAACGGCTCGACCGCTTCAGCGGCGGGCTGGCTGAACAGCTGGATCAGGCGTTGGCGCTCGCTGTCAGCCAGCGTTGGGTGAAACACCAATTGGCTGGTGGCCTGGTGGTGATCGCTGATCAGCGCCCAATCGTACAGGCCGAAGCGCGCATCGGGTAACTGCAGGTCATCCAGGGCCTGGCTCGGCAGGTTTTCCAGGTGGCGGCCGAAGTCGTAGCTCAGGTAACCGATCAAGCCGCCCGCAAACGGCAGTTCATAAGGTGCAGGCAGCGATGCTTCGCCCAAGCGTGTCAGATTGTCCCGAAGGCGTTGCAGGAAATCGCTGCCGCGTTCGTCAGGCGCTACGGCCAGTTGTTCCAGCGGCCAGGCGCTGAGCAAGTCAAAGCGCCCGCGCTCGGCGCTGGGGCGGCCGCTGTCGAGCAGCACGGCACCTGGGGCATGACGAATGGCCGCGAAGTAGTCGGCAGGGTTGGCGCGATAGGGCAGCGGGTGTACGGAGCAGGTCAGCATGGGCGGGTTGGATCAGCCATCGAGGCGGGGTGGCGATTGTAGTCCCCTCGGGGAATTGCTCCTAGAGGGGATTAGCAGATTGGAGGCAGGCATGGCTACTGTGGAATCTGGCAGATTGTATTCGCGAGCAGGCTCGCTCCCACAGGGTTCAGCGCAATACTTGTGGGAGCGAGCCTGCTCGCGAAAGACACACCTGGGTTCTGGATCAACCCTCGACCGGTGGAATATGCCCGAACATCTCCTGCACAAACGCCACTCGCTCTTCGACGGTTTCGCTGACGCCGCGTGCTTTCAAGTCTTCCAGCCGCGCCTCGACCGCATGGGTGCGCAATGTCAGGCCGCAATCATTGGCAATCTGGATATTCAAGCCAGGTCGGGCGTTGAGCTCGAGGATCAGTGGGCCTTTCTCCTGGTCCAGCACCATGTCGACACCGATGTAGCCCAGCCCGCACAGTTCATAGCAACCCGCGGCGAGTTTCATGAAACCGTCCCAGTAGGGCAGTTGCACGCCATCCACCGCGTTGGTGGTGTCCGGGTGTTTGGCGATGATGTTGTTCAGCCAGGTGCCGCGCAGGGTCAGGCCGGTGGCCAGGTCGACACCTACGCCGATGGCGCCCTGGTGCAAGTTGGCCTTGCCGCCGGACTGACGGGTGGGCAAGCGCAGCATGGCCATGACCGGATACCCCATCAACACGATGATGCGGATGTCCGGCACACCTTCATAGCTGATGCTCTTGAAGATCTGGTCCGGGATCACCCGGTATTCGATCAGTGCACGGTCGCGATGCCCGCCCAGGGAATACAGGCCGGTCAGGATGCTGGAAATATGGTGCTCGAGCTCTTCGTGGCCGACGATCTTGCCGGACACCGTGCGATAGCGGCCCTCGAAGCGGTCGGCGATGACAATGATGCCATCGCCGCCGGCGCCTTGGGCCGGCTTGATCACGAAATCGGTGTGCCCGTCGATGATCTCGTCGAGCTTGTCGATTTCCTTTTCGGTCGATATCACCCCATACAGTTGCGGCACATGGATGCCGGCGGCGATGGCACGTTCCTTGGTGATGATCTTGTCATCGACGATCGGATACAGGCTGCGCTTGTTGTACTTGAGCACGTAGTCCGCGTTACGCCGATTGATGCCCATGATGCCCCGGGCTTCCAGGGCTTTCCAGGTCTTCCAGAAGCCGAACATCAGGCGTCAGCCTTCTTCAGGAAAGCCTTGAAACGCACCAGCTCGGTCAGGCGGTAGCCGCGATAGCGACCCATGGCCAGCATGAAGCCCACCATGATCAGCAGGATCGCCGGGAAGGTGAACACGAAGTACACCAGCTCCGGAATGGTCATGATCAGGTGCGCCAGCGTCGCGGCGAACAGGGTGCCGATCGCCACTTTCATGGCATGGCTGGCGCCTCGTTCTTCCCAGGTGATCGACAGGCGTTCGATGGTCATGGTCAGGATCACCATCGGGAACAATGCCACCGACAGCCCGCGCTCCAGGCCGAGCTTATGGCTGAACAGGCTGATGGCCGCGATCAACACCACGACGAACGTCAGCACCACCGACAGCCTTGGCAGCATTTGCAGTTTCAGGTGCTCAAGGTAAGAGCGCAGCGACAGCCCCAGCGCCGTAATGATGGTAAACAGCACGATACCGAAGCCGAGCTGGGTCTCGCGGAAGGCCAGGGCGATCAGCACCGGGGTAAAGGTGCCGAGGGTCTGCAGGCCGATCAGGTTGCGCAGGACCAGGATCACCAGCACGCCGATCGGGATCATCACCATGATCATGAAGGTCTGCTGGGTTTGCAGCGGCAAGCCGTACAGTGAGTACTCGAGGAAATTGGCGTCGGTGTTCTCGTCGGTCAGCTTGGCCAGGCGAATGGCGTTCATCTCGCTGTTGTTCATGCTGAAGGTCACAGTGGCCTTCTTGCCGCCATCGACGGTGATCAGGTTTTCGTCGCCGGTCCACCACAGCAGGCGGTCGGTCGGCAGGCCCTGTTCGCCGGTTTCCGGGTTGAAGTACAGCCAGTCGGTGCCATTGAAGCTGCGCAGCCAGAGCTCCGGGGTTTGCGGCTGGTCGGCCACCAGGCGAATGGTGTGGACCTTTTCCACCGGCACGTGGGCGATGGACAGCAGCAGCTCGACGATCTTTGCCTTGTGGGCCGGTGTCGGGTCGCCGGCCAGGAGCATCTTGGCGTTGTCGTCGTTGCTGTTGTTGACCCGCTTGATCGCTTCGCTGATGAAGGTCTCGACATCGGCCGAGTGTTGGCGAATCGGCGCCAGCAGCGCTTCGGCGGCGAGTTTTTCAGGGCCTTCCACGGCAATGCTGTCGCGGAAGGTCGGCCCCTTGATCTTGGCTTTTTCGGCGGTGTAGCGCTTGGTCAACACCAGACGGTAATAAAGGGTCTGGTTGCCTTTGGCCCGGCGCGCCGACCACGTGACCTTGCGGTTGCCGTCGACTCGGTTCACGGCCACGCCGTAATTATTTGAAATAAAGCTTTCGTTGAGACTCACGTAATCGCGGCTCAACGGTGGCACGAACATCTGGATCTTGACTGGGTCCTTGGCACTGGCGACGAACTCGACCTTGGCGTCGATGTTCCACAAGTCGTCGGTGGCGTCTTCCGTCACGGGAATGCCGAGTACGAAGATCTGGTAGGCCGTGACTGAAATGCCCAATACCACCAGGATGGCGATCAACATTTTCAGATGAAGGGTAAGAGAGCGCATTTAAATTACTCGGCGGTATGAGCGTCGGCGGCGCAGGCGGGTTTGCCGGCAGCGTATTTAAGACTGGGGTCGACCAGCGCATCGAAGCGTTTGAGTGCTTCGGAGCCGATCAATAGCGGGTATTGGAACGCGCTACGGTCGGTCAGGTTCACTTCGATGCTACGTAAAGCTGAACCCATGCAGATATCCAGCTCGATCACCGGTCGGGCAGTGTACTTCTTGCCCTCTTCCGGGTCGTAGTCACCGGCCCGGCGTTTGATCTTGCTGACGCGGGCCAGCGGTCGTTCGATCGGGTGCGAATGGGCGGTGTCGATGGCCAGGTAGAAGCGCACCCAGGACTCGCCATTGCGTTTGAAGCGCTTGATGTCGCGGGCGCTCAAGGATGCGGTTTTTGCCCCGGTGTCGAGTTTGGCGGCCACTTCGAGGTCGATGCCGCCCAACGAAGCATATTCATTGAGGCCGTACACGGTCTTGTCCCCGGCAGCAGCGAACCCGGGCAGGCAAAGAAGAAAAAGGAAGATCGGGAAGGGCTTGAGTCTCATAAATCCTGGTGCGCAGCGGTCTGTTCTTTAATTCAAGACCCTGGCATCGCTGCGCAAGCTCCTCGTATGCCTATCAGCTATTTATGACAAGCCGTGCAGATGTCACAAACAAATGCGGGCGGCATTCTAGCACGGCAGGTTGATGGCGCCAGCGCTGGCGGGCGGCTGTGAATCGAGGGCACTGCTTTGTTATGGTGCAGGAGGTTATTAGACGATTGTCGACAATATCTAATTATCCTTTGACTGTGGCGGCAGTTTTGGTTAATTTTTGCCGCACTGGCTTTCAAGGTGTCGACAATATGCTGGATCAACTGGCTCCCCCGCTTACCGTTCAGGATGACTCGGAAACGCTTTCCGAAAACGTCTTCCGACGCATTCAAGCGGCCATCATCAAGGGTGAGATCGCCCCGGGCAGCAAAATCTCCGAGCCCGAGCTGGCCCGTACCTACGGCATCAGCCGTGGCCCGTTGCGCGAAGCCATCCACCGCCTGGAAGGCCAACGCCTGCTGGTGCGCGTGCCACACGTCGGAGCACGGGTGGTGTCGCTCAACCATGCCGAGCTGGTGGAGCTCTACGAAATCCGCGAATCCCTCGAAGGCATGGCCTGTCGCCTGGCCGCCGAGCGCATGAGCGTCGAGGAAATCGATGAGCTGCGCCGGGTCCTTGAAACCCACGAACGCGATGAGGCCTTCCAGGCTGGCCGCGGCTACTACCAGCAGGAAGGCGATTTCGACTTCCACTACCGGATTATCCAGGGCAGCGGTAACCGCACCCTGACGCAAATGCTCTGCGGCGAGCTGTATCAATTGGTGCGCATGTACCGCATCCAGTTTTCCACCACGCCCAATCGCCCGCACCAGGCCTTTGCCGAGCACCACCGAATTCTCGATGCCATCGCCGACCGTGACGGTGAACTGGCCGAGTTGTTGATGCGCCGTCACATCGGCGCCTCCAAACGCAACATCGCCCGTCATTACCAGGACGGCGCTAACCCGACAGCCAAACGAGGTGAGTCATGAGTTTGAACAAGAGCACTCCAGGCCAGCGTTTCCGCGATGCGGTCGCCAGCGAGCATCCATTGCAAGTGGTCGGCGCCATCAACGCCAACCACGCCCTGCTGGCCAAGCGTGCCGGTTTCAAGGCGATCTACCTGTCGGGTGGCGGGGTGGCTGCTGGCTCCCTGGGCGTGCCGGACCTGGGCATCACCGGCCTGGATGACGTGCTGACCGACGTGCGTCGCATCACCGACGTCTGCGACCTGCCGCTGCTGGTGGATGTGGACACCGGTTTCGGCTCCTCGGCGTTCAACGTCGCCCGTACCGTCAAGTCGATGATCAAGTTCGGCGCGGCGGCGATTCACATCGAAGACCAGGTTGGCGCCAAGCGTTGCGGTCACCGTCCTAATAAGGAAATCGTGACCCAGCAGGAAATGGTCGATCGCATCAAGGCGGCCGTCGATGCCCGTACCGATGACAGCTTCGTGATCATGGCCCGTACCGACGCCCTGGCAGTGGAAGGCCTGGAATCGGCACTGGATCGCGCCGCCGCGTGCATCGAGGCCGGCGCCGACATGGTGTTCCCGGAAGCCATCACCGAACTCGAGATGTACAAACTGTTCGCCAGCCGTGTGAAAGCGCCGATCCTGGCCAACATCACCGAATTCGGCGCGACGCCGCTGTACACCACCGAGCAACTCGCCGCTGCGGACGTGTCGCTGGTGCTGTACCCGCTGTCGGCCTTCCGCGCCATGAACAAGGCTGCGGAAAATGTCTACACCGCGATCCGTCGCGATGGCACCCAGGCGAATGTCATCGACACCATGCAGACCCGCATGGAGCTTTACGATCGCATCGACTACCACACCTTCGAGCAGAAGCTCGATGCGTTGTTCGCCGCGAAAAAATGAAGATCAAAAGATCGCAGCCTTCGGCAGCTCCTACCTCGGCCGTGATCCTCTGTAGGAGCTGTCGAGTGCAACGAGGCTGCGATCTTTTCGGCATCACCCGAATAACCTGATGAAGCACAATTTGCCGATTCCCTAACAAAATTAAAAACTGGAGGCAGAAATGGCCGAAGCAAAAGTACTCAGTGGCGCCGGGCTCCGTGGCCAGGTTGCCGGGCAAACCGCACTGTCCACCGTGGGCCAGTCGGGCGCAGGCCTGACCTATCGTGGCTATGACGTTCGCGAACTGGCGGCTGACGCGCAATTCGAAGAAGTCGCTTACCTGCTGCTGTACGGCGAACTGCCGACCAAGGCGCAACTGGCCGCCTACATCACTAAACTGAGCAAGCTGCGTGACCTGCCGCAAGCGCTCAAGGAAGTGCTGGAACGCATCCCCGCCGACGCCCACCCGATGGACGTGATGCGCACCGGCTGCTCGTTCCTGGGCAACCTGGAGCCAGAGAACGACTTCTCCGAGCAGCACGACAAGACTGACCGCCTGCTGGCGGCATTCCCGGCGATCATGACCTACTGGTATCGCTTCAGCCACGAAGGCAAGCGCATTGAATGCGTTAGCGACGAACCATCCATCGGTGGTCACTTCCTGCACCTGCTGCACGGCAAGAAGCCGAGCGAGCTGCACGTCAAGGTGATGAACGTTTCGCTGATCCTCTACGCGGAGCACGAATTCAACGCCTCGACCTTCACCGCGCGCGTGTGTGCCTCGACCCTGTCCGACCTGTATTCGTGCATCACCGCGGCCATTGGCTCGCTGCGCGGTCCGTTGCATGGTGGCGCCAACGAAGCGGCGATGGAAATGATCGAGCGCTTCAGCTCGCCGGAAGATGCGATCAAGGGCACCCTCGGCATGCTCGAGCGCAAGGACAAGATCATGGGCTTCGGCCACGCGATCTATAAGGACAGCGACCCGCGCAACGAGGTGATCAAGGGCTGGTCGAAAAAACTCGCCGACGAAGTGGGCGATAAAGTGCTGTTCCCGGTCTCCGAAGCCATCGACAAGACCATGTGGGAGCAGAAGAAGCTGTTCCCTAACGCCGACTTCTACCATGCCTCGGCGTACCACTTCATGGGCATCCCGACCAAGTTGTTCACACCGATCTTCGTCTGCTCACGCCTGACCGGCTGGGCGGCCCACGTGTACGAACAGCGTGCCAACAACCGCATTATCCGTCCGAGCGCCGAATACGTCGGCGTTGAACAGCGCAAGTTCGTGCCAATCGAACAACGCTGAATGGTGGAGGCCTGATCACCTGGAACCTGTAGGAGCCGAGCTTGCTCGCGATGACGGACTGACATTCAACAATGATGTCGACTGTTACACCGCTATCGCGAGCAAGCTCGGCTCCTACAGGGATCGGGTTGAATTCGAGCCAAGTGCCAGGCCCCACCCTTTGAAACTACCGTGACCGAGTCCTGACCGATGAACACAGAATTCCGTAAATCGCTGCCCGGCAGCCACCTGGATTACTTCGACGTCCGCGCGGCGGTCGAGGCCATCCAGCCCGGCGCCTATGACACCCTGCCGTACACCTCCCGCGTGCTGGCGGAAAACCTGGTGCGTCGCTGTGACCCGGCCACGCTGACCGAATCCCTGAAGCAATTCATCGAGCGCAAGCGCGACCTCGATTTCCCCTGGTTCCCGGCCCGTGTGGTGTGCCACGACATTCTTGGCCAGACTGCGCTGGTCGACCTCGCCGGCCTGCGTGACGCTATCGCTCTGCAAGGCGGCGACCCGGCGCAAGTCAACCCGGTGGTGCCAACCCAACTGATCGTCGACCACTCCCTGGCCGTCGAGCGCGGTGGCTTCGATCCGGAGGCGTTCGAGAAGAACCGCGCCATCGAAGACCGTCGCAACGAAGACCGTTTCCACTTCATCAACTGGACCAAGAAGGCGTTCAAGAACGTCGACGTGATCCCGCCGGGCAACGGCATCATGCACCAGATCAACCTGGAGAAAATGTCTCCGGTGATCCAGGTGCGCGACGGCGTGGCGTTCCCTGATACTTGCGTCGGCACCGACAGCCACACCCCGCACGTCGATGCGCTGGGCGTGATCGCCATCGGTGTGGGTGGCCTGGAAGCCGAAAGCGTAATGCTCGGCCGCGCCTCCTGGATGCGCCTGCCGGAAAGCGTCGGCGTCGAGCTCACCGGCAAGCTGCAACCGGGCATCACCGCCACCGACATGGTGCTGGCGCTGACCGAGTTCCTGCGCAAGCAAAAAGTCGTCGGTGCCTGGCTGGAGTTCTTCGGCGAAGGCGCCGCGGCCCTGACCCTGGGCGACCGCGCGACCATCTCCAACATGGCCCCGGAATACGGTGCCACCGCGGCGATGTTCTACATCGACCAGCAAACCATCGACTACCTCAAGCTCACCGGCCGTGAAGACGATCAGGTGCAGCTGGTCGAGAACTACGCCAAGACCACGGGCCTGTGGGCCGACAGCCTGAAAGGCGCGCAATACGAGCGCGGCCTGACCTTCGACCTGTCCTCGGTGGTGCGCAACATGGCCGGCCCGAGCAACCCGCACGCCCGTGTGGCGGTGTCGGACCTGGCGGCCAAAGGCATTTCCGGTCAGTGGGACGATGTACCCGGCCAAATGCCGGACGGTGCGGTGATCATCGCCGCCATCACCAGCTGCACCAACACCAGCAACCCGCGCAACGTGATCGCTGCCGGCCTGCTGGCGCGCAACGCCAACAAGCTGGGCCTGACCCGCAAGCCATGGGTCAAGTCGTCCCTGGCACCGGGCTCGAAAACCGTCGCCCTGTACCTCGACGAAGCCGGCCTGACCGATGAGCTGGAGCAGCTTGGTTTCGGCGTCGTGGCCTTCGCCTGCACCACCTGTAATGGCATGTCCGGCGCACTGGACCCGGTGATCCAGCAAGAGATCATCGACCGCGACCTGTACGCCACCGCCGTGTTGTCCGGCAACCGCAACTTCGACGGGCGGATTCACCCATACGCCAAGCAAGCGTTCCTGGCTTCGCCGCCATTGGTGGTCGCTTACGCCATCGCTGGCACCATCCGCTTCGACATCGAAAAAGACGTGCTGGGCGTGGTCGATGGCAAGGAAATCCGCCTGAAAGACATTTGGCCGAGCGACGAAGAAATCGATGCCGTGGTGAAAGCCTCGGTGAAGCCGGAGCAGTTCCGCCAGGTCTACATCCCGATGTTCGCCATCCACGAAGACACCGGCCCGAAAGTCGCGCCGCTGTATGAATGGCGCGAGATGAGCACCTACATCCGCCGTCCGCCGTACTGGGAAGGCGCACTGGCCGGCGCGCGTCCGCTCAAGGGCATGCGCCCGCTGGCGGTGCTGCCGGACAACATCACCACCGATCACCTGTCGCCGTCGAACGCGATCATGCTCGACAGCGCCGCTGGCGAATACCTGGCGAAAATGGGCCTGCCGGAAGAGGACTTCAACTCCTACGCGACTCATCGGGGCGACCACCTGACCGCGCAGCGAGCGACCTTCGCCAACCCGAAACTGTTCAACGAAATGGTTGTGGAAAACGGCAAGGTCAAGCAGGGCTCCCTGGCCCGTGTTGAGCCGGAAGGCAAAGTGATGCGCATGTGGGAAGCCATTGAGACCTACATGGATCGCAAGCAGCCGCTGATTATTATCGCGGGTGCCGACTACGGTCAGGGTTCATCCCGCGACTGGGCAGCCAAAGGCGTGCGGCTGGCGGGTGTGGAAGCGATCGCGGCCGAAGGTTTCGAACGTATCCACCGCACCAACCTGGTGGGCATGGGCGTGTTGCCACTGGAGTTCAAACCGGGCACCAACCGTCACACCCTGGCCATCGACGGCAGCGAAACCTACGACGTGATCGGCGATCGCACCCCACGTGCCGAGCTGACGCTGGTGATCCATCGCAAGAACGGCGAGCGCGTCGATGTGCCGGTGACCTGCCGCCTCGACACCGCTGAGGAAGTGTCGATCTACGAGGCCGGTGGAGTGCTGCAACGCTTTGCCCAGGACTTCCTCGAAGAATCGGCGGTTGCCGTTTAACACACGCTGCATGGACACGGGACTTTGAGTCCCGTGTCTGTTTTGAAGGAGCACTCATGTCTCACGCACCGCAAATCAAAATTCCCGCCACCTACATGCGCGGCGGCACCAGCAAAGGCGTGTTCTTCAGCCTCAAGGACCTGCCCGAAGCGGCACAGGTCCCAGGCCCGGCTCGCGATGCATTGCTGCTGCGCGTGATCGGCAGCCCCGATCCCTACGACAAGCAAATCGACGGCATGGGCGGCGCGACGTCCAGTACCAGCAAAACCGTGATCCTGTCGAAAAGCACCAAGGCCGATCACGACGTCGACTACCTGTTCGGCCAAGTGTCGATCGACAAACCATTCGTCGACTGGAGTGGCAATTGCGGCAACCTGACCGCTGCAGTCGGCTCGTTCGCCATCAGCAATGGCCTGGTGGACGCCAGCCGCATCCCGCACAACGGCATCGCCGTGGTACGCGTATGGCAAGCCAACATCGGCAAGACCATCATCGCCCACGTGCCGATCACCAACGGTGAAGTGCAGGAAACCGGCGATTTCGAACTCGACGGCGTGACCTTTCCAGCGGCGGAAGTGCAGGTCGAATTCCTCGATCCGGCAGCAGAGGAAGAGGGCGGTGGGGGTTCGATGTTCCCTACCGGCAATCTGGTGGATGACCTGGAAGTGCCTGGCGTCGGGACCTTGAAGGCAACCCTGATCAACGCGGGCATCCCGACCATTTTCGTCAATGCCGAAGACATCGGCTACAAGGGCACTGAGTTGCAGGGCGCGATCAACGGCGATCCAAAAGCATTGCTGATGTTCGAAACCATTCGTGCCTACGGCGCACTGCGCATGGGCCTGATCTCCAACATCGACGAAGCGGCCAAGCGCCAGCACACGCCGAAGGTGGCGTTCGTCGCCAAGCCTGCGGACTACGTGTCGTCGAGCGGCAAAGCGGTTGCGGCGGGCGATGTCGACCTGCTGGTGCGCGCGCTGTCCATGGGTAAGTTGCACCACGCGATGATGGGCACGGCGGCAGTCGCCATCGGCACGGCAGCAGCGATTTCCGGGACGCTGGTGAACCTCGCGGCAGGCGGTGTAGAACGCAATGCGGTGCGCTTCGGTCACCCTTCAGGCACCTTGCGCGTCGGCGCCGAGGCCAGCCAGGTGAACGGTGAGTGGACCGTGAAAAAGGCCATCATGAGCCGCAGTGCGCGGGTGTTGATGGAAGGTTTTGTCCGCGTGCCAGGCGACTCGTTCTAACTCACACAACCCCCTGTAGGAGCTGCCGCAGGCTGCGATCTTTTGATCTTGATCTTAAAAAGCAAGATCAAAAGATCGCAGCCTGCGGCAGCTCCTACAGGGGATCGCATTTCCATAATAAGACTGAGATTGCCCTGAACCGAGGTCCCATCAACGAACCACCGCCGAGTGAATCGAACATGAGCGCCAACGTCGACCTCAACAACCGTCCCGACTACGACCAGGTCCTGCAGGACATTGCCGATTACGTCCTCAACTACAAAATCGAATCCGAAGAGGCGCTGGATACCGCGCGCAACTGCCTGATCGATACCTTGGGCTGCGGCTTGCTGGCCCTGCGTTTTCCCGAATGCACCAAGCACTTGGGGCCCTTGGTCGAAGGCACCTTCGTGCCGTTCGGCGCCCGCGTACCAGGCACCAGCTATCGACTTGATCCGGTCAAGGCCGCGTGGGACATCGGCTGCATCGTGCGCTGGCTCGACTACAACGACACCTGGCTCGCCGCTGAATGGGGCCATCCGTCGGATAACCTCGGCGGGATTCTCGCGGTGGCCGACCACCTGTCGCAAAAGCGCCTCGCCAATGGCGAGACGCCGCTGACCGTTCGTACGGTGCTCGAAGCAATGATCATGGCCCATGAGATTCAGGGCGTGATTGCTCTGGAAAACTCGTTCAACCGCGTGGGCCTCGATCACGTCATCCTGGTGAAAGTCGCTTCGACCGCGGTCACCGCCAAACTCATGGGTGCCAATCGCGGGCAATTGCTCTCAGCGTTGTCCCATGCGTTCGCCGATGGCCAGGCATTGCGCACCTACCGCCATGCACCGAATGCCGGCTCGCGCAAATCCTGGGCGGCGGGCGATGCAACCAGTCGTGGAGTGCGCCTGGCGGACATTGCCATGCGTGGCGAGATGGGCATCCCCGGTGTGTTGAGTGCCAAACAGTGGGGCTTTTACGACGTGCTGTTCAGCCACACCAACGATGACTTGGCGCTCAAGCCTGGAGACCGGCGCGAGTTCAGCTTTTCGCGGCCGTACGGCAGTTATGTGATGGAAAATGTGCTGTTCAAAATCAGTTTTCCTGCCGAGTTCCACGCGCAAACCGCCTGTGAAGCCGCGGTAATCCTGCACCCCCAAGTGCGTAATCGCCTGCATGACATCGACCGGATCGTCATCACCACCCAGCAATCGGCGATCCGCATTATTTCCAAGGTCGGTCCGCTGGCCAATGCCGCCGACCGCGATCACTGCATCCAGTACATGACCGCGGTGCCGCTGGCCTTTGGCAACCTGGTGGCCGAGTACTACGAAGATGATTTCCACAAGGCGCATCCGATCATCGATGTACTGCGCGACAAGATGGTCATTGTCGAAAACCCGGATTACACCCGTGAATACCTGGAAGCCGACAAGCGGTCGATCGCCAATGCCGTGCAGGTGTTTTTCAAGGATGGGTCCAGCACCGGGAATGTGGTGGTGGAGTACCCGATAGGCCATCGTCGGCGCCGTGCCGAGGGCATTCCGTTGTTGGAGGACAAGTTCAAGGCGAACCTGCTGACACGCTTTACCGCGCAGCGTAGCGAGGAGATTTTCGAGCTGTGCAAGGATCAGCAAAAGCTTGAGGCAACACCGGTGAACCGGTTTGTAGACATGTTTCTTATCTAGGAGACCGCGTTATCGTTCCTTCGCGAGCAGGCTCGCTCCCACATGGGATTCGTGTCGTTCACAAATGCGGTGTTCAACGAGATCTACTGTGGGAGCGAGCCTGCTCGCGAAGACGTCCGAATAGGCGCTACAGGTTATTTGAACCGCCGCTCGACACCTTTCTCCACCAGGATTTTCGCGGAAATTTCTTCCACCGAAAAATGCGTGGAGTTGATATTGGGAATGTTCTCGCGGCGAAACAGGTTTTCCACCTCGCGCACTTCGAATTCGCACTGGGCGTAGCTCGAATAGCGGCTGTTGGGCTTGCGTTCGTTGCGGATGGCGGTGAGGCGGTCTGGGTCGATGGTCAGGCCGAACAGCTTGTGCTGGTGGGCACGTAGCGCGCTAGGCAGTTGCAGGCGTTCCATGTCGTCTTCGGTCAGCGGGTAGTTGGCCGCGCGGATACCGAATTGCATGGCCATGTACAGACACGTCGGCGTCTTACCACAACGCGACACGCCCACTAGTATCAGGTCGGCCTTGTCGTAATAGTGCGTGCGGGCACCGTCGTCGTTGTCGAGGGCGAAGTTCACCGCCTCGATGCGCTCCATGTAATTGGTGTTGGCACCGATGGAGTGGGATTTGCCCACGGTATAGGAAGAATGCTCGGTCAGTTCCTGTTCAAGCGGCGCCAGGAAAGTCGAGAAAATATCGATCATGAAACCATTGGAGGTTGCGAGGATCTCACGAATGTCCTGATTGACGATGGTGTCGAAGATAATCGGACGGAAGCCGTCGGTTTCGGCGGCTTTGTTGATTTGTTGTACCATGGCCCGCGCTTTTTCCACGCTGTCGATGTATGGCCGCGTGAATTTGCTGAAGGTAATGTTTTCGAACTGCGCCAGGAGGCTTTGACCCAGGGTTTCGGCGGTAATGCCGGTGCCATCGGAGATAAAGAAAGCAGATCGTTTCATTTGCACCTTGGGCCTTAAGCTAATGAGCATTCTTGGATATGATAGGCGCGATTTGTCGGCCGCCAATGGCCCGCATTCTCACTTATTTTCCAGGTCCAGGCCATACAGCTGGCAAATGCTCCCCCGAGCAGCCGGCTTCTGAGCTTTTCCAACACAGTTAGTGGAGAGATCACCTTGGTAGAGTACGTAGTTTCCCTCGATAAGCTCGGCAAACACGATGTTGAGCATGTGGGGGGCAAGAACGCATCCCTGGGCGAGATGATCAGCAATCTTGCGGGTGCCGGTGTATCGGTACCCGGTGGCTTCGCCACGACCGCTCAGGCATATCGTGATTTCCTGGAACTGAGCGGCCTGAACCAGCAGATTCATGACGCCCTGGATGCCCTGGACGTCGACGACGTGAATGCCCTGGCCAAGACCGGCGCCCAGATCCGCCAATGGATCATGGAAGCCGAGTTCCCGGAAAAACTGAACACCGAAATCCGCACCGCGTTCGCCGCGCTGTCCGCAGGCAACCCTGACGTGGCCGTGGCCGTGCGCTCTTCCGCTACCGCCGAAGACTTGCCCGATGCGTCCTTCGCCGGTCAGCAGGAAACCTTCCTGAACATCCGTGGTGTCGAAAACGTCATTCGTGCCGCCAAGGAAGTATTCGCCTCCCTTTTCAACGATCGCGCGATTTCCTATCGCGTGCACCAGGGCTTCGACCACAAGTTGGTAGCCCTGTCGGCCGGCGTACAGCGCATGGTCCGCTCCGAAACCGGCACCGCCGGCGTGATGTTCACCCTCGATACCGAGTCGGGTTTCCGTGACGTGGTGTTCATCACCGGCGCCTACGGCCTGGGTGAAACCGTCGTACAAGGCGCGGTGAACCCGGATGAATTCTACGTCCACAAAGGCACCCTGGCCGCCGGTCGCCCGGCGATCCTGCGCCGCAACCTGGGCAGCAAGGCCATCAAGATGATCTACGGCGACGAGGCCAAGGCCGGTCGTTCGGTCAAGACCGTCGATGTCGACAAGGCTGAGCGTGCGCGTTTCTGCCTGACCGATGCCGAAGTCAGCGAGCTGGCCAAGCAGGCGATGATCATCGAGAAGCACTACCAGTGCCCGATGGACATCGAATGGGCCAAGGACGGTGACGACGGCAAGCTGTACATCGTGCAGGCCCGTCCGGAAACCGTGAAGAGCCGCACCCAGGCCAACGTCATGGAACGTTACCTGTTGAAGGAAACCGGCACCGTGCTGGTCGAAGGCCGTGCCATTGGCCAGCGCATTGGCGCCGGCAAGGTTCGCATCATCAAGGACGTGTCCGAGATGGACAAGGTCCAGCCAGGCGACGTACTGGTATCGGACATGACCGACCCGGACTGGGAACCGGTCATGAAGCGCGCCAGCGCCATCGTCACCAACCGTGGCGGTCGTACCTGCCACGCGGCCATCATTGCCCGCGAGCTGGGTATCCCGGCCGTGGTCGGTTGCGGCAATGCCACCCAGCTGTTGAAAGACGGCCAGGGCGTGACCGTTTCCTGCGCTGAAGGCGACACCGGTTTCATCTTCGAAGGCGAACTGGGCTTCGACATCAAGAAGAACTCCGTGGACGCCATGCCGGATCTGCCGTTCAAGATCATGATGAACGTCGGCAACCCGGACCGCGCCTTCGACTTCGCACAGCTGCCGAACGCCGGTGTGGGCCTGGCCCGCCTGGAGTTCATCATCAACCGCATGATCGGCGTGCACCCTAAAGCGCTGCTGAACTACGACGGCCTGCCGCAAGACATCAAGGAAAGCGTCGACAAGCGCATTGCTGGCTACGACGACCCGGTCGGCTTCTACGTCGAGAAACTGGTCGAAGGCATCAGCACCCTGGCAGCGGCGTTCTGGCCGAAAAAGGTCATCGTGCGTCTGTCGGACTTCAAGTCCAACGAATACGCCAACCTGATCGGCGGCAAGCTCTACGAGCCGGAAGAAGAGAACCCGATGCTGGGCTTCCGCGGCGCCTCGCGTTACATCAGCGAATCGTTCCGTGACTGCTTCGAACTCGAATGTCGCGCCCTCAAGCGCGTGCGCAACGAGATGGGCCTGACCAACGTCGAAATCATGGTGCCGTTCGTCCGTACCCTGGGCGAAGCGAGCCAAGTCGTGGATCTGCTCGCCGAAAACGGCCTGGCCCGTGGCGACAACGGCCTGCGCGTCATCATGATGTGCGAGCTGCCGTCCAACGCGATCCTGGCGGAAGAGTTCCTCGAATTCTTCGACGGTTTCTCCATCGGCTCCAACGACCTGACCCAGCTCACCCTGGGCCTGGACCGTGACTCCGGGATCATCGCGCACCTGTTCGACGAGCGAAATCCTGCGGTCAAGAAGCTGCTGGCCAACGCCATTGCCGCCTGTAACAAGGCTGGCAAGTACATCGGCATTTGCGGCCAGGGTCCTTCGGACCACCCTGACCTGGCCAAGTGGCTGATGGAGCAGGGCATCGAGAGCGTTTCGCTGAACCCTGATTCCGTACTGGAAACCTGGTTCTTCCTGGCGGAAGGTCAAGCGCAGGCTTGATGGTGTGTGAACGGCTCGCTCACGTGCCTTTGTAGGGGCGAGCATGCTCGCGATGGACGTCAACGATAACGCGTTTGTCATGGATGAACGTGGTGTCTTGACGTTTTTCGCGAGCATGCTCGCTCCTACAGGGGTGGGGCGGAGCCTTTGAGATTCAAGTAGGGCGGGCTCCTCTGGAAGCCGCCCTTTTTTGTGCAAGAGATTATGCAAAGCAGCAGCAACCTGTTTCCTGTCGCCCTGATCAGCGCCGAGCGCCGCGGTGATCTGAGCGAAGATGTCTACCGCTTGAAACCCGGTAACAGCCCGGACGGCACCGTAGAACTGGCGGTGACGCGCCTCGGCATGGCCGATGAACCGGCATCCCGTGGCGTGCCGGTGATCCTGTTGCACGGCAGTTTTTCCAATCGACGCTTCTGGTTCTCCCCCAAGGGGCTGGGCCTGGGTGCCTATCTGGCGCGCCAGGGGTTCGATGTCTGGATTGCGGAAATGCGCGGTCACGGCCTCTCCCGGCGCAACCAGAGCTATCGCAAGAACCGAGTTGCCGACTATGCACGATACGACCTGCCAGCCATCGGCGCCTTCGTACGCGAGCAAAGCGGCCAGGTTCCGCACTGGATCGGCCATTCGCTGGGCGGCATCACCCTGGCGGCCGCGCTGGGTGGCCAATACATAGGCGAACCCGTGGTGGCGTCCGCGGCGCTTTTTGGCACGCAAGTCAGTCGCACTTACTGGCCGCTGAAGATTCCACCGGTGGAATGGAGCGGTCGTTTCATCCTCAAGCGCTTTGCCCAGCTCTCCGGTTCACGGCTCAAGCGTGGCCCAGAGGACGAGCCGATTGGCCTGGCCTTGGAAAGCATGCGCTGGTACGGTCTGTTCGGGCGCTTTGGCGATGCCGACAAAGACTGGTGGGCGGGCCTGGCCGAGGTCAGGATGCCGGTGCTGGCGGTGAGCGCCGCGGGCGATCATCAGGACCCGGCCTGGGCTTGTCGCAAGCTGTTCGATCAGTTGGGTTGCGAGCACAAGCAATTCATTAACCTGGGGCGTGAGCAGGGGTTTGCCGATAATTTCGGTCATGTCGAGATGTTGGTCAGCAAAGCCGCCCAGGCTGAAGTCTGGCCGTTAGTCGCTCGCTGGCTGTCAGATCAGCAGACGCCGTTGCTCGGTGATCAAGCGGATTTGGCCGCGGCGATCTAAGCTGGACGCTCTATCAAGGGCATTTCGCTCTGGTCGGGTTGCAGTTAAGATATGACGCATTGAGCTGTTCTGGTCATTTTCTGTGACTAAATCAGTAGTGATGTTCGTGCTTTCTTCCTAATTACAGGAGTTTCTCGATGAACCATTACCTCACCCCTGACCTGTGCGACGCCTACCCGGAATTGGTGCAGGTGCTGGAACCGATGTTCAGCAATTTCGGTGGCCGGGATTCCTTCGGCGGCGAGATCGTGACCATCAAGTGCTTCGAAGACAACTCGCTGGTAAAGGAGCAAGCCGAGCTCAAGGGTAATGGCAAAGTGTTGGTGGTCGATGGTGGTGGCTCCCTGCGTCGCGCTTTGCTGGGCGATATGATCGCCGAGAAAGCCGCGAAGAACGGCTGGGAAGGGATGGTGATCTACGGTTGCATCCGTGACGTCGACGTCATCGCGCAAACCGACCTGGGGGTCCAGGCGTTGGCCAGCCACCCGATGAAAACCGACAAGCGTGGTATTGGCGACCTGAATGTTGCCGTGACCTTCGCCGGCGTGACCTTTCATCCCGGTCATTACCTCTATGCGGACAACAACGGCGTGATCATCTCGCCGAGCCCGCTTGCGATGCCTGAGTAAGTCCTGGCCGATTTTTTTGAAGAATGGAATGCGGATGTTCGAGGAAGAAAACGCGCAGTGGGGGCTGGTACATGCCCTGGTGCTGGATGGTAAAGGCGGTGCGCGTTCGATAGCCCGGACAGAACTCGACGAATTGCAGCTGCAGGCTCATGAAAGCCTGTGGCTGCATTGGGATCGCAGTCACCCGCAAACCCAGACCTGGCTGCGCAAGTCCAGCGGCCTGAGTGAGTTCAGCTGCGATCTCTTGCTGGAAGAAAATACCCGCCCGCGTCTCCTGCAGCTTTCGGACAGCGAACTGCTGCTATTTTTGCGTGGCGTAAACCTTAATCCGGGCGCCGAGCCTGAAGACATGGTGTCGGTACGCATCTTCGGTTCTGCCCAGCGAGTCATCTCCCTGCGTCTGCGTCCGCTGCGTGCCACTGAAGATTTGCTGGTGCAACTGGAAGCAGGCAAGGGGCCGAAAACCGCCTCCGAACTCATTCTCTACATGGCTCAGTACCTCACCAACAAGGTGCAGGATCTGGTCAGTTGCCTGTCGGAAGTGGTCGATGAGGAAGAAGAAAAGCTGGATTCCGACGAGCGGTATACTCCTGAGCACGGTGCTGTTTTGCAGATCCGGCGCCGGGCTGCTGCGTTGAAGCGATTCCTCGCTCCGCAGCGGGACATTTTTGGTCAACTGACGCGCATCAAATTGCCCTGGTTCGTCGAGGACGATGGCGATTACTGGAACGAATTGAACAACAGCCTGACCCGCTATCTGGAGGAGCTGGAATTAACCAGAGAGCGCGTGGGGCTGGTCCTGGAGACTGAAGACCGGCGATTGAGCGTGCGCATGAACCGCACCATGTATCGCTTTGGCATCATCACCGGGATTTTTTTGCCGATGAGTTTTCTGACCGGTCTTTTGGGAATCAACGTCGGGGGCATTCCATTTTCAGAAAGCCCCTATGGCTTCCTCGTCGCCTGCCTGCTGATGATCTCGGTGGCGCTCGGGCAGTGGTGGTTATTCCGACGTTTGCGCTGGGTTTGAACGTGCGCCATGTGACCCGAGCAAATTTGACCGCGTCTTTCACAGACATCACGAGAGGTGCGTATGCACGATCCGTTTGAACAGTCTTTGCGCGACATGCTCAAGGCATCACCGTCCACCCGGGATGACGATGCATGCCTGGGGCGTGTCCTGAAAACCGCCAATCGCCAGGTTGGCGCAGGTGATTTGTTCAGCCTGCTGGGCCGCTGGTTGCCCGCCCTGATGATCGCCCTCAATAATGGCTCGGCCCATGTCGCGCCGGTCTCCCGTCTTCGTAAACCTACCGCTCGCACTGCTGATAAGGCTGATTGAATATGGAACTTGATCTCTGGACACAGAGCCTCGTCACTGCAATGACTGCGTTATGGACCAAGGTTGCGAACTTCATCCCGAACCTGTTCGGCGCACTGGTCGTGCTCCTGCTCGGTTTTGTCGTGGCCAAGCTGTTGGACACCTTGCTGTCCAAGTTGCTCGCCAAACTCGGTCTGGATCGCCTGATGGGTGGTACCGGCCTGACGAAATTGTTGTCCCGTGCCGGCCTTCAAGTACCTATCTCAACGCTGATCGGTAAAATCGTCTATTGGTTCGTTCTGCTGATTTTTTTGGTTTCTGCCGCAGAATCACTTGGACTTGAACGAGTTTCAGCTACGCTGGATATGCTTGCGCTATATTTGCCGAAGGTATTCGGTGCGGCGCTGGTGCTGTTGGTGGGTGTCTTGCTGGCGCAATTGGCCAATGGGCTGGTGCGCGGAGCGGCAGAAGGCGTAGGCCTGGACTACGCTTCGGGACTTGGGAGAATTGCCCAGGGCCTGGTGATCATCATCAGTATCTCGGTCGCGATCAGTCAGTTGGAGGTCAAGACTGACCTGCTTAACCACGTGATCGTGATCGTTTTGATTACCGTTGGTCTGGCGGTTGCACTGGCCATGGGGTTGGGAAGCCGGGAAATTGCCGGTCAGATTCTTGCGGGAATCTATGTGCGTGAGTTGTACCAGGTTGGGCAACAAGTGCGTGTTGGAGAGGTCGAAGGGCAGATCGAAGAGATCGGCACGGTTAAAACTACATTGCTGACGGATGAGGGTGAGCTAGTCTCTCTTTCCAATCGGATCCTCCTCGAGCAGCATGTGAGTAGCCGCTAACCCGGCAAACCCTGCTAATGTATGCCGCCGCGAAATGCCGCCTGATGCTGGCTGCGGCGGACATTGACCTGACTGTCGGCACGACTTGTTTTGAATAAAGCCCAATCGTTATCCATGCGCTACGACCCCCGCGAGCTCTCTGATGAGGAGTTGGTCGCGCGCTCGCATACCGAGCTGTTTCACGTGACGCGCGCATATGAAGAACTGATGCGGCGTTACCAACGAACATTATTTAATGTCTGTGCAAGGTATCTCGGGAACGATCGCGACGCTGACGATGTCTGTCAGGAAGTCATGTTGAAGGTGCTGTACGGCCTGAAGAACTTCGAGGGCAAATCGAAGTTCAAGACATGGCTATATAGCATCACGTACAACGAGTGCATTACGCAGTATCGGAAAGAAAGGCGAAAGCGTCGCTTGATGGACGCCTTGAGTCTTGACCCCCTCGAGGAAGCGTCCGAAGAAAAGGCGCCGAAACCCGAGGAAAAGGGTGGACTTGATCGCTGGTTAGTGTATGTGAACCCGATTGACCGAGAAATTCTGGTGCTACGATTTGTCGCAGAGCTGGAGTTTCAGGAGATCGCAGACATCATGCACATGGGCTTGAGCGCTACAAAAATGCGGTACAAACGCGCTCTAGATAAATTGCGTGAGAAATTTGCGGGCATTGCTGAAACTTAGTTCGGCGCAAATATCTCTTACGTGTAGGCAAGTTCTGATAGACTTGCCGCCGAGTTGTCCCCCGGTTTGCGGGACTGCTTCACAATCACCAGATGGGGATTTAACGGATGAAACTGAAAAACACCTTGGGCTTGGCCATTGGTTCTCTTATTGCCGCCACTTCGATCGGCGCTCTGGCACAGGGCCAAGGCGCAGTTGAAATCGAAGGCTTCGCCAAGAAAGAGTACTTTGACAGCACCCGTAACTTCAAAAACGACGGTAACCTGTTCGGTGGCTCTGTTGGTTACTTCCTGACCGACGACGTTGAGCTGCGTCTGGCTTACGACGAAGTTCACAACGTACGTTCCGACTCTGGCCAGAACATCAAGGGCGCGAACACCGCTCTGGACGCTCTGTACCACTTCAACAACCCAGGCGACATGCTGCGTCCTTACGTCTCGGCCGGTTTCTCCGACCAGAGCATCGACCAGAACGGTTCGAACGGTCGTGACCGTTCCACCTTCGCCAACGTTGGCGGCGGCGCCAAGCTGTACTTCACCGACAACTTCTACGCCCGTGCTGGCGTTGAAGCTCAATACAACATCGACCAGGGCAACACCGAGTGGGCTCCTAGCGTCGGTATCGGTGTGAACTTCGGTGGCGGCTCCAAGCCGGCTCCTGCTCCAGTTCCAGCACCAGAAGTCTGCTCCGACAGCGACAACGATGGCGTTTGCGACAACGTAGACAAGTGCCCGGACACCCCAGCCAACGTAACTGTTGACGCTGATGGCTGCCCAGCAGTTGCTGAAGTTGTTCGTGTAGAGCTGGACGTGAAATTCGACTTCGACAAGTCGGTAGTCAAGCCTAACAGCTACGGCGACATCAAGAACCTGGCTGACTTCATGAAGCAGTACCCATCCACCAGCACCACTGTTGAAGGTCACACTGACTCCGTCGGTCCTGACGCTTACAACCAGAAACTGTCCGAGCGTCGTGCAAACGCCGTTAAGCAAGTTCTGACCAACCAGTACGGTGTTGAATCGTCCCGCGTTCAGTCTGTTGGCTACGGCGAATCCCGCCCAGTTGCCGACAACGCTACTGAAGCTGGCCGTGCTGTAAACCGTCGCGTAGAAGCGCAGGTTGAAGCTCAAGCTAAGTAATTAGCCCACAGCTACGAGAAAAGCCCGGCTCATGCCGGGCTTTTCTTTGTCTGCGATTTGAGATTTGTGTGGTGACTTGAAAAGATCGCAGCCTGCGGCAGCTCCTACATTGGTACTGCGCAAATCCCTGTAGGAGCTGCCGCAGGCTGCGATCTTTTGATCTTCTCGCCAACCGCCACTGCACCGATGACCAATATCGCCGGGCTTTTCAGCTCAAAGACGTAGGCATCTTCCTCCATAGCCGTCAGATCGCTCCGACATTCTCGCTGTTGCGGTAATGAAGCGTTTTCGATCATCGCCACCGGCGTATCCTCCGCCATCCCCCCGGCCAACAACTGCTCGCGGATTTCGCTGAGCTTGGCCACCCCCATGTAGATCACCAGGGTCGTACCGCCTTGGGCCAGTGCCTGCCAATTCAGGCTGCTGCCGTCCTGGGTATGGGCGGTGACCAGTGTCACACCCCGCGCGACACCGCGCAGGGTCAGCGGAATATCGCACTGGGTGGCGCCTGCAAGCCCGGCCGTGATGCCATTGACCAGTTCGACCTCAACCCCGCGCTCGCGCAACCACTGGGCCTCTTCGCCTCCGCGCCCGAAAATGCACGGGTCACCCCCTTTAAGCCGCACCACGCATTTGCCCTGCCGGGCATAACGCAGCATCAGGCGATGGATGAACGCTTGTGGCGTGGAGCGGCAACCGCCGCGTTTGCCCACCGCCACGATCCGCGCTGCAGGGCAATGTTCGAGTATTGCGCCGTTGACCAGGTCATCGATCAGCACCACGTCGGCTTCTTTCAATGCGCGCACCGCCTTGAGGGTCAGCAATTCAGGATCACCGGGACCCGCACCCACCAGCCAGACTTTTGCGTTCATAGTGTTGTTCCTCACGAAATGACGATGATCGGTTTTAAGGGCAATGCAGGCTCAGCCATGGAACACCAGGAACAGCAACGCCAGGTTCGCCAGCAGCGACATCAGGGCCAATGTCCGCCACACCTTCAGCGGTTCGCGCTCCAGCAAAGGCCTGGGACGTACGCTTAAACTGCGTCGCTCCCCCTGTTCCAGCAGGCGCAACCATTCCTCGGCGGTTTCAAAGCGCTCAGCCGGGTCTGCGGCAACCGCACGTTCCAGACTTTGCGCCAGCCATTCGGGCAGGTCAGGGCGGTAGCGGCTGGCACTGACCGGAACGCCGAACCGGGGGCGCTGGAAGGCTTCGATTTCGCCGTAGGGAAAATGCCCGGTGAGCAGAAAGTACAAGGTCACCCCCACCGCATACAGGTCCTGCTGCGGCGTCGGTGACTCCCCGCGGAAGGCTTCCGGGGCGATATAGCTTGGAGTTCCAGGCAGTGTACTGGGCTGATCTTCAGACAGGCCGGGGCAGTAGGCGAGGCCGAAGTCCAGCAGGCGCAACTCGCCGTCGTCCCCTGACAGCAGGTTCTGCGGCTTGATGTCGCGATGCAGGATCTGCCGTCGATGGAGCATGCCGACCGCTCGCAGCAGGCGTTCAGCCACGTCCTGCCATTGGGCCAGGGGCATGGGTCCGATCTGTTCATGCACTTGAGCAAGGGTCGAGCCCGAATATTCGCGCATCACGTAGTACAGATGCTGACGCTGGCTGGCCGCATGCACTTCAGGAAAGTGCCGCCCGGCTACGCGCTTGAGGAACCATTCTTCGGACAGCAACGCTTGCCCGGCCTGATGATCGTCATGCAGGCGAGGGGTCAGGGTTTTCAGCAACCAGGGCTGCTGCTGGCTGTCGAATACCCGATAGAGCAACGACTGCTGGCTCTGGCTGAGAATCCCTTCAATCTGCCAGCCCTCGAAAACCTGGCCCGGTTTCAGCGCCGGGGGCAGTGGCCATTGCTGCAGATGGATCAATGCATCGCCGATATTGGATTCACCCAGGGCATCGACCCGCACCAGCAGTGCGCTGGCGTTATCCTGGCTGCCCGCCAGGTGTGCGGCGTTGACCAGGGTTTGCGCGGCGCTGTCCAGGTCCGGCTGGTCACGCAGGATCGCCGCAATGGCGGTGTCGCCCAAGGCCGCCCAGACACCGTCGCTGAGCAGCACAAAGCTTTCGTCGATACGCAGTTCGCCATCGAGAAAGTCCAGTACCAGGTGTTGATCCAGGCCCAGTGCACGCTTGAGTACATGCTGCATGCCCGGTTGGTCCCAGACGTGATCTTCGCTGACCCGCTGCAACTGCTCGGCGTGCCAGCGATACACCCGGCAATCGCCGACATGGGCCAAGGTAAAACGCCGACCGCGCAGGACCAGGGCGCTGACGGTGGTCAGCAGCGGCTGGCCTGCGCCGTTGGCTTGCAGCCAGCGGTTTTGCGCCAGCAGCAAGCGATCCAGCGCCTGGGCAACCCCCCAGGTTTCCGGCGTGGCGTAGTAGTCCAGCGCCAGGGCCTGCAATGTCGAGCGAGCCGCCAGGCCACCGTCGGCGCACTGGCTGACGCCATCGGCGATGGCGAACAGGTAGCCCTTGCTGGCTGCCAGCGCCGGGGCCGGCGTGACGAGGCGCAAGGCGTCCTGATTCTCATCGCGCGGGCCGATGGCGCTGGCTTGCGCAAAACTTAATTGCAGGCTCATGGCGGCGTCAAACCCGTGCAGCCGTCACGGCGGCCGAACCCCAAGTGGTCCTCCAGCGGCGTTTTACGCCGTGCAGGCCGAACCAGGCGAGCACCCCCAGGCTGGCGAACAACCACAATGCCATCTGGTAGCTGCCGGTGCTTTGCTTGATCGCACCCATGCCTGCCGCCAGGGCAAATCCACCGATGCCGCCGGCCATGCCGATCAGGCCGGTCATGACGCCGATCTCGCGACGGAAACGCTGGGGCACCAACTGGAACACCGCACCGTTGCCTGCACCCAAACCGAGCATGGTGCACACGAACAGGGCCAGCGCGGCATAGGAGCTGGGCAAGTTGAAACCGACGGCAGCGATACAGATGGCCGCCACGGTGTACATCGCGAGCAGGGTGCGAATGCCGCCGAAACGATCGGCCAAGGCGCCTCCCAGCGGGCGCATCAGGCTACCGCCGAACACACAGGCTGCCGTGTAGTAACCGGCGGTCACGGGGCTCAGGCCGTACTGGTCGTTGAAGTAACCGGGCAGGGCGCTGGCCAGGCCGATGAAGCCACCGAAGGTCACGCTGTAGAAAAACATGAACCACCAGCTGTCGCGGTCGCCCAGGGCCTTGAAGTAGTCAGTCATCGACTTGGCTTTCGGCCGCTCAGGCGCATTCTTGGCCAGCCAGGCGAAGACAATCAGCGTCAGGATTAGCGGGATCAGCGCAAAGCCGAACACATTGCTCCAGCCAAAGGCAGCCGCCAGAACCGGTGCAATCAGCGCCGCGAGTACGGTGCCGGAGTTTCCGGCCCCGGCGATGCCCATGGCCTTGCCCTGGTGCTGTGGCGGATACCATTGCGATGCCAAGGGCAGGGCCACGGCGAAGGAGGCGCCGGCCATGCCGAGGAACAGCCCCAGCAGCAAGGCTTGCTCGTAGGTATGGATGCCGAGTTTCCAGGCGCCGAACAATGCGCAAATGACGATCACCTGGCCGATCAGGCCGGCAGTCTTGGGTGACAGGCGATCAGCCAGCATCCCCATTACGAAGCGCAGTACCGCCCCGGCCAGAATCGGCGTGGCCACCACCAGTCCGCGTTGTTGTGTGGTCAGGTGCAGGTCGCCAGCGATCTGAACGGCCAGCGGGCCGAGCAGGTACCACACCATGAAACTCAGGTCGAAATAGAGGAAGGCTGCGAACAGTGTCGGGGTATGGCCGGATTTCCAGAAGCTTGAATTCATCGCGCACCTCAGATGATAGGAGTCTCGAACGGGAGCCAAAACAAAAAAAACGCCGCCACCTGATTCGCCATGGGGCAAATGAGGTGAGCGACGTCTTTGTCGTAGGTGGGGCAACCGCCGTTGGTTACCTGTAGGGATTACTTAGCCAGATCTGTGCCAACAGTTGGGACCGAGTTGCGGCCATTCGCGAGCAGGCTCGCTCCCACAGGGGGAATGCATTTCAAATGTGGGAGCGAGTCTGCTCGCGAAGAGGCCTTCAACGGCACCAGAAAAACTCAGCCAAGCAACTCACTCATGGCAATGATCTGCTCCGCCACCTGGATCAGCTTCTGCTGGCGGCTCATCGCCTGGCGACGCATCAGGGTGTAGGCCTCTTCTTCGTTGCAGTCCTTCATCTTCATCAGCAGCCCCTTGGCCAGCTCGATGCGCTTGCGCTCGGCCAGTTGCTGGTCACGGGCGTGCAGTTGGGCGCGCAGGGCCTGGTCGCTTTCGAAACGCGCCATGGCCACGTCGAGAATCGGTTGCAGGCGCTGTGCGTGAATGCCTTCGACAATGTAGGCACTGACCCCGGACTTGATCGCCTGGCGCATCACATCGGGGTCGTGTTCGTCGGTAAACATCACAATCGGCCGTGGCTGGTCGCGGCTGACCAGCACCACTTGCTCCATGACATCGCGGCTCGGTGACTCGGTATCGATCAGGATCACGTCCGGGCGCACCGTTTCGACGCGTTCGGGCAAGTCGATGGTCAGCCCGGATTCGTCGATAACCTCGAAACCGGCCTCGGTCAGGGCGGCTTTCAAGCGGCCGACTTTTTTCGCGGTGTCGTTGATCAGCAGGATACGCAACATGTCTGCAGTCTCCTGTCAGCGGCTGGCGAGTAGAGGCAAGCTGTCGCTCATGGCGTGCAGCTTGAAGCTGCGGGCATAACTGGCCGGGTCCGAACCGTCCCAGACCCTGCCGTCGATCAATTGGCTGCTGCGCATCTCATTGCCTGGGATGGCAACACCGACGGCGCTGGCAGCCTCTCGGTATAAGTCTAGTTGTTGAACCTGACGGGCCACGGCGAGGTAATCGGGGTCGTCGCGCAACAGCCCCCAGCGACGAAACTGGGTCATGAACCACATGCCATCGGACAGGTAGGGCAGGTTGACCGCCCCCTGCCCATGGAAACGCAGGGCGTGCGGGTCTTGCCATTCGTTGCCCAGGCCGTCGGCATAGTCGCCCAGCAGCCGTGGTTCGATACACGACAACGGCGCATCGAGGTACTGCGCAGCGCTGAGCAATTGCGCGGTACTGCGGCGATTTTCGACACTGTCGTCGATGAAGCGGCTGGCTTCGAGGATCGCCATCACCAAAGCTCGGGCGGTGTTGGGGTATTGCTCGACGAAAGCGCGCGTACAGCCGAGGATTTTTTCCGGGTGATCGGGCCAGATGGCCTGGGAGGTCGCCAGGGTAATACCGAGGTTTTGCTTCACCGCGCTGTCAGCCCAGGGCTCGCCAACGCAGAAGCCGTCGATACGCCCGGCTTGCAGGTGCGCCACCATTTGCGGCGGCGGCACCACGACGCTGTCGACGTCGTGCAGCGGATGAATGCCCTGGCTTGCCAGCCAGTAGTACAACCACATGGCATGGGTGCCGGTGGGAAAGGTCTGGGCGAAGGTCAGTTTTGGGCGAGTTTGGTGCACGTGACGGTCCAGTGCTTCAGGACTGGTCACGCCGACGGCCTGCAAGCCATGGGAGAGGTTGATGCTCTGGCCGTTCTGGTTCAGGCCCATGAGCACCGCCATGTCGGTGGGGGCCACGCCGCCGATGCCCAGGTGCACGGCGTAGATAAGGCCGTAGAGGCTGTGGGCGGCGTCGAGTTCGCCGCTCACCAGTTTGTCCCGCAGGTTGGCCCAGGACGACTGGCGCTTGAGGTTCAAGGTCAGTCCGTAGGGCTGGGCGAAGCTTTGGGTGGCAGCGACCACCACCGAAGCGCAGTCGCTCAGGGCCATGAAGCCTAGGTTGATTTCGGTCTTTTCCGGGGCATCGCTGCCATTGACCCAGGCCAAGGGGCCGATTGAGGGTTCGTTCATCGATTTCGCACCTTCCAAAAAAAACGTCGTCCCGGACCCCGTATGAGCAGGGGCGGCTGACGACGCCGTTGTCCTGGCACGCATTCCGCCGTTGGCCTGCGTGCTGATGCGTGAACCGGTGCAAGGCATATGCCAGCCCGGATTTCATCACATTTACATCAGGATTCGACACGCCCCACCCAGCATCCTGCCGACCTACATCGTCAGGACGCAAAGGAGGTTGGCGTGCCCATCGAATCACTACACGCCACACGTGCCTCTAATACCCGCTCCTGTGAGCGGCTGTTGCATCTGCGTGTCAACCAAATCGCCGTTTGTCTGGCCCCGGCGCAGTGCGTCTCGACCTGCTGCCTACCGATGGGCTGGGAAGGGCTGATTGCAGTCACCAGCGGATTTGAGGTCAACGGCAGTGTGTCGATCCTGCCAACTGGCCTGGCACCGCTGGTGAAATTGCAGGTGTTCATCGATCTGGGCCATGCGCCGATCACTGCGCGAGATCGTCAGGCACCTTGGGCGGCATTGCCAGTGCCTTTTTCCCAGGTTCAGTCGGAGCAGGCACTAGAGCGCTGGTACCTCGAACAGGCGATGGCTGGCGGAACGGCCTATCAGGCCTTTGCCAGTGTGTTGCGCCAGACTGAGAGTTACGGGCTTGTGCGCTTTCTGCTGGAACAGGGTACCCACAGTGAAAAACTCACGACTCTGGCGCATCGCTATGGGGTGTCGGTATCGCATTTTCGTCGATTGTGCTGGCAGGCGCTCGGTACGGCGCCCAAGCCCGCATTGCGCGGTTGGCGGACGGCCCAGGCGCTGTTGAACATGAGTCTGCAGGACTGTTCCCTGACAGATCTGGCGTTGGAGTTCGGTTTCTCCTCTTCTTCGCATTTCTCCAAGGAAATTCGCGAGCTGGTGGGCTTCACACCCAGCAGCCTGGCGGACATTACCTACCTTCCAAGTAAGTGAAACGATGAATCGCGCAGTTCAAACCTTGTATGTTTTGCCCTTCTGGCTGGCTGCCATACTGATGCTGGTGCCGTATACGGTGCGGGCCAATGCCGACGAATACGTGGCTCGCGAACAGAGTGTGCGCACGTTTTTTTCGGAGTTGTCCGGGCCGTTGGGCAAGCCGGTGATCATCAGCAAGGCTGCCTCGGCCAAGCGGATCTCCGGCAGTTTTGACCTGCGCTCACCGCAACGGACCTTCGAGCGGGTCAGCGCACAGATGGCGTTGATCTGGTACAGCGATGGCCAGGCGATCTACCTGTATGACGCCGCGGAAGTGAAAAGCTCGATGATGTCGCTGCAGACCCTGACCGTGGCCAGGCTTCAGGCGTTTCTCGAACGGTCCGGGCTGCTCGATGGCCGTTATCCGTTGCGCCATGACGGCCTGCGTACGTTCCATGTGTCGGGGCCGCCGATGTATGTCGATCTGGTGGTGCAAGCGGCCGGTCTGATGGATAACCAACGCTCGGAGCTGTTGCTGGGCAGACAGCAGATTGGCGTTATCCAGGTGCACAACACCTTTGTCAGCGACCGTAAATACGAGCTGCGCGATGACAAGGTGACCATCCCCGGGCTGGCAACCGTGATCGAGGATTTGTTGCGCGGGGAGAAGCGCGAGGTCGAGCCGGCCGTGGCGCAAGCCGGGGCACAGCGAGTGCAGGGGGCGATGCCAGCGTTTCCCCTGGAAGGCCTGGCGACCACATCCCCTGATCAGGACCCGGCTGCGCCGCGAATCATTGCCCGGGAGATGGCCGCCGGAAACATTCGCGTGGTGGCCTATCCGGACACCAACAGCCTGCTGGTCAAGGGTTTGCCGGAGCAGGTGCGCTTTATCGAGAATCTCGTGAGTGCACTGGATACGCCGAAACGACATGTGGAGTTGTCGTTATGGATCATCGATTTGCATAAGGACGAACTCAACCAGTTGGGCATCAATTGGCAAGGCACGGTGAATTCGGGCGGGAAATTTTCCGCATCGCTCAATGCTGGCTCGGCGACCACCCTCGATGGGGCATCATTCGTCGCCCAGGTCATGGCGTTGGAGCGCACCAACCGGGCGAATGTGGTCTCGCGGCCGGTCATCCTGACCCAAGAAAACGTGCCGGCGATCTTTGACAACAACCGCACGTTTTATGCGCCACTGGTGGGGGAGCGCACTGTCGATCTGCAGCACGTGACCTATGGCACGCTGGTCAGCGTATTGC
This sequence comes from Pseudomonas sp. GW823-FHT06B06, assembly GCF_058795195.1. Classification (NCBI taxonomy): domain Bacteria; kingdom Pseudomonadati; phylum Pseudomonadota; class Gammaproteobacteria; order Pseudomonadales; family Pseudomonadaceae; genus Pseudomonas; species Pseudomonas sp. GW823-FHT06B06. The sequence goes on along the minus strand of NZ_JBXAHO010000004.1, from coordinate 34,957 downwards.
CCCGTTTCGCCCGGGCGGACGAGGTCGAAATGTCGCTCAATATCGAAGACGGCAACCAAATCGAAAACCCTGGTGAGGGAGAGCGTCCGAGCACACTGCCGATGGTCGGCCGTACGCGTATCAGCACGGTGGCGCGAGTGCCCCAGGGCAAGAGCCTGTTGGTCGGCGGTTTCACCCGCGAGGACAACAGCGAGCAAATCGGACGGATACCGGTGTTGGGTTCGATTCCGTGGATCGGCCGATTGTTCAGCTATCGGCAGAGCCGCTCGGCCAATACGGTGCGGGTGTTCCTGATTCAGCCCAGGGAAATTCTCGACGCCCTTGAACCCACCACGGTGGAGCCGGATGCGCGACTGCTGAGCCCGCAGCAGCATGAACGGGTGCGTCGATCCTTTTTCCGGAGCTCAGAAAAATGATCCTGCCACCGATTTCTTCCGGTGGGCGAGCGGCCCAGGCACGCTTGAATGCCGAGAAGGCTGCCCAGCATCCGCAACCGCAGGTCGATGCAGAGGTTGATCTTGACGACGGCATAACGGTCGACGTGGCCCGGCGCTTTGTGCAGATCAGCGATGAAATGTCTGCAGCCTTGGCCCAGTTCCGTGGCCGGCGGCAGTTCGAGCTCAAGTCCGACGCGATGACCGACTCCTTCGAAAGAGTCCTGGAGGACGATACCGTGCCCAAGGCGCGGCAGGTACTGAGCCTGGCGCGGCTATCGGACAAGTCCGACAGCTGGTTGCTGCAGATGGTACGCAACCTGTTTCCCGACGATAGCGACCTGGCATTGGTGCTGCGCGAATTGCTGCGCCGGAAAAAACTCGAGACACGGACTCGTCAGCGGCTTGAAATGTTATTGCAGACGGTGGTTGCCCAAGGCTCCCCCAAGCGCATGAGTGCCGGGATCAATACCGCCCTCAAAGCCAGAATGTTCGGTGCGAGCATGACGGTGCGTGCAGGCCTGTTGCGCGAGACCTACCGGGATTTTATTGAGTTCGACTGCGGACCGGTCAGTTGTTATCAGGACTGGATCGCCCTCTACGGTCCGTCGCAACGCCACGCTGTGCTGGCCTTCATTGAAGCGGCATTACTCACCGACATCGGCGCCCAGGATCCCAGTTGTGCACACGTGGAGTTCGGTCAACTGCTGGCCCGGGTGAACGACCTCAAACGCCTGCGTTCAGCAGATGAACTGTTTATCCGCGGCCTGCTCGGTGATGCACTCATCTGCCGGCACAACCCCGATGAACCCGACTGGCTGGTGTTCCTGATCGGTGTGCTGACCTACCCCGATGATCTCGACCAGTTGTTGCTCGGCGTCTTGGGCGAGCGCCTGCTGTTGAGTGCGCACCATGAGCGTTCGACGGTGCTGCAGAAGGTGCGTCGGCTCAGCCTGCAATTACCGACGCCGCTGTTTGCCGATGAACAGGCACCGCTGCGTCTGGCAGAACAGTTTATGCGCCTGGCTGACATCGCCTATGCCCTCGAATGTATTGAGCAGCGTCGTCCCGGCGGCACCTCATGACTTTTTCCCGGAACTGACCCGCCATGTTCAATGTGTTTTTGCGCAACGTCAGCGCTCGCCCGGAGCTGCTGATCCTGTCGCTGATGGTGATGATCATCGCGATGCTGATCATTCCCCTGCCGACGGTGCTGGTGGATTTTCTCATCGGCCTGAACATCGTGATTTCGCTACTGGTATTCATGGGGTCGTTCTACATCGAACGCATCCTCAGTTTCTCGACCTTTCCGGCGTTGCTGCTGCTGACCACCCTGTTTCGCCTGGCGCTGTCGATCAGCACCAGCCGGCTGATCCTCAGCCAGGCTGATGCGGGGGAGATCATCGCCTCTTTCGGTGAGTTCGTGATCGGTGAAAACCTGGTGGTGGGCTTCGTGATTTTTTCCATCGTCACTATTGTCCAGTTCATCGTGATCACCAAGGGCTCGGAGCGGGTGGCCGAAGTCGCGGCGCGCTTCTCGCTTGACGGCATGCCCGGCAAGCAGATGAGCATCGACGGTGATCTCAAGGCTGGCGCCATAACGGCCGAGGAAGCCAAGGAAAAACGCAGTGTGCTGGAGCGCGAAAGCCAGTTGTACGGCTCGTTCGACGGCGCGATGAAGTTCATCAAGGGCGACGCCATCGCCGGCATCATCATTATCTTCGTCAACTTTATCGGCGGCATGGCCATTGGCGTCGGGCAGATGGGCATGGACCTGTCCACAGCTTTGTCGACCTACACCCTGTTGACCATCGGCGATGGTCTGGTGGCACAGATTCCAGCCTTGCTGATCGCCATCGGCGCGGGCTTCATCGTCACCCGCGTCAACGGCGATGATGCGAATCTGGGGCGTAACATGCTCGCCCAAATGCTGGGGCATCCGTTCGTGCTGGGGGTGACGGCGCTGCTGGCAGTGGGCGTTGGACTGTTGCCCGGTTTTCCGCTGCTGACCTTCCTACCCATCGCCGCGGCCCTGGGACTGCTGGTGTACTTTCGCCGGCGCAAGGCCTCCCGGGGCGAGGGGCAGGGAGACAGTCGGTCAGCGTCGACGCAGGGTGAAGCCTTGCAGACCGGCCCGGGCCTACTCGAGGACATCGATAACGTTGCCACCGAAACCATCCCGCTGATGTTGTTGGTGCCCACCGCGCGCCTCGATGAGTTGACCAGGGCCCGTTGGGCGGCGCGTTTTCGCAGCCAGTTTTTCGTCGATTACGGGCTGCGCATTCCCGAGCCGCAACTGCGCGGCAGCGAAGCCTTGCCGGCCCATCAAGTGGCGGTGCTGATCAACGAAGTGCGCGCGGAGCAATACGATATCCATTTCGATCACTGGCGGTTGCTCGACTACTCGCCGGAACTGGAACCCATGGGCTTTGCCCTGGTGCACGGCAGCGACAGCAATCGCCTGCGCGGGGTGTGGGTCAACGCCACCGACCAGGAACGGGTGCAGCAGTTGGGCTATCACCTGAGGCCGGCGGACGAGGAATGCTACCGCTGCCTGGTCACCTTGCTGGCGCGCAACATCCAGGAGTTTTTCGGCGTGCAGGAAACCAAGCAACTGCTCGACGAAATGGAAACCCGCTGCCCCGATCTCCTCAAGGAAGTCTATCGCCACGTCACGGTGCAGAAGATCGCCGAAGTGCTGCAGCGCCTGATCGGCGAGCGTATTTCCGTGCGTAACATGAAGCTCATTCTTGAGTCCCTGGCCCATTGGGCGTCCCGGGAAAAAGACGTGCTGGTGCTGGTCGAGCACGTTCGTGGCTCGCTGGCCCGCTACATCAGCAACAAGTTTGCCCAGGGTAATGACTTACGGGTGTTGCTGTTGTCGGCTGAATTCGAAGAGGTGGTGCGGCGCGGGATTAGGCAAACCTCGGCCGGCAGTTTCATCAACCTCGAGCCGGCCGAATCCGAAGAGCTGATGGATCGCCTGAGCGTCGCCCTGGACAGTGTGCACATTGCTCAAAAGGACATGGTGCTGCTGTGTTCGGTCGATGTTAGGCGCTACATCAAGAAGCTTATCGAGGGGCGTTGTCGCGAGTTGGACGTGATGTCGTTCGGCGAAGTCAGCGAGACCGTCTCCGTCAATGTGATCAAAACCTTGTGAGGAACCCCGCAATGATGTCAATGGATATAGCCGACCTGTTACGCGAAGCGCTACGTTTTAGTGGCTGCAAGGACAGCCAGATAGGACATTTTGATAGTCACAGCACCATTGAAATGCAGATGAAGAATCTGCCCGATATCAACGTGGCGTTGGTCGATGGCGATGCCTGGATCTGGACGACGGTTGCAGAAGCGAGCCCGGGTGCAATGAGCCGTTGTGCCTTCGATTTGATGCAGTTCTTACTTGAGGGCAATGCTTTTTCCCGCACCGGGCAATTGCACCTTTGCGTGGTTCAGGAACGGCTCGAACTGCGTTTGATGGCAAATGCCCATGCCCTCGGCGACGCTGAGCACTTCGCGCAAGCCCTGGATGCTTTCGTGCAGGCAATCGAAACGCTGTGCGAACTTTTACGTCGATGAACATGCGGTTGGAAAGGCATGCGGCCCATCCTTTGCGCTTGAGCGGACCCTTGATCGAAGCCGCCTTGGGCGATGTGGTAGTTGGCGAGGTCTGCGAAGTACGGCGGCATTGGCGCCTGCCTCAGGTCGTTGCACGGGCGCAGGTCATCGGCTTCAAACCCGACGCTGTTCTGCTCACCTTGCTGGGTGATGCGAAAGGTTTGTCCAGGGAATCGATGATTGTGCCTACGGGCTCGACCCTGCAACTGTCGTGCAGTGATGCCTTGCTCGGCAGCGTAGTCGACCCTCAGGGCACTATCGTCGAGCGTCTGGTACCGTCTACGGCGCTGGCGCAACAGGACTACCCGGTGGATGCCGATCCGCCGTCGTACCAGCAGCGGCGCCCGGTAGACACCCCGTTGCGCACCGGTATTCGGGTCATTGACGGCTTGCTGACCTGCGGTGTCGGCCAACGCATCGGCATTTTCGCCGCCGCCGGCTCCGGCAAAACCACCTTGATCAATATGCTGATCAACCACACCGACGCTGATGTGTTTGTCATCGGTCTGATCGGCGAGCGCGGCCGCGAAGTAACCGAATTCATCGAGCACCTGCGCCAGTCGGAAAAACGCGCGCGCTGCGTGGTGGTGTATGCCACGTCGGATTTTTCCTCGGTGGACCGCTGCAATTCGGCCCTGCAGGCAACCGCCATCGCCGAGTATTTTCGCGACCAGGGGCAACGCGTGGTGTTGCTGCTGGATTCATTGACACGCTACGCCCGGGCGCGTCGCGACCTGGCCCTGGCGGCCGGTGAAGCGCCGGCGCGACGGGGCTATCCGGCCTCAGTGTTCGATGCCTTGCCGCGCCTGCTGGAAAGACCGGGTGTGACCGCTTCCGGCAGCATTACTGCCTGGTACACGGTGTTGTTGGAAAGCGACGACGAGCCGGACCCGATCGCCGAGGAGATTCGTTCGATTCTCGACGGACACATCTACCTCAGCCGAGCCTTGGCGGCCAAGGGGCACTACCCGGCAATCGATGTGTTGCGCAGCGTCAGTCGCGTGGCGACGCAAGTCACCCCGCCCCAGGTGCAGCAACTGGCGGCGGCGACCCGGGATACGCTGACGCGGATTGAGCAGCTGCAGGTTTTTCTCGACATGGGTGAGTACAGCCCAGGCGCGGACGCCGGCAACGACCAGGCGCTGCAGCGCCGCGCAGCCCTCGACCAGTGGTTGCGCCAGCCCACGGGTGAATGCTGTGAGCCGGACGAAGCCCTGGGCCAATTACAGGGGCTGATGGCATGAATCCATTAGCCGATCGTCTTCGCCTGTTGGCACTCGGCCAGTTCCGTCGGCAACGCGCTGAACTGCTGATAACGCGTACCCGGCAGCAACTGCAGCCGCTGGTGCAGGAGCGGGCCGCTTTCGACGCACAAAAAGCGGAGCTACACAGTTTGTTGGCCAGCCATCGCGCCAATGACTGTGTGCTTGATCACGGGCAACTGTTGGCGCTGTTGCGAAGGCAGGCGGTCATCCGGCGGCAGATCGATCTGATGCGCTTTGAGCGTGACCGGGTCGATCAGCAGTGCCGGGAGATTGAGCAAGCGTTGCAGGAGCAGCGCGAGCAACTGCGGTTAGCACAGCGCAAGCACGACAAATACGAAGGGGCTGTTCAGCTTCTGTTACGCAGGCAACGGCTGGAACAGGTGCGCCGGGATGAAAGAGAAGTCGAAGAGATGAACGGAGTTTCGCGATGAGCACTGTATCTGTAATTTCACCCTTGCCGGTTCAACCCCTGGAACCCGTCATCGAACGGCCGATGGATGAGTTGCACGACAGGCTGGTATCGGTGCAGGAGGATGAACTGCCCCAAGGTGTCCTGGCGCTGATGGTGCCGTTGATCCTGCGTCATCGGCCTCAGATGGACGCTGGTCGTGCAAGCACTTTGCAGGCGATGGTCACGCTCCCGGAAAAGCTGGCTGCTGAAGTCGACGAAGTACGGCCGCTCACACCGTCGTCTCATCCCCCAGCGCAGCCGCTTTTGAGTAAACCTGTGCAGCCCCGGTTGTTGTCACCTTTGGTTGACGTTGCGCCTGTTGTCGCCAGGGCTGTCGCGTCGGCACCGATAAACCTGGCGACTCCCATCATTGTTGAATCAGGGCCGATCCAACCGCCGTCAAACATCGTCGAACCGCTGTCGGTCGAAGTTACCACTCGTCCAGGTGCATCCCCGATACCTGAGTTCGAAGGGCAAAGGCCCGAAGCCTTATCGAGCCTCCCCACCGTACGCCATGTGCACATAGCTGCCACACCTGCGGCTTCGGCGCCCGTGATGCCGCCAGTACCTCCTGTCATCGATCCGATCATCGAAACCTTGTCGGTTGCCGACCGGGGCTTGTTTCAGGTTCCGTTCAATAAAGGAGCCGTCAGCGGGCAAGTGACAGTCAGCCGCGTGGCCGATGAGCCTGCCCGCAACCTGCAACTCAGCCCGAGCAATGCCCTGGTTTTCGAACAACTCAAAGTGTCGCTGGAGCAGGTCCGCGAACCCACGTGGCGCCTGACCAATAGCGAAGGTGAACAGCAGCGCCAGGGCTCGCGGCAGCCGCCGGACGACGAGCAGACCGAAGACGCCGGGCAGGGCGCATGAGCGCACTGAAGTTGCGCCGGATCAACGCCCAGGCACGTGCCGGCGCGCAAGCGATACGGCGCTGGCGGAGCGCGAATGTCGTCGCCGGTTCAGGCCATCCGCCAGGGCAATCGGGCTACCTGTGTTTTCGCGCATCAGGTGAGGGCGGGGAATGGCGGGGTTTGATCGACGCCCGCGACTGGTTGCATCAATCACTCCCGGGTTTGCGGTCGTTACTGACAGTCGAGTGCTCGCTGATGAGCATCGCCGAACTGTTCCGCGCGGTGCCGCAACCCTTGCTGCTGGAGGTAGACGACTTGCACTACCAGCAATTATCCGACGTCGATGTGGTGCTTCCCGGGCAATTGCCACCGCAAGAGCTGCCTTGGCTCGACACGCGTCGTGGGCGCTTGTGGTTGACCCGATTGCCATCGGCACGGGCCGCCAGCGCGCCCCTGTACACCGACTCATGGCTGAGCGATTTGCCGCTGTGCCTGGAGCTGATGCTGGGGTCGAGTCACCTCAGACATGGGATACGGCTGAAGGCGGGCGATGTCCTGCGAATCATTCAGCGTTCGCAACGATGCTGCCTGGGGCATCTATGCCTCGGCGTTTTCACTTTTACTGAACAGGGGATACACATGCAATTGACCGAGCCCGACGCCCAAGGCTCCGCAGACTCCGCACCGGAGCCCGATGTTGACCTCGGCGCTATGTCGGTGTGTCTGCAGTTCGTGCTCGCGACCCAGGAAATCGACCTGGCCACGCTGTCGCAGTTTATCGGGGGACAACTGATCCCGCTGGCGGGCGATGCGGCGCGGCACATCGAAGTGCGAGCCAATGGCAAGCCGGTGGCCCGTGGCGAACTGGTGCAACTGGAAGAGCAGCTGGCTGTGGAGTTGCTCGAGGTCTATCGCAACGACTCAATGGACGCAATGCCGCGATGAATGACGTCTCGTTGATTGCGCTGCTGGCATTCGCTTCACTGCTGCCGTTCCTGGTGGCGGCCGGCACCTGCTACATCAAGTTTTCCATCGTCTTTGTCATCGTGCGCAACGCCTTGGGCTTGCAGCAAGTGCCCTCGAACATGACCCTCAATGCGATTGCCCTGATGCTGGCGATTTTCGTGATGACGCCGGTGATGAAGCAAGGCTATGGCTATTACAAGGAAGAACAGGTGGCTTTTACCGACATCGAGTCGGTGGTGAATTTTGCCGAGAACGGGTTGGGGGGATACAAGGAATACTTGCGCAAATACACCGACCCGGAACTGGCGCTGTTCTTTGAGCGGGCGCAAGCGGTGCAGAGTGAGTCCGACCTCGGTCTGCCCGCCGATGAAGAGCTCACGCCGTCGTTGTTTTCCCTGCTGCCGGCCTACGCATTGAGTGAAATCAAAAGCGCCTTCAAGATCGGCTTTTATTTGTACCTGCCGTTCGTGATCGTCGATCTGGTGATCTCCAGCATTCTGCTGGCACTGGGCATGATGATGATGAGCCCGGTGATCATTTCGGTGCCGATCAAACTGGTGCTGTTTGTGGCACTGGATGGCTGGGCGTTGCTGTCGACCGGGCTGGTCAAGCAATACCTGACCTTGCTGGCGTAGGAGCGGCTCATGAACGATCTGGTCTATGCCGGCAATAAAACCCTGTACCTGATTCTGTTGATGGTGGCCTGGCCGATCATTGCCGCCACGGTGGTCGGCCTGGTGGTGGGTTTGATTCAAACGGTGACGCAACTTCAGGAGCAGACCCTGCCGTTCGGTTTCAAGCTGTTGGCTGTTGCCGCATGCCTGTTCCTGTTGTCGGGCTGGTACGGGGAAACCCTGCTCGATTTCAGCCGTGAAGTCATCCGCCTGGCGTTGGGTTAGCGCGATGTCGGTCACGTTGTTTTTTGACCTGTACGCCTGGTTCGCCGCCGCCATCCTGGGGGTGGCTCGCTTGGCGCCGATTTTTTTCATGTTGCCCTTTCTCAACAGCGGTGTGCTCACGGGGGCGCCACGCCAGGCAGTCATTGTGCTGGTGGCGACGGGGTTCTGGGCCTATGTGGGTGTGCCGTTGCCGGCTCTCGACGGCTTGGCATTCTTCGGCCTGGTGTTGCGTGAGGCCGGCATTGGCGTGCTGCTTGGATGCCTGCTGTGCTGGCCGTTCTGGGTGTTGCACGCCATGGGCAACCTGATCGACAACCAGCGCGGGGCAATGCTCAGCAGCACCGTGGACCCGGCCAATGGCGTCGATACGTCGGAGTTGGCAAATTTTCTCCAGTTGTTCGCCGCAGCGGTCTATCTCGAAGGTGGCGGCATGTTGCTGATGCTTGAAACCGTTGGGCACAGCTACCGCATTTGCGCGCCAGCCAATGGTTGCGAGATACACCTGTCCGCGATTGTTGGCCTGTTGGATGCACTGGTGAGCAAGACCCTGGTAATCAGCGCCCCGGTGGTGGCCACGTTGTTGGTCAGCGAAGCGCTGCTCGGTTTGCTCTCGCGGTATGCGCCGCAAATGAACGCGTTCTCGGTGTCGCTGACGGTCAAGAGCCTGGTGGCGCTGGTGGTGTTGATGTTGTATTTCGGCGTGCACCTGCCGGACGAAGTCCTGCGCATGGGCGGCAAATCCCAAGGGCTGGAACACTATCTGGGCCGTGAAGGGGAGGCCGCCGATGTCGTCCAGCGCCTCGAAGACTGAGAAGCCCACCGCCAAGCGTCTGCGCGACGCCTCACGCAAAGGCCAGACGTTCAAGGCCAAGGACCTGGTGGTCACCTGCCTGACTCTCTGCGGCATCACCTACATGGTGTTCAACAGTTCGCTGGTGGAGGTCATGGAAGTCTATCGACGCATCATTGCCAGTGATTTTGACACGGATATGCAGGCGTACTCGGCGATGCTGGTGCTGGTCGGGCTCAAGGCATTGCTGCCGTTGCTGCTGGTGTGCGTCTTGACCAGTGCACTACCTGCGTTGTTGCAAAGCGGCTTTGCACTGGCCAGCGAGGCCCTGAAGCTCAATCTCGGTGCGCTGAACCCGATCAATGGCTTCAAAAAACTGTTCAGCCTGCGCACCGTCAAGGACACGGTCAAAGCGCTGCTGTACCTGGGCAGCTTTGCCATGGCGTTGTGGATAGTCTGGATCACGCAGCGGCAACTGTTGTTTGCCCAATTGTTCGCCCAGGCCCCGGAGCTGTTCTCGATCTGGGGGCACTTGTTGCTGGTTCTGGTGTTGGCGTTCCTGGGATGCGTGCTGCTGATCGTCGTGCTGGATGCGTTGAGTGAATACTGGTTGTTCATGAAAGATCAAATGATGGACAAGGACGCCGTCAAGCGCGAGCACAAGGAGCAGGATGGTAATCCCGAGATCAAGGGCCGCCGTCGCGATTTGCACAGGGAACTCCTGTCCGAGCAGGTCAAATCCGACGTGCGCAGCTCGCGGATGATCATCGCCAACCCCACCCACATCGCCATCGGTGTGTATTTCCGCCCGGAAATCACCCTGCTGCCGTTCATCTCGCTGATGGAAACCAACCAGCGCGCCCTGGCCGTTCGAGCGTATGCCAAAGAGGTTGGCGTGCCCGTGATCAATGACATCGCACTGGCCCGACGGATCTTCAAGACCCACCAGCGCTACAGCTTCCTCCAGGTGCAGGAGGTCGAAGAAGTCCTGCGCCTGTTGATCTGGCTCGAGCAAGTCGAGCAGGCCTGATCCCCTTCTTAATCTATCCAGCGTTGGCATGAGCGCAATTTGGCAGCGTGCCTGCCAGCGCTTTGGCTCAATGCATTCGTCAGCGGCGCTGACGTTTTTTCAGGAGTGTGACTGATGAGTCGCAACAACCAACAAGACGAGCAAATCGCTCTGGATATCGTGGATGCCGTGATGGCGGGTGCGCCGTTAAAGGACGTGCAGGGCATCAGCGATGAGCACATGGACGGTCTCTATGCCTTTGCTTTCCAGTTTTATGAGCAGGGACGGCTGGACGATGCCGAGAAGTTCTTCCACTTCCTGTGCATCTACGACTTACACAATAGCCAGTATTGGCTGGGACTGGCGGCGGTGCACCAGCTCAAGCAAAACCATCAGAAAGCGATCGACCTGTACGCCATCGCCTTTGCCCAGGGCAAGAACGACTACCGCCCGATGTTCTACAGCGGTCAGTGCCAGCTCGCCCTGGGCAAGATCGGCAAGGCCCGATTGTGTTTCGAGTACGTACTCGAGCAGGCCACGGAAGAGGAACTGCGCAAACAGGCCCGGGTGTATCTCGACACCCTGGCTCACATTGAAAAACATTGTTCGGAGGACTGAACATGAGTGAAATCAGAAGTACATTCAACCCGGGTTATGCCGGAGGGCTCAGCCGTAACGAAGCCTTTGAGATTTACGGCAAAGCCGCCAGCCAGGCGGCCAGAACGGTGGATTTTCAGAAAGCGGGCCAGCAAGCGCTGGCCGGATTGATGTCGGTGAACTACGACAACGAGCACGGTAAATCCACGGCAGCTACGGGGCGTCCACAGTTGCATCTGCCGCAGGCACGCACGAGCGGCAAAGAGTCGGAAGGCGATCTGTTCACGCTGCTGATGGCGATGATCAGCGAGCTGATCGGCGAGGTCGACGTCAACAAGCTGAAACACCGCCTGGCGATGTTGCAGAGCATGGCCGGGGCTAAGCAACAGGGTCATGAAAAACTGGCGGTTGAATATGCTGAGGCCGTCGCGGCACTTGAGGCCGCTGAGGGAACCGTTGGCGGTAGTCAGCAAAATCTGGAGAAGCTGCGCGAGAAAGTCCAGCAGTGTCAGGGCTTGCTGGACGAAAGCGAGGCGCGTCTGACGAAGCTGGACCCTGAATCACCCGAATATGCGAGCGAATTGGCACTTCGTAATCATCTCAAGGGCGAGCTGGCGAATCATACCCAGGCTTTTGAAAAATCCACCAGTGCCCATCTCAAACTGATCGAAATCGCTAATGCCGCCGTTAAGGTCCTCGCGATCGTGACCGCAAAAGTCCTGGAGGCAGGCGTTGGTGGACCGCAGGTTAAACAATCGGATGAAAAGGCGCTGAGCAGCAGTGCACTGGCACTGTTGAACCGCTTGAAGATCATCGAGCTGCTCGGCGAGTCGGCGCAGAACAAGGAAGAGCTCAGTCAAGAGTTGTTTCTGGAATTGCAGGCCAAACTGCAGGAAAAAATGCAGCTCGAGTCGGACAAGTACCTGGAAGAAGTCCGAAAAGCCGAAGCGTTGCAGAAGACCATGGGCTGTATCGGCAAAATCATTGGCGCGCTGGTGTCCATCGCCACCATTGCGACCGGTGTTCTGACCCTCAACCCTGTGCTCGTAACGGTGGGGGTGATCGGGGCTGCAGTCATGATCGCGGACGAGGTGGTCAAGGAACTTACAGGTGTGTCGTTCATGGCGGAAGCGATGAAGCCGCTGATGACGGTCATGCAGGAAGCCATCAGCTTCTTTACCGATCTCTACACCAAGGTGCTGGTCGCGGTGGGCGTTGATCCCGAAACGGCGAAGGACATTGCGCAAATCGCCGGCATGATCGCGGGCATCGGCGCCACCATTGCAGCCATCGCATTGGCGGCCATCGTGGGTGCTCAGGTGATTGGGCCGATGATCGGCGCGGTCGCGTCAAAACTGGCAACTGTGGTGTCGCAGGCTGCACCTGCGGCGGTGCAGGCCGTGAAGCAGATGACCACATCGGCTGCCAACACGGCGACCCAGATGCTGACTCAATTGCGCAGTTTCATCACCAACGGTGCTGATCCTGTAGCCCTGGCACGTTACGCCACCAATCTCGAAATCGCTCGAACCCTTACCGAGTTCGTCGGCGTGGGGATGGAAGTTGGATGTGGCATTAAAAGCAGCATGCATCAGGCCCAAGCGGCAGAACACCTGGCGGACGTGAAGGTGCGCATGGCGATCAGCGAATCAATTGCCTCTTACCTCACTCAAGTGGTCGAAGACTACGGCAAGGCCATGCAAGACCGGACCCGACATATCGAACATGTTTTTTCCGATCTGCAACGCAGCCATTCCGTCAGCCTGCAAATGGCTCGGTACATCTGAACCTGCTCATAAAAAGGAATTCGTCATGTCTCAAATAAACGCAACGCCTGTGCGCACGCCTGTGGTCCCGGCGTACGATCCGCTCAACGATGCGGGCTTGAGCGAGTTGGTTGCTCAGGAACAGTTCTCCAAAGACCTCCAAGGAAAAAGGCTTTTACAACCGGCCCTGTCAGACGGGAGCGTTGCAAAGCAAATACTCCAGAGCAGTAACTCGACATTTCCTGCGGTGCAGGCGCTTGAGAACGATATCGATGCCTATCAACCCACCGAATCCGATTGGCAAGACTTCACTGCGGCCCTGGTGTTGGTCAGCGATGAAGTGCGTAACGATCTGATCTTCGATCCGGGGGCCTGGGAAAAACACGCCAACGTGCTGATCGCCGCGATCATCGCGGTCAACATTGCGCGGGTCGCCAACGCAGCACTGCGCGGGCATTTCAGTGTGATGCAGGCCGAGGCCAGCAAACTCCAGGGCGAGGCCATCATGGAATCCGGCAGGGCGGCGATCTACAGCGCCTTCTCGGCTGCGGTGGTCTCCGGTGCAATCGCCGGCTTTGCCATGGTCAAGTCCTTTCAAGGGCTTGCGCAAAAACATACTGATATCAGCCTGCATAAACGCAACGCCCTGGACGCTGGCAACATCGAACGTGACCTTACACGTGATCGCAACCGCACTGACTGGAACCCGGAAACGACCTACAAGATAACGGTGTTCGATGATTTCGGCCGGATGAAACCAGTGGATTTCAAACCCGAGGGCTCGACCCTTACACCCAAGGAGCAGCAATGGTTCAACGAGGAAATTTCCAAGGCACAGAAGGTTGGCCAAGCGTCGGATTGGCTCAGCCAGATGGGCAGCAAAGGCATTGAAAGGAAACTCGAAATCGGTCGAGCGCTTAACGCGATGTCGACGGGCATGAGTCAGGTGGTCTCCACCATGGTTCGCATGGCCGAGCATGCGGCGCGGCAGGAACAGGTGTTGCAAGAAAATGTGCAAAGCACACAAAAGAGCTTGAGCGATGAAGTCGGGGCAAAAGACTCGGCCGATGCGGCGCTCTTGCAAAAACTCATGGACATAGTGATGCAGTTATTTCAATCGCGGATTGAAGTCATTGGCAGAATGGCTTGAGTAGGGAAATGCAATGATAATTTCCAACTACACACTGCAAGCCGTTAAATCGTCGGTCAATTTAAACGTTGTTACCGACGCACCTTTACCACCCGAAATTCCTTTCGAGAATCAATCCGCTTCTTCCGTCGGGCAATTGCTGGATCGTTCGGCAAAGGAATTGAGTCGCAACCTTGGAACCATGCTCAAGCTCCAATCGGGCGCTGAAAGAATGGTCGAGAAACTGTTAGCGGGCGCAGCGGAGCAAACCCTTATTGCAGAGCTTGGTGATCTGGTTCAAGCCAAAGCCGAGCGCGGGCAAATGTGGGCGCAGCAGTTGCGCCAGTGTGGCGCGGTGATGACGCATTGCCAAGAAACCCTGCCGCCGGAACAGCGCCAATGCCTGGACGTTGCTCAGGAGCATATTCAGCTCGATCTGCAAGAAAGGTTCTCGCCGCCGACGGAAGTAGCCGAAGCGTTCGAACAGAGCATCAGTTCATCGAATGATTTCTTTGACAAACTGCTGGAGTTGATCAACCTGATCAAAAACGGCTATCTGGCCGGCTATGAACATATCATTGCGGCTTACTCGGAATTCTTTAAAGACTTCAACGAAGAGGTCAGCGCAAAGTTAAAGGACTGGATCAAAAGCGCGAACGAAGGTAAGGAGGTCGAATTAAATGCGGGCGAAATCAGGCATGCGTTGAATGCGCTGATTAAAAAATACTCACCCCCAAACGCTGCGGCAGTATTGTTTCCCGCTCCAGGCATGTTTCCCCCTCCAGGCGCTTCCAGGGAGGAAGCGGAAAAATGGCTCAAGGCGTTAGGCCTGCCTGCCACCAGCCTTCGCAATAACGGGAACGGTACGTTCAGTGTGGTCATGGACCTCGGGCCGTTGACGACGATGATGAACGGTTTACCGCCCAATGTTTATTGGATTACTTGGGATAACGCGAAATTCCAGTACTGGCAAACCGGCTTCAATGCCCAGGAAGAACGCATGAAGAACACACTGCAATCATTCACCCAGAAATATTCAAACGCCAACTCCTATCACGATAACTTCAATAAGACCTTGTCTGCACATCTGAATCAGTACGCAGATATGTTGAAGGCTATGTTGAATTTTTGAAGCGAAGCTGCCGCACCGAATTTTTTGTTGGAGGTAATAATGCCGGGTTTAATGAATGATGATCTTGAACGTCAGGTTATACAGATGCTGTCGGGTTATCTACAGGTTGATCGACGGACGATCAAGGCGGACTCACGACTGGTGGAAGATTTGTGTGTTGATTCCCTGGGTGTTGTAGAAATTGTTATGTCTGTCAATGAGGCGTTTGGTGTCGATCTACCGGCTGCTGCTGTGAAGGAGTGGCGGACGGTTGGTGACATTTGTCGTTTGGTGAGGGGGGCATGATTTTTAAAGAGAGCTTACAGTTATTGTCGTAATTTCCTACGCCATTGAGGTGATAGTCCTACGGAATCCTCCTGCTCAATTTCCTATAGTCAAGCGCTTGTTATCTTGAGCCTGATCACTCACAGGCTTGATTACGCTTGAGCAACTTTCTATAGAGAAATTTCAAAGTATGGACATTGCAACTGATCTATCGCCGGTCAAGTCATTCGTTTTTGACCACTGGCTATTGCAAAGCGATGGAACGCTGATGCGAGATGGAGAGGGGGTTCACGTCCCACCCAAAGAGTTAAACGTACTGCGCCTGCTATTGAAGTCAACGGGGACGGTGGTCAGCAAGGATTATTTGCTGGATCATGTATGGCCCGAAATGGATGCCGCCGAAGAATCGTTGACCCGCTGCATTTATGCATTGCGCAAGCTGCTCAGGGAAAACAAGGATTTCATTACGACCGTGTACGGCCATGGTTATCGATTTACCTGTGCGGTTGTTGAACTCGACACGACGGGTGAGGCGAGTACCGTGGCGCCTTCGCTGGCTGTTCTGCCGTTTCGCAATCAGGGGGAGACAGCAGCGCTGGATCTGCAGGATCTGATGATCCGTCAGTTGACTTTGGCGTTCGGCGAGGTGTTGCACGTCATTCCCTCGGGATTGATGGCGGCCTATGCTCAACCGGTCGATGTGCGGTCGCTGGTCGGGCAGTTGTCCGCGGACTTCTGCTTGAGCGGGCGCTGTAGCGGCTCGGCCGATCAGCAACAATGGTCGGTCGAGTTGATCCGTGGCCGCGATCACGCTCTGCTGCATGGTCAGACACTGGATGCAAGTGATCTCGGGGCGTCGCTTGGGGCATTGACGTGTGTGGTTGCGCAGCGTATTCCCGGCTTGCATATTGTTGGTGATGCGTGCGCGTCCTACCCGGCCGCGGTGGCGTACCTGCGTGGTTTGTGCAGCGTGCAGCAGCACACTCCGCAAAGTCTGCGCGATGCGCTGGTACAGTTTCGCCAGTGCCTGAAGCTCGATGGCGGGCACACACTGTCCTGGTACGGTTTGGCGGATGCATGGCTGGGGCAGGCAATGATCGGATTGTGTGATCAGGGCCGGGCAATCGATGAGGCACAATCGGCGATTTCCAGTGCCTTGGCATTGGACCCAGGCAACATCCCTGCATTGGCCCGCCAGGCTTTGCTCACCAGTCTGCGAGGCTGCGAGCACGCGGCCCAGGTGCTTTTCCGACGCTGTTTGCTGACTGCCGATCAGGCTGACGTTCATTACTTTCATGCCTGGCATCACTGGTTCTGGCGGCGCAACGAGCAGGCCGCGCTAAGCATCGACAACGCTCTGCGGCATGATCCTGATTGCGTAAGGACGCAGGTCTTGCGTATGCGCATTGCGCTTGCCGCAAGTCCCGAGTCGGCCTTGCTGATGGCTCGTCGAGCCCTGCAACAAGGCGCGTCGGGCAATTCTTTGCTGGTGATTCTCTATGCCGTGGTATTGGCTTATTTTGACCAGCACGCGGCAGCCTGGGACGAGCTCGAACAAGCCGGGCTTTGCGAAAGCGCAATCGGTGAACAGGGACTGGCCGCCTGGAATGTGCTGTTCGGCGTCAATCCATTCAATGCCCGCGACCTGTATGCGAACTGGCGGACTCTGGCCAGACTGCGATCCGTTGATGGCATTGCGTCGTCACGTTGGTCCGGACTGTCAGGTGGTCCGGTGGCTGAGCCGCTCTGGAGTTCTTTGCAACGATCGCCTCATGTGCCCTATCAGGCCTTGACCCAGGAACATCCTGTCCGCAAGCGACCGACGCTGGTCAGCGAGCGGCGCTTGGCATGATACCGCGCAGAATCAAGTGGCTAACGGTGCTGGTGTGCCTTGGCGCGGGCCAGGCGCAAGCCTGGTGCTGGAGTCAGGCGGGGGCGCGACATGCGATTGAACCCGAACTGCTTCGAGCGATTGCCGATGTCGAGTCGGGACAGAATCCGAACGCAATGAACTACAACAAGGACGGTTCTCGAGACATCGGGTTAATGCAGATCAACAGCCATCATTTACCCCGTTTGAGCACCCAGGGCATCACTGAGCAGCGCCTGCTGGCTGATCCTTGCCTGTCAGTTGAAGTCGGTGCGTCGGTGCTTGCCGATTTTATCGCGCGTTATGGCTACAACTGGACGGCAGTGGGTGCGTATAACGCCGGCAATTCTGCGCATCGGCAAGCTGAGCGCCTGCGCTATGCGCGCAAGGTCTGGCAGCGTTATCAGGTGTTTTCCCTGGCTCGACAATGAGGGTGTCATGAGCGCTGGCGCCAGATTCTGATGCTCTGCAGGGCACAATCAGCAGAATTCGATCATGAAGCCTGCAGCCAGCCTTTCTACCATGCCCGTTCATTTCATAGCCCTGGAGCTTGAACGGTGACAGTTCTGACGGCACCTGACCCACAACCTTGCGTTCTACGGATACTCAATGGCGCGCTGCAAGGTTGCGAATTCCCCCTCGGCGCAGGCACAACCCTGTTCGTGGTAGGGACTGTGGATCTACTAGGAGAAGGGGTACTGATTGCCAGTGTCCCAGCGGATGCCATCTTCGTTCCCCTGGAGTCGGGGGGATGCAACTTTGAGGTATTGGCCGGTCAAGTCACGCCGCAAGGCCTGCCGCTGCGGGTGCTCGATGAGTCAACGGAAATACGCCACTGTGCTTTCCAGACCAAGGTGCAGATCGGCAGCCTGCAAATAGCCGTGCGACCTGAAGACCAGCCCTGGGCACCCGAACTTCTCGGGCTGCAACCTGACGCTACCTTTGACGCCGTGGCTGTCGCGTGGTGGCGTGCCCGTTGGTCTGGATGGCTCGCCAGCGGATTGGCGCTGGCTGCCCTGGTCACCGTGGTCGGCATCTGGTCGATGCCTGGACCCACACCTGAAACCGATGTTCGCGCGTTGATCATTGGAGCCAGTGACGAGGCCAAGGTGTTGAGCGGTCGTGACAATGCGATCTATGTGTTCGTGACTTCCGAACGGGATGCCGGCTGGAGTCGGCAAGTGCTGGTGCGCCACAACACACTGAGCGGCAAAGTGCTGGTGATGGATCAGGAGCGTCGTCGGCTTGAGCAACTGCTGGTCGACCATGATCCGCAACTGGCCTGGCACTCCATAGACCTGAAGGATCCTTCGGTACCGCGCCTGTTGCTGAGTGCACAACGCAATCTGCTCACCCCTCTAAAGCAGGCAAAACTGCTCGATGTACTGCTCTTGGCCGCGCCTTATGCCCAGGACATAACGGTGCAAATGCAGGAGGACAAGCAGCTCGTCGATCTGGCGCAAGAGGGTTTGCAGCGGCTGTCGCTGGCCTACAGCCGCATTGAGCACGAGGACAGTGTCACGTTTGCCGTTGCAGGCAATTTGCAGGATTCCGAACTGGCGAACGCCCGCCGGTACATCGACAGCTTTTACCGGCAGTGGGGTGATCGCTACGTGCACTTCACCGTCGAGCTCAAGGACGACTTGCTCGGGGGCAAGTCGTTCCAGACCGGCCCGCAGGGCTACATCAAGATGACTTCGTCATCATGGCATTTTCCTACACAACGCTAAAAGGTGATTCATGGCTGACATTGCTATCCCCATCGACTTTTCCGATGACTTTCTCGGGCGTCAGGCCGAGGCATTCGAAAACGGCGCCGCCTCCCTCAAGACTGCGCTGGACAAAGCGCTGGATGACTTGAAGAAGGATGCATCGGACCCTGGTCTGCTGGCGGCTTATCAGGCCGCGTTTTCGTCCTACACGGTGTTTCGAAACGCTCAGACCAACACGATCAAGGGCTTCAAGGATATCGACATGGCGATCATCCAGGCCGCTCGCTGACTCTTCTTTTTTTGACCGGCCATCGGTACGTGACGATGGCCATTTTCATGAGTACATCGCATGGCTATTCAAAACATTTCTCTGTCTGGTATTGACCGGGCAGTCTTTACGGAACTGCGCGGCCCACACGAAGGCCCGATCGTATCCCTTGAGTCCCGATTGATCGAGGCATTTGCCGGTTCTGCGGTCAGTAGCGAGCAGGACGTTTCAGCCATCAATCAGATGATGCAAAGCCCGAATATCACCAGTCCCGAAGTATTGGCCCAGTTGCAGGAATTGACTGGGCAATACAACGTGGACATCAACCTGCTCAACGTACTGGTCCGCAAAGCGGTAGGTACTGCCGAAACCCTGTTGCGTGCGTCATGAAGCCAGGCATTTTGCTGATGCTGTTGTGCCTGGCGCTGTCGGGGTGTCGCCAACCCGATCTGCTTGAAGGGCTGGATCAGCAGCAGGCCAATGAAGTGCTGTCGGTGCTGCTGCGCAACAATATAGCGGCGGTGAAAGTCGATGCCGGCAAAACTGGTTACGCGGTGAAGATCAATCAGGTCGATTTTTCCGCGGCGGTTGATTTGCTCAACCTCTATTCCTTGCCTTCGCGGCCGCGCCTGCAAGTGGCAGAGATGTTTCCTGCCGACACGTTGGTGGCCTCGCCCCGCGCTGAAAAAGCCCGGCTTTATTCGGCGTTGGAGCAGCGAATCGAACAGTCGCTGGGTGTGCTCGAAGGCGTGGTTTCGGCGCGAGTGCATGTCAGTTACGACCTGGAGGCCGGCGAAGGCGGGCGCAAGACGCCGCCTGTCCACCTCTCGGCAGTGGCGATCCATGAACTCGACGTCGACCCGCAATTGCTGATCACCGACATCAAGCGTTTTCTCAAGAACAGTTTTGCGTCGGTCGAGTACGAGAACATCTCGGTGGTACTGTCCAGGCGCTCGCCGACCCAGCATATCGCGCCGTCCGTGGCCGCCACGCAAGGGGATTCGCACTGGACGTGGTTGTTGTCCGCGTTGACCGGATTGCTGTTGGCCAGTGGCGCAGCCTGGGCTTACCGCCAATCAAGCGCAGGACAGCGTAATGTCGCACGTTGAGTCTTTATCGCAGATTCTCGCCGAGCCCCTGAGTTACTTGCATCCGCAGCGCCTGCTTTTGCCAGAGGAATTTACCTGGCCTGAAGCACGAAGTCTGCTCAACCGAATACTGCTCGAAGGGCTTGAAAAACAGGGGGCATCACCTGCGACGCCGCCGACGGCGGTGGCGCAGCAGTGGGTTCGCCATTGGCGACAGTTACCTTATATCGCAAGGCTGATGGGCGCTCATCGCTTGATGCCCGATCTGGCGCGAGGCGCGACGTTGCTTCGCCTGCCATTGCCCCTGCGTCGGTTCGCCGGTTACAGCCTGGGTGTTCGATGCGCCCTGACGATCGGGAGCTCGCCTGTTTCGATGGAGCAGGTCGAAGCCGCCGGCCTAAATGCGTTATGGAGTTTGTACGCGCAGGTACCGCAAGCCTTGCTCGAACGCCTGCCCCTGCAATTTTCCGAACCGGTTGTTCGCCTGCACAGGCAATGGCCAGTCACGCAACCCGATACAGCGCTTTTCTTTTTGGCGGTGCAGCATGCTCGACTCTATCCGAACCCTGACTGACCTTCCCGCGGCGAGCGATGCGCTTGTATCCCGCGAAGACATCGCCGCCGCGCGTCGACGTCGAGTGTTGCAGCAACAGGCCCAGCGCTGGGCCCGTGATTGTGTAGAGCAGGCTCGGCGTGACGCCGAAGCGCTTCACGCCCATGCCTTTTCGCAAGGCTACGCCAACGGCATCTTGCGCGTCATCGAGCATCTGGCTGACAGCTTGCTGGGATCGCAGGCGTTGGGGCAGCGATTGCGCAGCGACCTTGCGCAGTCCGCTCGTGATTTGCTCGCAGACGCGTTGAAGCGACCCGAATGGCTGGACGAAATGTTCGAGCGTTGGCTAACGGCACAACCGGCCGGCTCGGGCGCAGTGTTGCAAGTGCTGCTGCCGATGCATTGTCGGCCCCAGGGCAATGAACTTCGCGAGCGCCTGAGCCGGCTCTGGTCCGGCGAACTGGTCCTCGACTATCACCCGCAAGAGCGCTATGTGGCACGGCTTGCGGATCAGTTGCTCGAATTCGATCTTGAAACGACGAGGCAACGTCTGGAACCGCGCTTGCTCGCGTGCGTGGCGAACCTGCCAGAGTCGGTTCGCACCCTGGACCGGGCCTCCATGCAGGCGCTCACGGATCTGTATTCGACCTTTGCCGAGCGCTCGGCCGATGCCACGCAAACTGCCCCTACCGAGGTCCCCCATGAAGATTGAAAGCGGTTTGAGTCTGCGCACGACTGAGAGCGGGGGGCGCGCAACGGTCGAGTCGATTGAGTCGCATATACGTGCAGCCAACCGGAACGTGCCTGAAAACAAGCGTCCGGACCCCGAATTCGAGCGCCTGTATGAGTTGCTGTCAGCCATGGAGGGGCAGGGAGAAAAGGTCATCCATGCGTTTCTCCGTTCACTTCGAGGCGCAGATGGCGAATCACCAGCGTACCCCACTGCCAAGGCGTTGATGGCAGTTACGCTGCAGGTGCTGGTTCGATTGAAGGACGACGGGCTGGAAAAGTCGCTGCTTTATGAGGAAATCGAAGGCGCCAACGGCCTTGCATTCAGCATGGACGTCTTCGTCAAGGGCTTCATGCGTGAGGTGTTTCAACCGATGGAGGATGAAGCTTGGGAGAAGAGTGAATGGTGAGGTGAAAGGAGCAACCCTGAGAGAACTTTTGTTGTTTAAAAAAGGATACGACGATGGCTTTACCTATCGCGGGAAATTTCGGAAGAGTAATTACGCTACCTGGACCTTTGACGGAACCCTCAACTGCGGCCAGTCGCAGTTCGGACTTGATGTTGAGCTCATCAAGACTTGAAGGATCGTCGGCTTTTCATCTGGCCATGTTGGGAACACCCAGGCAAGTCGCAGTGGCCATGGAAAGCATGGACCGTCGTGTAGCGTTTCAGGTAGAGGAGAGCTATAGGCAATTAGGCGAGACAGACCGAACTGTAGTGGGACGGGTGAGCGACTTCATTGACCATGGAGGCTTACCTGAAGAGTTGGTCAATGAAGACTTTTTTGCTCGGGCCACCGAGTTAAATCAAGCGGATAACGAACAAACCCGCGAAAGTCGAATGCGCACGGTGCTTGAAGCCGGTCTGGAGTTGTTGGGGAAAGCCGGGGAGCCCGCTCGCAATTTATTGAACATCACGGCGCGTACAGGCCTGGTCGTCGCGCTGACCACGGTATTGCGCCAGATCGTCGGTTATTACGTGGAAAAAGCTATCCGGGAGGGTGATTCACCCGAGGCATCTCGCGCATGGGAGGTGACTGCTATAACGATGATTGGACCCGCGATGAGTCTGATGGGCGCCATCCGCGACGAGTGCGCGGGCACGGCCAGTCTTCAGTCACGACTGGGGCGCGTTTGCATGGCCAGCATTACGATGGGCGCTCTGATTGCCGCGCACGTGACCGGTGCTTCGAACACCATGCTTTCGAGCATCATCAATACCAATATATATACGGTGGCTCGAGATCTGAGCAACGCCTTCTTCCCTTTGCAGGACAACGCAGGCGCAGCCAGTGCCGGAGCTACCGGGGTAACCACGGTAGCTTATGGCACATTGCAATATTTACTGGCTGAATTGGGAGCCTTGATGCCGCTGAGTGGTCCGGGTCGATACGCGGCCGACCTTGGCTACAGCCTGGGCGCGGATATCATCCAGGGTGCAATGAATGCCACGGGCGCGGTCTTTGACGATTTCATCTTTATCCTGTGCAGAAGCTGGCCCTTGCTGTCTCCTTCGGCTGGACTGGATTCAGTGTTGTCCGACCCGGAGTCACTGCAGCAAAGTGTGCTGCAAGTACGGGCCGGGGCACGTCTGCCCTCACGGGAGCAACTGACTGATGCGCTGTTGAATGTCAACGCGTCCCGAACTTCGGCATTTCAGGCCCTCAATCTTGCAGTATCCGCGGCGGCCGTCGAGTTGGCTTTGACTGATATGGGTGAGGAGACTCAAGGCCATGTTGTGAATGTCTGTGTAATGCTGATGCTGATGCTCATCTACTTTCCGTTTATCTGGAGTTGTTCCCAGCGTACTGACAATCAATGGTCGCCAGAGCAATTGCGCGAGAATCCTGCGCCGTAAAGGCTTTGCGTGGTGTCGTCAAGAATGTGGAGTGGGGCAGGTCTAGCACAGGTCCTCGCCTGTCCCCCTCCACCCGGCTATAATCGCCGGCTCAATTCGCCGCCAATCGAGTCAAACCCACCCATGTACACCCTGGCCCGTCAGCTGTTGTTCAAACTTTCCCCGGAAACCTCCCACGATCTGTCCCTGGACCTGATCGGCGCGGGCGGGCGTCTGGGGCTCAACGGTTTGCTGTGCAAGGCCCCGGCGAAACTGCCGGTGAATGTCATGGGCCTGGATTTCCCGAACCCGGTAGGCCTGGCCGCCGGCCTGGACAAGAATGGCGCGGCCATCGACGGCTTTGCGCAACTGGGTTTTGGTTTTGTCGAAATCGGCACCATTACCCCGCGTGCGCAACCGGGCAATCCGAAACCCCGGTTGTTCCGGTTGCCGGAGGCCGAGGCGATCATCAACCGCATGGGCTTCAACAACCTTGGCGTCGATCACCTGCTGGCCCGCGTGGCGGCCGCCAAGTACAAGGGCGTACTGGGTATCAATATCGGCAAGAATTTCGACACCCCGGTCGAGCGCGCGGTCGACGACTACCTGATCTGCCTGGACAAGGTCTATGCCCATGCCAGCTACGTGACGGTCAACGTCAGCTCGCCCAACACCCCGGGCCTGCGCAGCCTGCAATTTGGTGACTCGCTCAAGCAGCTGCTGGCAGACCTCGCCACGCGCCGGGCGGAACTGGCGCTGCGTCACGGCCGACACGTTCCACTGGCGATCAAGATCGCACCGGACATGACCGACGAAGAAACTGCGCAGGTCGCACAGGCGTTGATCGAAACCGGGATGGACGCGGTCATCGCCACCAACACCACCTTGAGCCGCGTGGGTGTCGAAGGCATGGAACATGGGGACGAGGCGGGCGGCCTGTCCGGCGCGCCGGTGCGTGACAAGAGCACGCACACCGTGAAGGTGCTGGCCTCGGAGCTGGGCGGTCGCTTGCCGATCATCGCGGCGGGCGGCATCACCGAAGGCAGGCACGCAGCGGAAAAAATCAGCGCGGGTGCGAGCCTGGTGCAGATCTACTCGGGCTTTATCTACAAAGGCCCGGCACTCATCCGCGAGTCGGTAGACGCGATCGCAGCCCTCAGGTAACCCGCCCCCTGTAGGAGCGAGCATGCTCGCGATGGTCGTTAACGATAACGCTGGAAACCTGACACCCCGCGGCGCTCTCAGGTTTATCGCGAGCATGCTCGCTCCTACAGGTATTGGGTTGGCCATGAAACAGGCATAAAAAAGGGCCCCTTCAAAGGAGCCCCTGGGCCGTAGCCCGCCGTCCGGATGGGACGTGCGTGGTTAATTCGCTATATATCAGATTGTATGTCGGAGTGTGTGCCCTGTGTTAGCCGACGGCGTGAAGTTCGTTGAGTCTGTGGATTCCCGCAGTGCCGGTCATACCGTCCCAGTTGTCGCCGCGTCCTTCGCGCCAGCCGTTAATCCAGGCTTGGCGTACCGACGGTAGAGTAAATGGGCAAAGCTCACGGGATTTGCCACCAACGCCATATTGATATCCGCGCAAAAATGCTCTTTCCAACGGATCACGCTTAAGTCTTCTCATAGGGTGTTGCCCTCACTTGTTGACTGTATTTATCGCGTAGACCTCAATCGAGGTCTGGCAGAAAAACTCTGCCGTTGGGGCTCGTTGCCGGCGTGACGAGCCAAGGTGTTGGCGTCATTGCGGCGCCAACCTGTATTGAGTTCTAACCAATGCGTCACATCGAGGGAATGATCGTTTTGTCATAAGGACGTAACCGTTAATGTGCTATGGCACTAAGTAACATGATGTTTGTAGCGTATTTCTTGACCAAACCCCGGTATGATCGGCCCTGCGTTGGATGATCAGGTTAATCCTTTGCTGAGAATGCCTCCCGTTGGCGGGGTGGACTATTCGACGAAGGGTCAACTTATGTCATTTTATTGCATCAACTTTTTTATCTGTCCTTGCATCTAAGCTCATTTAACCCGGGCAGCAAGGGTGGAACGGCACACCTTCGTGCCACGCGGGCGCTCTTCGAGAAAAGCGCCTGATTGAAAACCGGGCCGGCAATGCGTTGCCGCTCCACTCAGCAAAGGCTCCGAATTCTCATGTCCGATCGTTTCGAACTCTTCCTCACTTGCCCTAAAGGCCTTGAAGGCCTGCTCATCGAGGAAGCCGTCGGGCTTGGCCTTGAGGAAGCACGTGAGCACACTTCCGCCGTGCGTGGCATGGCCACCATGGAAACCGCTTATCGCCTGTGCCTGTGGTCGCGCCTGGCCAACCGGGTCCTGCTGGTGCTCAAGCGTTTTCCGATGAAAGACGCCGAAGACCTCTACCACGGTGTGCTGGACATCGAGTGGCAAGACCACATGCTCAATGACGGCACGCTGGCCGTCGAATTCAGCGGCCACGGCTCGGGTATCGACAACACCCACTTCGGTGCCTTGAAGGTCAAGGACGCCATCGTCGACAAACTGCGCACCCCACAGGGCGACCGTCCGTCCATCGACAAGCTCAACCCGGACCTGCGCATCCATCTGCGTCTGGACCGCGGTGAAGCGATCCTCTCCCTCGACCTGTCCGGCCATAGCCTGCACCAGCGTGGCTATCGCCTGCAGCAAGGCGCGGCGCCGCTGAAGGAAAACCTGGCGGCGGCGATCCTGATCCGTTCCGGCTGGCCACGCATCGCCGCTGAAGGCGGAGCCCTGGCTGACCCGATGTGCGGTGTCGGCACCTTCCTGGTCGAAGCGGCGATGATCGCTGCCGACATCGCGCCGAACCTGCGCCGCGAACAATGGGGTTTCACTGCGTGGCTCGGTCACGTACCGGCGCTGTGGAAAAAACTCCATGAAGAAGCTTCCGAGCGTGCAGCTGCCGGCCTGGCCAAGCCACCGTTGTGGATTCGCGGTTACGAAGCCGATCCGCGCCTGATTCAACCGGGGCGCAACAACGTCGAGCGTGCCGGCCTGAGCGAGTGGATCAAGATCTACCAGGGCGAAGTCGCGACCTTCGAGCCGCGTCCGGACCAGAACCAGAAAGGCCTGGTGATCTGCAACCCCCCTTACGGCGAGCGTCTGGGCGACGAGGCGAGCCTGCTCTACCTCTACCAGAACCTTGGCGAACGTCTGCGCCAGGCTTGCCTCAACTGGGAAGCCGCGGTATTCACCGGTGCGCCGGACCTGGGCAAGCGCATGGGCATCCGTAGCCATAAGCAATATTCGTTCTGGAACGGCGCCTTGCCGTGCAAGCTGTTGCTGATCAAGGTGTTGCCGGATCAATTCGTCACCGGCGAGCGTCGTACCCCGGAGCAGCGTCAGGCCGAGCGTGAGCAGGCGGCCTACGATCAGGCGCCGAGCGAGCCGCAAGAGCGCCAGTACAACAAGAACGGCAACCCGATCAAACCTGCGCCAGCCCCGGCACCGGTGATCGAGCAGCCGCGCCTGAGTGAAGGCGGGCAGATGTTTGCCAACCGCCTGCAGAAAAACCTCAAGGCGCTGGGCAAGTGGGTCAAGCGTGAGGGCATCGACTGCTATCGCGTCTACGATGCCGACATGCCGGAATACTCCATGGCCATCGACCTCTACCACGATTGGGTCCACGTCCAGGAATACGCCGCACCGAAATCCATTGATCCGCAAAAGGCCTCGGCGCGCATGTTCGACGCCCTGGCGGCGATCCCGCAGGCCCTGAACATCGACAAGAACCAGGTGGTGGTCAAGCGCCGCGAGCGTCAGAGCGGTACCAAGCAATACGAGCGCCAGGCGGCCCAGGGCAAGTTTATCGAGGTTAATGAAGGCGGCGTGAAACTGCTGGTCAACCTCACCGATTACCTCGACACCGGGCTGTTCCTCGACCACCGGCCGATGCGCATGCGCATTCAGAAAGAGGCTGCCGGCAAGCGCTTCCTCAATCTGTATTGCTACACCGCCACTGCCAGTGTGCACGCGGCCAAGGGCGGCGCGCGCAGCACCACCAGCGTCGACCTGTCGAAAACCTACCTGGACTGGGCGCGTCGCAACCTGTCGCTGAACGGTTTCTCCGACAAGAACCGCCTGGAGCAGAGCGATGTGATGGTCTGGCTGGATGCCTGCCGTGAAGAGTACGACCTGATCTTCATCGATCCGCCGACTTTCTCCAACTCCAAGCGCATGGAAGGCATCTTCGACGTGCAACGTGACCAGGTGCAGCTGATCGACCTGGCCATGGCGCGGCTGGCACCGGGTGGGGTGTTGTACTTCTCCAACAACTTCCGCAAGTTCGAACTCGAGCCTAACCTCAGCGAGCGCTACGCGATCGAAGAGATCACCGCCCAGACCATCGATCCGGATTTTGCCCGTAACGCCAAGATCCATCGCGCGTGGAAGATCACTGCTCGCTGACAGGCGAGCCGGACGCGGGGGGGCATCTGCCACACCGCGTCATCGTTCTTCGCTTTGTAGGAGCCAGCGGTGCGGCGATCCGACTTGCCGGCGAACCAGCCGCCGCGGTGTACCCTGCTACACCGCTGCGTCTGGTTCGCGGGCAAGCCTCGCTCCTACAGGAGGGGAGGCGCACCAGATGTTGTTGGTCCCGCACCACTGGTCAAATTAGTGGCTAATAGCTATAACTCAACTCACGGCCAATGGGCTTTCCCGCACATGGCGTTTTGAGTTGCGTCTATGTCGTTGTACGCCGTGCGCCCCAAGATCCTGGGTTTTATCAGCGAAGATGTCTCGGCCGGGCTGGTCGCGCTCATGGTCTTGCTCGTCGGCGCGATTCTCACGGCACTGCTCGCCTGGTCGACGCTAAACCTGTTTCACAATCAATTGCGTCAACGCTTCCAGTTACTGGCCAGCGAACGCTACAGCCGTATCGAAGAACGTTTCCAGGATCAGGAGCAGCGCCTCGATGGCCTGCGCCGCTTCTTTGCCAACTCCGATACGGTCTCGCACGCGGAATTCAACGGCTACACCCAACCCCTGTTGCACCGGACCCAGGCGTATTCGTTCGCCGAGCGGGTCAGCCGCGACCAGCGGGCGGCCTTTGAGCGCCGGGCGCGCGAGGAGGGCCTGAGCGGGTTCACCCTGCGCGAACTCAATGCCGCCGGCCAACTGCAATTGGCCGGCGAGCGGGATGAGTACGTTGCGGTGCTGTATAGCCAGACGCAAAGCAAGCTCGGTGCGCCGCTGGGTTATGACTTGCTGGCTCAGCCCTTGCGTCGGGCCACCTTGGAGCGGGCCGACCAGCATCAGGGCATGGCCGTGTCGCAACCGATGCACCTGGTCAATATCGAGCCGGCTTATGCGCGAGGCGTACTGTTGGTCGCGCCGGTCATGCCGCACAGCAACAAAGGCGGCGCAACCGGCAAACCGTTCGGGTATGTCATGGCGGTGATCAGCATGCGCCAGTTGCTGGCGGACGGGTTGCCGGAGGCGGGTCGCGATTATCTCTCGGTGCGTATCCTCGACCTGTCCACCGATGAGCAGCACGAGGTGCTGTTTGAATCGCCCAATGCACCAGCGCACAGTGACTTGTCCACGACGCGCTTGTTACGTCTCGCCGATCATGATTATCAGGTCGATATCCGGCCCAGCGAGGCTTTTCTCCAAGCCAACCACTCTTCAGTGACCACGCTGGTCGTGCTCGGTGGCTTGCTCAGTGTGTTGCTCAGCGCCTTGCTGTATGTACTGGTCAGTCAGCGGCAGCGGGCGCTGAAAATGGTCGAGCAAAGGACCGCGGAGCTGCGCGCCCGCGAACAGGAACTGCGCGGCACCCATGGCCAGTTGCGCGGGGTGCTGGATGCCGCGACCCAGGTAGCCATCATCGCCACGGACCTGCGCGGGGTGATCAGCACTTTCAATGCCGGCGCCGAGCAGATGCTCGGTTATACCGCCGCCGACGTGGTCGGGCACATGACCCTGGAAAACCTGCACTTGCCCCGGGAGCTCGCGGCACGCTCGGCGGAATTGAGTGCGCGTTACGGCAAGCCGGTACCGGCCTGTCACGCGATGCTGGTCGAGGGCGGCGAGGAGGGTGGCCATGAGGCGCGGGAGTGGACGTTGGTACGCGGCGATGGCAGCCATCTGATTGTCAACATGCTGGCGACCCCGGTCCTCGACGAGCAGGGGTTGTGGGTCGGGCACCTGGCGATCTGCATCGACATCACTGAACGCAAGCGCGTGCACGAGGCCCTGGCCGCGCGGGACCTGTTGTTGAAGAAGCTCAGTGCCCATGTGCCCGGCGGGATCTACCAGTTCAAGATGGAGTTCGACGGGCGTTTCAGCGTGATCTACGCCAGCGACGGTATTCGCGAGATCTATGAGCTGGAGCCGGACGTGCTGTTGCTCAACGCCGAAGCGATTTTCACGCGGATTCATCCTCAGGACACCACCCGCGTGCGCGCCTCGATCCGCGCCTCGGCCAACAGCCTCAGCCACTGGCGCGAGGAGTACCGCGTGCAATTGCCCCAGCGCGGCCTGCGCTGGGTCCGTGGCGAGGCGACCCCGGAGGAACTGCCCGGCGGCGGCGTGCTCTGGCATGGCTACATTTCCGACATTACCGACACCAAGCGAGTGGAAGAGGAACTGCGGGCGCTGTCGGTCACCGATTCCCTGACCGGTATCCACAATCGTCGCTATTTCCAGGAACGGCTGACCACCGAGATGGCGCGGGTGGAGCGCGGTGGTGGCGAACTGTCGGTGATCATGCTCGACATCGACCACTTCAAGCGTATCAATGACCAGTACGGCCACGCCGTCGGCGATCGGGTGTTGCAGGCGGTGTGCGAGCGCATTGGTCATCGGCTGCGGCGTTCGGATGTGTTCTGCCGCCTGGGTGGCGAGGAGTTCATGGTCCTTTGCCCGGACATCGGTGGCGAGCAGGCCCATCTGTTGTCACTGGAGTTGTGGCAAAGCCTGCGCAGTGCGCCGATCGATGAAGTAGGCGTGGTCACCGCCAGTTTCGGCATTGCCAGCTGGCGACCCGGAGAAGGTGCGGATGCGCTGTTGTTACGGGCGGACTCGGGGGTGTATGTGGCGAAGCAGGAAGGCAGGGATCGGGTGCAGGGGGAGATGAACTGATCCGGAGGTTCTACACCATCACTGTGGGAGCGAGCCTGCTCGCGAAGACGGCAGTACATTCAACATCGATGTGACTGATAAGCCGCTTTCGCGAGCAGGCTCGCTCCCACAGTTGATTGAGGTGGGGTTAGAGCACCGAAGCGGTCTGCGCCAGTTTCGGCTGGCGATACAGGTCCAGCAGCACCTGGTCGAGCACCGACGATGCGCCAAACGGTGCCTTGTCGTTGAGAATCGCTACCACCGCCCAGGTGTTGCCGTTGATGTCGCGGCTGAAGCCGGCGATCGCCCGCACAGTGTTCAAGGTGCCGGTCTTGACGTGGGCTTCACCGCGCATCGCGGTGGTCTTCAGGCGTTTGCGCATGGTGCCGTCGGTACCGGCAATCGGCATTGAGGCGATGTACTCGGCGGCATAAGGGCTGCGCCAGGCGGCCTGCAGCATCGACGCCATTTCCCGGGCACTGACACGTTCGGCACGAGACAGCCCGGAGCCGTTCTCCATCACCAGGTGCGGCGCGGTGATGCCTTTCTTCGCCAGCCACTGGCGCACAACGCGCTGGGCGGCCTTGGCGTCGTCGGCGTCGGCGTCGGTGCGGTACTTCTGGCCCAGGCTCAGGAACAGCTGCTGGGCCATGGTGTTGTTACTGTATTTGTTGATGTCGCGGATGATTTCCGCCAGATCCGGCGAGAAGGCCCGGGCCAGTACCTTGGCGCCCTTGGGCGTTGCCGCCAGCACGTCCTTGCCCTGGATGCTGCCGCCCAGTTCTTTCCAGATCGCGCGCACGGCACCGGCCGTGTAGGTCGCGTGGTCCAGCAATGACAGGTAGGTTTGCGAGCTGCAGCCATCACCCAACTGGCCACCGACGGTCACGGTCACGCTGCCATCGGCCTGGGGCACCGGGTTGTAGCGCACGCCGCCGGTGCATTGCTTGGAATTGATCGCCTTGACCTGGTTTTCGATGCGGATGCTGGCAATCGGTGGTTCCACGGAGACCAGCACCCGGCCGCCATCGTTGCGCGCCACGAAACGCAGGGCCTTGAGGTTGACCAACAACGCATCGGGCTTGACCAGGAACGGCTTGTTCTCGTCGTTGCCGTCGTCGTTGAACTCGGGCAGTTGCGGTTGCACGAAGAAGTTCTTGTCCAGGACCAGGTCGCCGGTCACCTGGGTCACGCCGTTGGCGCGCAGGTCGCGCATCAGCAGCCAGAGTTTTTCCATGTTCAGCTTCGGATCACCGCCACCCTTGAGGTAGAGGTTGCCGTTGAGGATGCCGCCGCTCAGGGTGCCATCGGTATAGAACTCGGTTTTCCACTGGTGATTGGGGCCGAGCATTTCCAGGGCCGCGTAAGTGGTGACCAGCTTCATGGTCGACGCCGGGTTGACCGAGACGTCGGCGTTGAAAATGGTCGGGGTGCCGGGGCCGTTGAGCGGAATCATCACCAGCGACAGGGCGTTGTCCTGCAATTTGCTGGCCTTGAGGGCTTTTTCGACATTGGGCGACAGGCTGGTGTTGATCTGATCAGCGGAAACGGGGAGGGCCAGGGGGAAAAGCAGGCCGGCCAGGAGCAATGGACGCAACGATTTGATCATGTAAATAAAACCCTACAGCCGAGGGGGAAAAAGACGAGGGCATGAAGATAAATTCCCTCAGTAGTCATGAAAGTGTCGGCATTATGCCCCAAGGTGCTACAGCGTGTGCCGTGCGTGGGGCCTCCAATCGGCTATTTTTTACCGACGGTAGGCATCGCGGCCCAGAGAATCGGGCAATTGGCGGCTTAAACTGCTAAAGTGCGGCCCGTTATTACTTAAGAGGATTGTTCCAATGGCGACTAACCGTTCCCAGCGTCTGCGCAAAAAATTGTGCGTCGATGAATTTCAAGAGCTGGGTTTCGAACTGAACCTGGATTTCAAGGAAGATCTGTCCGAAGAAGCCATTGATGCCTTCCTCGAGGCCTTCCTTAAAGAAGCCATGGAAGCCAACGGTCTGGGCTATGTCGGCGGTGATGACTACGGTCTGGTTTGCCTGATCAAGCGTGGCTCGGTCAGCGCTGAACAGCGCGCTGCCGTTGAAGCCTGGCTCAAAGGCCGCACCGAGCTGACCAGTGTTGAAGTCAGCCCGCTGCTGGACGTCTGGTACCCGGAAAAGCCGATCAATCCGGTAGCTTGATGTTCTGAAAAAATCGGCGACCCTTGAGTCGCCGTTTTTTTTGGATCAAAAGATCGCAGCCTCGTTTCACTCGTCAGCTCCTACAGGGCCACGCGTTCAATGTAGGAGCTGCCGAAGGCTGCGATCTTTCAGCTTTTACTCCAATTCAGAATCACCAGCGTCACCACCCCCGCCACAATTCCCCAGAACGCCGAACCGATGGAAAACAGCGTCAGCCCCGATGCCGTGACCATGAAGGTAATCAGCGCCGCTTCACGCTCCTTCGCCTCGCTCATGGCGATGCTCAAGCCATTGATGATCGAACCGAACAACGCCAGTGCGGCAATCGACAGCACCAGCTCCTTGGGCAAAGCGGCAAACAACGCTGCCAGCGTCGCGCCGAACACACCGGCGATGCCATAGAAAATCCCGCACCAGACCGCCGCCGTGTAGCGTTTGTTGCGATCCTCATGGGCATGTGGCCCGGTGCAGATCGCCGCGCTGATGGCAGCCAGGTTGATCCCGTGGGAACCGAATGGCGCCAGCAACAACGAGGCGATGCCGGTGGTGGTGATCAGCGGCGAGGCCGGCACGTTGTAACCGTCGGCGCGCAGTACGGCGATGCCCGGCATGTTTTGCGAAGTCATCGCGACCACGAACAACGGGATGCCGATACTGATGGTCGCGGCCAGGGAGAAATGCGGTGTGGTCCACACAGGCGTGGCCACTTCCAGGTGGAACGCGCTGAAGTCCAGAAGCCCCATGACCCCGGACAACGCCGTGCCGATCAGCAATGCGCCCAATACTGCATAACGCGGCGACAGGCGCTTGACCACCAGGTAGGTAAAGAACATGCCCAGCACCAGCGCGGTGCGATGCTGGGCCGCGACGAAAATCTCGCTGCCGATCTTGAACAGGATCCCCGCCAGCAAAGCCGCCGCCAGGGACGCCGGAATCTTTTTCACCAGGCGCTCGAAACTGCCGGTCAGCCCGCAAATGGTCACCAGCACTGCGCAGGTGATATAGGCACCGATCGCTTCACCGTAGGTCACGCCCCCCAGGCTGGTGATCAGCAGAGCCGCGCCCGGGGTGGACCAGGCAATGGTGATGGGGGTGCGATAGCGCAACGACAGGCCGATCGAGCAC
This sequence comes from Pseudomonas sp. GW823-FHT06B06, assembly GCF_058795195.1. Lineage (NCBI taxonomy): Bacteria > Pseudomonadati > Pseudomonadota > Gammaproteobacteria > Pseudomonadales > Pseudomonadaceae > Pseudomonas > Pseudomonas sp. GW823-FHT06B06. Next base: position 1,335 of record NZ_JBXAHO010000004.1, on the reverse strand, counting down.
ACCGCCATGCCGATGGATATCGCCCAGATCCACGAGGAAATCTGCCCGCTGGTCAGCCCGGCTGCTTGCCCGGCCTGGAACATCAGCACCAGTGAACTGGTGTAGCCAGTCATCATGGCGATGAACCCGGCGACGATGGCCGATGGCGATGTGTCGGCCAGGGGGCGCAGTTGCGTGTGCGTGGCGTCTGTCATGACAGCGTTGTTCCTTGTTCAGGCTGCGAATTCTGCTTTAAAGCCTAAACTCAAACGTAATGGATCGTTGCGATACAGCGGAAGTGACAAACAGCCGTACAGTCGTGTTGGCACCAACCATTGTGTACAATCGCAGTGTTTTTTACGCGATACTTGCCAGCGACCCACTGTGCCGTATTACAGTCACCGTCAATTCGCCGCAGTTCTCCCGACTCGAGTGCCCATGAACGAACAGTTGCAACCCCTAAAGAAACAGCCGCGCGCAGGCAAAGCCGGCCGCAGCGGAACCCAGGACGATATTGTCTACGCGCATATCTTCGAGGCTATCCTCGAACAGCGCCTGGCGCCCGGCACCAAGTTGAGCGAAGAAGCGCTGGGGGAAATTTTCGGGGTCAGCCGCACCATCATTCGCCGCGCGCTGTCGCGCCTGGCCCATGAAGGCGTGGTATTGCTGCGTCCCAATCGCGGTGCTGTCGTTGCCAGCCCGAGTGTCGAAGAGGCGCGCCAGGTGTTCATGGCCCGGCGCCTGGTGGAACGTGCGATCACTGAACTGGCGGTTCAACACGCCACCGCCGAGCAAATTGCCGAATTGCGCCAGATGGTCAACGACGAGCGCGACAGTTTCTCCCGTGGCGATCGTGGTGCCGGCATCCGCCTGTCTGGCGAGTTCCACCTGAAGCTGGCCGAAGCGGCAAAAAACGCCCCGCTGATCAGCTTCCAGCGCAGCCTGGTGTCCCAGACTTCGCTGATCATCGCCCAGTACGAAAGCGGCAACCGTTCCCACTGCTCCTACGACGAACACACCCAACTGATCGACGCCATTGAAAAGCGCGACGCTGAACTGGCGGTGAACCTGATGATGCATCACATGGATCACATCGACAGCAAGCTCAATCTCGATGAAGAAAGTGCGTCAGATGATTTGCATGCGGTGTTCTCGCATTTGCTGCAGACCAAGAAGCCTGGGCGTTCGCCAGCGAAAATCTGAGAGAGTCGATGAAAAAATCCCCCGGACCGAAAGGTCGCGGGGGGGTTTTTTTGAGTCTGGATCGTTCCCATGCTCTGCGTCACTAGTGTCCGGTAAACATGTTTCATAGCTGAAGGCTGCCTTGGGCAGCCTTCAGCTTTTCTCGCTCCTGCC